>JAJPXQ010000096.1 GCA_021205385.1 Lachnospiraceae bacterium | reverse complement strand
GCAAAATAAGGAAAAAATTTTTATCATTTAATCAGTGAAGTGGCAAACTCGGGTGGCGAATGAGCTGTACGAGTACATCCTCGCGAAATGCCGGGAGCAGGTTCCGGTCGTGGAGAAGGGCGAGTTTGGGGCGGATATGAAGGTGGAGCTCCTGAACGACGGACCGTTCACGATTGTACTGGACTCGGCAGAGCTGTGAGGAATGGATTGAAAAAATTTACATAGTATGGTAAGATGGTCACAAGTTATGGACTTGACAGAGGTGCGATATGAAACGTGTACTTTTAAAACTGAGCGGCGAAGCCCTCGCGGGTGAGCGGCACACGGGCTTTGACGAGGCGACCTGCCTCGGCGTAGCGGCCCAGGTGAAGGAGCTTGTCGATGAGGGCATTGAGGTCGGCGTGGTCATCGGCGGAGGCAATTTCTGGCGCGGACGGACGAGTGAGAACATCGACCGGACGAAGTCCGACCAGATCGGCATGCTGGCGACGGTCATGAACTGTATCTACGTCTCGGAGATGTTCCACAGCGTGGGGATGAAGACAAAGGTATTTACCCCCTTTGCGATGGGACCGATGGCGGAGCAGTTCACGAAGGATAAGGCGGTGGAGCTTCTGGAGAGCGGCGGAGTCGCTTTCTTTGCGGGAGGCACCGGTCATCCTTATTTCTCGACGGATACGACGACGGCACTGCGGGCACTGGAGATTGAGGCGGATGTGATCCTGCTCGCGAAGGCAGTGGACGGTATCTATGACAGCGATCCGAAGCTGAATCCGCAGGCAAAGAAGTTTGACGAGATCCCGATTCAGGAGGTTATCGATCGCAAGCTCGGCGTGATGGATCTGACGGCCTCGATCATGTGCATGGAGAACCGGATGCCGATGCTGGTATTCGGGCTGAACGGGGAAAACAGTATTGTAAACACAGTAAAAGGGACATTTTCGGGGACGAAAGTGACCGTATAAGGGAGGATTATTTAAGATGGAAGAAAGATTACAGCCATATGAGACCAGGATGACGAAGACCTACGACGTGCTGATGAAGGATTTTGCCGCGATCCGCGCGGGCCGCGCAAATCCGCATGTGCTCGACAAGATCCGTGTGGACTACTACGGAATGCCGACGCCGCTGCAGCAGGTTGCGAACATCGCCGTACCGGAGGCGCGGGTGATCCAGATCCGTCCCTTTGAGAAGAATATGATCAAGCCGATCGAGCGCGCGATCGCGGCTTCCGACGTCGGCATCAATCCGACGAACGACGGTTCCTCGATTCGCCTGGTCTTCCCGGAGCTGACCGAGGAGCGCAGAAAATCGCTCTCCAAGGATGTCAAGAAGAAGGGCGAAGACGCGAAGGTCGCGGTGCGTAATATCCGCAGGGATGCGAACGAGACGTTCAAGAAGCTGCAGAAGAGCGGCGAGCTGACCGAAGATGATCAGAAGAGCCTGGAGACGAAGGCGCAGAAGCTGACAGACAAGTATATCGGTGAGATCGACAAAGCAGTTGCGGAGAAGTCGAAGGAGATTATGACCGTATAGGATTCGAGGCTGTCGCCCCTGGCGGCAGCCTAATATATTTATGATTCAGCTGTTTTGGGGAGGATAGAAGAAATGGCGGTTCCGCAGCATGTGGCGATCATTCTGGACGGAAACGGGCGCTGGGCGAAGGCCAAAGGGATGCCGCGCAATTACGGACACGCGCAGGGTGCAAAAAATGTGGAGCAGATCTGTGAAGACGCATATTATATGGGTATCAAGTACCTGACGGTCTATGCGTTTTCCACGGAGAACTGGAAGCGCAGCAAGGACGAGGTGGATGCGCTGATGACGCTGCTGCGCAATTATATGAAGACCTGCGTGAAGACGGCGAAGAAGAACCATATGAAGGTACGTGTGATCGGTGACAAGACCGGGCTTGACGAGGATATTCAGCAGAGTATCGCGCAGCTCGAGGAAGAGTCGAAGGATCAGGACGGCCTTAATTTTACGATTGCGATTAATTATGGGAGCCGTGACGAGATCTGCCGCGCGGTGCGGAAGATCGCAGCGGAAGGACTTGCCCCGGAGGAGATTACGGAGGATGTGATTGCCGCGCATCTTGACACGGCGGGGATCCCGGATCCGGATCTTCTGATCCGGACGAGCGGGGAACTGCGGCTTTCCAATTATTTAATGTGGCAGCTTGCCTATACGGAATTCTATTTCACAGATGTGCCGTGGCCGGATTTCGACAAGGCGGAGCTTCAGAAGGCGATTGACCGGTATAATCTAAGGGACCGCCGCTATGGAGGGGTGAAGGAGACGTGACGTCATTTTTAAAGAGACTTTTGAGCGGCGCGGTTCTGGTTGTACTGGTGCTTGTGACCTGTTATTATGGGAGCTGGCCGCTGTGGATCTTCACGGCGGCGGCGGGCTTTATCGGTCTGCATGAGTTTTACCGGGTCTTTGGTATCGGCCCGCGCAGCGGTCTGTGGTACGTGGGCATGATCGGGACTGCGGCCTGGGAGTGGATGTGTTATGTGATCTGCGGAGGTTTCGGAGCGGAGAAAATCTGGCTGGTATTGCCGGTAACCTTTCTGGCGATCATGGCAGTCTATGTATTTACATTTCCGAAGTACGACACGACGACGGTCATGGCAGCCTTTTTCGGGATTGTCTACGTGCCGGTCATGCTGAGCTTTATTTATCAGACGAGAATGCTGGAACGCGGTTTTTATATTGTCTGGCTGATTTTCCTGTGTGCCTGGGGCTGCGATACCTGCGCTTACTGTGTCGGGATGCTGTTTGGAAAGCATAAGCTGGCGCCGGTCTTAAGCCCGAAGAAATCGATCGAAGGCGCGGTCGGCGGCGTCGTCGGCGCAGGGATTCTGGGCGCAGTTTACGGAGGCCTGCTCGGCGGTTATGCGGGAGTTTACGCACTGATCTGTATGATCGGGGCGATCGCGTCACAGATCGGGGACCTGGCAGCCTCGGCGGTGAAGCGGCAGCACGGTGTCAAGGATTATGGCAATCTGATCCCCGGGCATGGCGGAATACTGGATCGATTTGACAGTGTGATCGTGACGGCCCCGCTGATCTACACGCTGGCGCTGCTGGTGGCAGGCTGAGACGGTTTTTACAGCAGGGATGACAGGATAAAGGAGTAGGCTGAAGATGAAGAAGATAGCGATACTGGGCTCCACCGGTTCGATCGGGACACAGACGCTTGAGGTGGTGAGAAATAACGGTGATATCGAGGTCACTGCGCTGGCGGCAGGTTCCAATGTTGACCGCATGGAGGCGCAGATCCGGGAGTTTCGACCGAAGCTTGCGGCGATGTGGACGCAGGAGAAGGCAAAGGAACTGAAAGGACGCGTGGCGGATCTGCCCGTGCGGGTAGTATCCGGCATGGACGGTCTTCTTGAGATTGCGACGGATCCGGAAGCGGAGATTCTCGTGACAGCGATCGTCGGCATGATCGGGATCCGTCCCACGATTGCGGCGATGGAGGCAGGAAAGGATATCGCTCTGGCAAATAAGGAAACGCTGGTGACCGCGGGACATCTCATCATGCCGCTGGCGAAGGAACGCGGCGTGCGGATTCTGCCGGTCGACTCCGAGCACAGCGCGATCTTCCAGTGCCTGAACGGAGAAAACAGAGCGCAGATCAAAAAAATACTTCTGACCGCCTCGGGCGGGCCGTTCCGGGGGCGGAAGAAGGAGGAGCTTGAAAATGTACAGGTCGAGGATGCGCTGAAGCACCCGAACTGGTCAATGGGGCGCAAGATTACGATCGACTCGGCTACGCTGGTCAATAAAGGGCTGGAGATGATGGAGGCGCGCTGGCTTTTCGGCGTGGAGCCGAAGGACATCCAGATCGTCGTGCAGCCGAAGAGCATCATCCATTCGATGGTGGAGTTCGAGGATGGAGCGGTGATTGCGCAGCTCGGCACGCCGGATATGAAGCTGCCGATCCAGTACGCGCTCTATTATCCGGAACGCCGGCATCTGCCGGGCGAACGATTGGATTTCTGGACGTTGGGGCAGATTACCTTTGAGAAACCGGATATGGAGAGCTTCCCTGGACTGCGGCTCGCGTTCGACGCGGCGGCTGCCGGAGGAACGATGCCGACAGTCTACAACGCGGCCAACGAGCGCGCGGTGGCAAAGTTCCTCGCGCGGAAGATCGGATTTCTCGACATTCCGATGATCATCGGGGAGTGCATGGCGGCGCATAAGGCGAAGAGCGCGCCCACAGTCGAAGAAATTCTGGACGTGGAAGCATCAGTCTATGAGAGGATAGAGAGCAGGTGGTAGATTGAGTATTATTCTGGCGCTGATTATTTTCAGCCTGTTGATTATCGTTCACGAACTGGGACATTTCCTCCTGGCGAAGCGGGGCGGGATCCGGGTCAATGAGTTTTCCATCGGCATGGGACCGCGGCTTGTGAGCAAACAGGTCGGAGAGACGCTTTACTGTATCAAATTGCTGCCCTTCGGAGGTTCCTGTATGATGGAGGGCGAGGACGGCGAGGAGACGGAAGGCGTTCCGCGTGAAGATTCTTTTCAGTCGAAGTCGGTCTGGACGCGGATCTCGGTCGTGGCCGCCGGGCCGGTCTTCAACTTTATCCTGGCCTATATCCTGGCGCTCTTCATCATCGGAGGCGTGGGCTACGACGACACGGTGATCGGAGTCATGGAAGGCTATCCCGCGGCGGAAGCGGGGATGCAGGATGGCGACGAGATCGTCAGCATTGGCGGCAGCCGCACGTACCTCTACCGTGAAGTGAGCCTGTACAGCAGCCTTCATCAGGGCGAGACGACCACGGTAAAATATAAGAGGGACGGGCAGGTCTATACTGTGACACTTGTACCGCAGCTGAGCGAGAGCGGCAGCTACCTTTACGGCTTTCAGAAGAGCGGCGTGCGCACAAAGGGAAATGTCCTGGAGGTCGTGGGCTACAGCGCCGCGGAGGTCCGCTATTGGCTGAAAGCGACGGTGCAGAGTCTCGCGATGCTGGTCAGGGGGCAGGTAGGACTGAATGATATGTCCGGCCCGGTCGGCATTGTCAGTGCGATCGGGGAGACCTACGAGGAATCGCGCGCGGACGGCTGGTACTATGTGACGCTGAACATGATGATGATGGCGATTCTGCTGAGCGTGAACCTCGGCGTCATGAATCTGCTGCCGATCCCGGCACTGGACGGCGGACGGCTGCTGTTTCTTCTCATTGAAGTCATTCGCGGCAAGGCCGTGCCGCCCGAGAAGGAAGGCATGGTGCACTTCGTCGGCTTCGTGCTGCTCATGGGGCTGATGGTCGTGATCCTGTTTAACGACGTCTATAAAATTATCATGTAAAGTTTTCGGCTTGTCTGTTGCGAAGAAGCATTTTTTTAACAGAAAGGGGCGTGAAAAGCGTGTCTGCTGCCGATGTGAGAAAAAAGCTGCCGATTGGGATTGAGGACTTTCAGCAGATTCGGGAAGACGGTTTTTACTATGTGGATAAGACGGCGATGATCCGTGATCTGCTGAACGACTGGGGAAAAGTGAACCTGTTTACCCGTCCGCGCCGTTTCGGCAAATCGCTGAATATGAGCATGCTGAAGGCTTTTTTCGAGATCGGCAGTGATAAATCTCTGTTTGAGGGACTGGCGATTTCCGAAGAAAAAGCGCTATGCGAAGCGTATATGGGAAAATTTCCGGTCATCTCGATCAGTCTGAAAAGCGTAAATGGGCGTGATTATGAATCAGCCTGTTCGATTCTACGCTCTGTGATCGGCGATGAGGCCAGACGGTTTGAAACCCTGCTCACAGAAAGTGAACGGCTTACCGAAACGGACAAAGTGCTTTACCGGCAGCTGATCACTCCCGATCTGAACGGGGATGGGAATTATACCATGTCGGAAGCGACGCTGAAAGGAAGCCTCAAACTGCTTTCTTCCCTGCTTTGCAAACACTATGAGAAAAAGGTGCTGATCCTGATTGATGAATACGACGTTCCCCTGTCCAAGGCAAATGACAGAGGTTATTATGATCAGATGGTGGATATGATCCGCGGCATATTTGATCTGGCGCTCAAGACAAACGAAAGTCTGTACTTCGCGGTGATGACCGGCTGCCTGCGTGTGGCGAAGGAGAGCATTTTTACCGGACTGAACAATCTGCGTGTTTTATCGATCTCCACAGCGGGATTTAACGAGTATTTCGGCTTTACCGATCCGGAAGTGCGAGCGATGCTGAAATATTATAATCTGGCGGAGAAATATGAGGAAGTCCGGGAGTGGTATGACGGATATCGATTCGGAAACGCAGACATATATTGTCCGTGGGATGTGATCAGCTATTGTGCGGAGCTTCGCATGGATCCCACTGCCAGTCCAAAAGACTACTGGTCGAATACCAGCGGCAACGACGCAGTACGTCATTTCATCGAAATGACAGGCAGCGGCGTAACGAAAGGTGAGATTGAGTCGCTGATAGCGGGCGAAACGGTAACAAAGGAGATTTATGAGGACCTGACCTACAATCGGCTTTATGATTCTATTGACAATATCTGGAGCCTCCTGTTTACGACAGGTTACCTGACGCAGTGTGGCAGACCAGAGGGAAAGCGGTATCAGCTGGCGATCCCGAACCGCGAGATCAGGAACATTTTCACAGACCAGATCATGAAAATGTTCAAAGAGAATGTGCCGAAGGATGGGGAACGGCTGAACGCGTTCTGCCGCGCCCTGCAAAATGGTGATGCCGCGGAAGTCGAAAGGCAGTTCAACGCTTATCTGAAGCAGACCATCAGTATCCGGGATACCTTTGTGCGGAAGCCGACGAAAGAAAACTTTTACCACGGAATCCTGCTCGGCATCCTGGGTTATAAAAGCGACTGGTATGTGAAGTCAAACCGGGAATCCGGAGAGGGTTTCAGCGATATTTGTATCCGGATTGAGGACGAGGATACCGGTATTATTATTGAAACGAAATATGCCAGGAACGCTCTGTATGACGCGGCCTGTCAGGAGGCGCTCTCGCAGATCGAATCCCTGCACTACACCGATGAGCTGAGGGAGGAGGGGTATCATACAATCTATCGTTATGGAATTGCCTGTTATAAAAAGAAATGTAAGGTTGTATGCGTGAAGGAAAACGCCGGGATTGATGGATAGATGCATGAAAAGGGCGTAAAAAAGGGCGCAGATAAAATATCGAGAAAGGCGGAAGCCCTTGAAAATCAGGGCTTTCTGAAAAGGTAAATACAAGTATGAAACTAGGTATCGTCGGCCTGCCGAACGTGGGCAAGAGTACACTTTTTAATTCTCTGACGAAAGCGGGGGCCGAGTCGGCCAACTATCCCTTCTGCACGATCGACCCGAACGTGGGCGTGGTGGCCGTGCCGGACGAGCGGCTGGAAAAGCTCTCAGCGCTCTATCACTCACAGAAGGTGACCCCGGCAGTCATCGAGTTCGTCGACATCGCGGGCCTCGTGAAGGGCGCGTCGAAGGGTGAGGGCCTGGGCAACCAGTTTCTCGCAAATATCCGCGAGGTGGATGCGATTGTCCATGTGGTGCGTTGCTTTGAGGACGCGAACGTTGTGCACGTAGACGGCAGCGTCGACCCGCTGCGCGATATCGAGACAATCGACCTCGAGCTGATTTTCTCGGATATCGAAATCCTCGATCGGAGAATCGCGAAGGGCGTCCGCGGCGCGCGTAATGACAAGACGCTCGCGAAGGAGCTCGACCTTATGAAACGGCTGAAAGAGCATCTCGAGCAGGGCAAGCTGGGGAAGAGCTTCACGGATATCCGCGACGAGGACGAGCAGGCCTGGCTCGATTCCTATAACCTTCTGACCTGCAAGCCCGTGATTTTCGCAGCCAATGTCTCGGAGGATGATCTGGCGGACGATGCCGCATCGAATGAGGGCGTGCAGAAGGTGCGCGCTTATGCGCAGGAGAGCGGCAGCGAGGTCTTCGTCGTCTGCGCGCAGATTGAGCAGGAGATCTCCGAACTCGAGGAGGATGAGAAGAAGATGTTCCTCGAGGATCTCGGCATCGCGCAGTCGGGTCTGGACAAGCTGATCCAGGCCAGCTATCGTCTGCTCGGCCTTATGAGCTTCCTGACAGCGGGAGAGAAGGAGACGCGCGCCTGGACGATCAAACAGGGTACCAAGGCGCCGCAGGCCGCCGGAAAGATTCACTCGGATTTCGAGCGCGGCTTCATCCGCGCGGAGGTCGTGAACTATCAGGATCTGCTGGACTGCGGCTCGATTGCCGCCGCCCGCGCGAAAGGTCTGGTCGGCAGTGAAGGGAAGGAGTACGTCGTGCAGGACGGCGATGTGATTGAGTTTCTCTTTAACGTATAGGGTGAAGAATTATGAACATGTCAATCAATTTCCCGAACCTGGGAATTTATCTGAATAACGTGGGTAAATCCGTCTCGGTCTTCGGCTTTGAGATCGCCTACTACGGCATCATCATCGGCTGCGCGATCCTGCTGGGGCTCACCCTGGCCGAGCGCGAGGCGAAGCGCACCGGGCAGGACACGGACAGCTATATCGATATGGTGATCATCGGCGTGATCGCCGGGATCGCCTGCGCGAGAGCCTACTATGTGTTCTTCTCGTGGGACAATTATAAGGATAATCTGCTCAGCATCCTCAACCTGCGGCAGGGAGGTCTCGCGATCTACGGCGGCGTGATCGGCGCGGTTGTCAGCATCTATATTTACTGCCGGGTGAAGAAATATAACTTTGGCCTGCGGCTGGACACGGCCTGTCTCGGCCTGGTAGCCGGGCAGATCCTGGGCCGCTGGGGCAATTTCTTCAACCGCGAGGCCTTCGGCGGCTATACGGACAATCTGCTCGCGATGCAGCTGCCGGTGAGCGCGGTGCGCGCCCATGAGATCACGGAGGAGATGTGGGCGAACGTGCAGGTGATTGCGGGAGAGCAGTTCATCCAGGTGCATCCGACCTTTCTCTATGAGTCGCTGTGGAACGTCGGCGTGATCTGCTTCCTCTACTGGTATCGGAAGAAGAAGCGCTTCGACGGCGAGGTTTTCTGCTTCTACCTGCTGGGCTACGGCCTCGGGCGGGTGTGGATCGAGGGGCTGCGCACCGATCAGCTCACGATCGGTTCGACCGGGATCCCGATCTCCCAGCTGCTGGCGGCGGTGATGATCGTGGGCTCCGCCATTCTGATTATTCTGGGGAGGAAAAAAGCAAAGAAATCAGAACCCTCAAAAACTCCTGATAACAATCGTTTATAATGTATATGGAAAATGTGGCGAAAACATCTCTGGAATGAGAAAACCAGAGGCGGTGGTGTGATGAAAGACATTTTGCTGATAATTGTAGAACCGGAGCTCAGGGCAAGGATTCATACGATGCTGGATAAAATGCCGGAATATCGTTTCCTCGACGAAGCTCTCAATGGCAGCGTTGGGCTGGAAAAAGCACTGACCATGAATCCGGATATTGTGATTGTCAGTCAGTTTATGGTGATGTTGTCTCTGGAAGATCTGCTGCGGAAATTAAGCGAGGGTGATTATATAGGAAAGATTCTGGTCGTCGGAGAGTGTGACAATATTAACGTTCCTCTTGAGTATAGTGATACATTGTCTTATATCAGCGAGGAATCCATGAATGACAGCAGTCTGGGCAGGGCTTTAAATCAACTGGATCAGGTCGAAACTTCTCTTTCACAAAGTTTCAGTAAGAATATGTATCAATCCATACTTGAGTGCAGGAATGTCGCTGACTTTGTGGTGTTGAAAGATAAATATCAGATGGACGTCCGTGTGAACGCGCGAGTCTGGATTCTGGCGCTGAGAGTTTTTGGGGCATCAGATTCCGCCGCGAAGATTGTAGAAAACTATTGGGGACGATGGAAGAAAATCCTGAAACAATACAAGAATGGCTATGTATTTTTCAGCGAGGAACAGATCTTTTTTCTGGTCAACGACAGTACAAAAATACAAAGCTTAGTTCAGGAAATTTATCAGGATTGCAGGAGACTGTTTGCTGAAAATATGTCTCTTTTTGTCTCTGCACCGATTGATCAGTTTTCCGGGTTGGCGGCTGGCTTAAAACGTGCCGGGAAATGGAGTAGTTATGTTTTTTTCGAAAGGGAAGGAATCTTCTGTATGAAGAGCAGGTAAGACAGGACCAGGTTGCTATCCCGGAAAATATTATAGCGGAGCAGATTTATCGTATTCGTTATGATATTGTTGAGAACGATCCTGTCTCTTTGGAGACAGACCTGAGTGAAATTTTGCTTGAGCAGATAAAAAATAGTATGGATGTCAAAAGTTATTGGCGCCTGTGTGATGAGTTGCGCTTTGTCTGCGGGGATATGAGGGCGATTTATGGTCTTGATGAATATGAAACATTAACTTTTGAGGATTGCCAGTATATTGAGGATGCTTTCGAAAAGCTACGGAGGCAGATTATGGAGTTGATGCACTGCATGAATCCTGAAATCAGAGAGACGCCGGTGATTTGTCAGGCTATTCACTATATTCGTAAGAATTATGCAGGACCTGTCAATCAGAAAGAACTGGCAGCAAATCTTGGTGTTTCCTCTGCTTACTTAAGTCATCTGTTTGCGCAGAAGGTTGGGGTAACTTTTTCTGATTACCTGCTTGCCGTGCGTCTTCGTCAAGCGAAAAGGCTGTTGGCACAGGGAAAAAAGAAAATCAATGAAGTGGCGCAGGAAACCGGCTTTGAAAACGCAAAATACTTTTGCAAGGTCTTTAAAGGAAGGACAGAGATGACGCCCAGAGAGTACCAGAAGAAATACCATGGGGAGCGGAGAGGTTAAGATGCGTTCAGTTTGTTTTACAGAGGACGGGAAACCGGAACTGATAGAGATTCCGAAACCAAAGCTGCTTTCTCCGAATGATGTGATGATTCGTGTAAAATACTGCGCAATCTGTGGTGATGAGAGAGGGTATGTGGACGGAAAGCTGCGGGGAGACGCAAGGATTATGCCCCTTGGCCATGAAATATCCGGCACGATAGAGGCGATTGGAAGGAATGTACTGTACAAGAATCTGTCAGTCGGAGATCGGGTGACCGGAAATTATGCCAATTACTGCGGTCGATGCTATTATTGCGAAACAGGCAGGAGGCAGTTGTGCCGCAATGCTGTGTGGCATATGAATTGCATGGCGGAATATGTGGTCTGGAATGAACGGCAGTGCTACAAAATACCGGAAAGCGTGAGCATGGAACAGGCCTGTCTCACGGAACCTCTGACCTGCTGTATCCGCGCAATGGAGGAAGCAGGGGTGACCACTGGCAGCCGGGTGGCCATTTTTGGCGCTGGCGGGATAGGTCTTATGATGCTACAGCTCGCGAAGCTAAGCGGCGCCGCGGAGGTAATGGTAATCGAGCCGATCGCAGCGAGGAGAAAATTTGCCCGGGAGCTCGGCGCGGATCTCGTTCTGGATCCCTGTCGTGATAATATTTATAAGGAAGGCGCGCTGTTCAGCAAGTCTTACGGTTTTGATGTAGTTTTTGAAGCTTCGGGAAGCACGGATGCCGTGCAGCCGGCGCTTGGTATTACCGGTAGCGGTGGGATGCTTATTTTGTTTTCGCTCTATAAAGGCGACTATAATCATTCGCTAAATTTAAGCGTTTTTTTTTTTATTGATATTTCGATCAAATAGATCTACACCGCGCCATATCATTATATTCAGGCCCTGCAGATTATGCCAAGGCTGAATCTGGACATAT
>JAJPXQ010000047.1:9574-11792 GCA_021205385.1 Lachnospiraceae bacterium | reverse complement strand
CTAGTATCTTTCCGCCATTTCCGAACCGGAAAGAGTTTGATCTGTATGCTTCCATGAATCCGGCGAAAGAGGTGGGCGGAGATTTTTACGATTTCTTCCTTGTAGATGAGGACCATCTTGCGCTGGTGATCGCAGATGTCTCGGGCAAAGGGGTGCCTGCGGCTATGTTTATGGTTATAGCAAAGACCCTGATCAAAAATGCGGCACAGGCGGGGCTTTCCGCGAAAGAGGTACTGGAGAAAGTCAACAACCAGCTCTGTGAAAGCAATGAGTCCGGGATGTTTGTTACGGTATGGCTGGGTATTCTGACTATCTCAGACGGCCGCCTCGTCTGCGCGAACGCGGGACACGAATTCCCGGCGATCCGCAGAGCCGGAGGAAGCTTTGAGCTATTCCGCGATCGGCACGGACTGGTGCTGGCCGGTATGGAGGATTCGCGCTACAGGGAATACGAGCTGACGCTTTTGCCGGGAGATACCATCTTTGTCTATACGGACGGCGTGGCGGAGGCTACCAGCCGGGAGGAAGAACTGTTCGGCACGGATCGGATGCTGGCGGCGCTCAACCGGAAAGAAAACGCCATCTGCGCGGATCTGCTCTCGCAGGTACAGGAAGAGATCGACCGTTTTGTAGGAGAAGCGCCGCAGTTTGATGACATCACCATGCTGACATTGTATTATCGCGGTAAAACATCCGGGGAAATGCAGTGATAACGTTTCCCCCTTTTTCTAAAAGTGTCACAACTGGTACGGTTTGAACGCACCAATTGTTTCGCAGAAAGCAGAAATTGCTGTTATAATAGGATTTACGCGAAGTTCACCGCGCCTGCGGAAGCGGACTTTGCAGGTGAACGGGCAGCTGGGCAGGTGAGCGGCTGCTTCGTGGGCGGAAACGGAAAGGAGGACTGCGGCGATGGAGGAAAAGGCAGGCAACAGGACAAAGGGCGAACAGATTTCAGTAGACGCGGTGGTGGAGAATATCGACGTTGTGACTGATTTCGTGAATGAAAAGCTGGAACAATACGGTTGTCCGATGAAAGCACAGATGCAGATAGACATTGCGATAGATGAGCTGTTTGGAAATATTGCGCATTACGCGTATCATCCCGGCGTTGGCCCGGCGACGGTCCGGGTAGAGGTGAGCGATTGGACGGTATTTATTACTTTTATCGATCATGGAATCCCCTACGACCCGCTTTCCGGCAAGGATCCGGATATTACGCTGTCAGCCGAAGAACGGGAAATCGGAGGCCTAGGCATCTATATGGTAAAAAAGAGTATGGATGATATTTCTTATGAATACAAAGACGGACAGAATATTCTCCGGGTGAAGAAGCACATAGACGGCTCTGGTATGAAACAGAATCCGGACGTTCTCTCAGAAGAGGAATTGTAGAAGGTTGACCGAAAGCAGGAAAAGCCTCCGGTTCGGAAAATGAAACGCTTATCGGAAACGTATTTTTATTTAAAAAGGAGCATACATATGGAGATCAGAAAAACAAAAAATGACGATACACTGACACTGGAGCTGAGCGGGCGTCTGGATACGACGACGGCGCCGCAGCTGGAGAAGACGCTGAAGACGGACATTTCCGACGTCAAAAGTCTGGAATTTGACTTTGCAAAGCTGGATTACATATCATCTGCGGGTCTGCGTGTGCTCCTGGCCGCGCAGAAAGTCATGAACCGTCAGGGGAAGATGACGATCCGGAGTGTCAATGAGACAATCATGGAGGTCTTTGAAGTGACCGGATTTGTGGATATCCTGACGATCGAAGCGTAATGGGTTTATGCAAAAGGAATCAATCAGGTAAACATCCAATTGGGAGATGAACAAGAATATGAATGGGAACGAAAAGAGGGCGGAACTACAGGCAACAGAACCGGGGATTCCGACCGGAAAAACAGAGATCACGGATGAAAAGCTGGAGGACGTTTCTGGAGAAACTCCCGATTACACGATAGATGACGGAAATGGTTGTTGTTATTGGTGTCATGAGCCGCTTGTTACGGGATTGAGAAGCGGTGTATTGTTCTGTAAAAGGTGCAAGTTATATACACGCCGATCCTGAATATAATCTGCGCGCCGTGCAGCTGGATCCACGCAAAAGGAACCGTTAATCAATCCAACCGAAAGGAGGACGGCAATATGAACGGGAATGAAAACAGGATGGAGCCGCAGGTTCCGGAAGAGGAAATGGAGCTCGCCGATGAGAAGC
>JAJPXQ010000047.1:0-9474 GCA_021205385.1 Lachnospiraceae bacterium | reverse complement strand
AACAGGATGGAGCCGCAGGTTCCGGAAGAGGAAATGGAGCTCGCCGATGAGAAGCTGGAGGGTGCTTCCGGAGGAGGAAAAGAAAGTGCAACCATTTTTGTTAAAAGTGATGGTCTGTGCCCTGACTGCCAAGTAGCAGTAAAGCGAAGAAAAAGCGATAGAAAATGGTACTGCCCATCGTGTAATAAAATAGCAAGTTTCAATGGCGCGTAATTGAAGTATTCTTATTAAGGAGAGGACAGAAATATGAACGGGAATGAAAACAAGATGCAACCGCAGGTCCCGGATGCGGAAATGGAGCTCGCCGATGAGAAGCCGGAGGGCGCTTCGGGAGGAAAGGAAGGAATTGTGGTTGGAAACGATGGTCTGTGCCCTAACTGCCAGGTAACAGTAAAGTGGAATGGCAGTGGATATTACTGCCCATCATGTTACAAGCCAGTAATAAGCCCATATCATGGGCTCATATAGCTGAAACGTTTTAATAAGGAGGAAAAATAAAATGAATATGAAAAAGGGCAACAGAAAATTGATAGCGATGCTGCTGGGCCTGAGCATGGCCATGTCGGCATCGTTTGGCACTGTGTCGGTATTCGCGGACGAGGCCGACGCGGGATCGGAGGATATCATCATCCTCTATACCAATGACGTCCACTGCGGCGTGGACAGCGGCGTTACCTACGCGGGGCTGGCGCTCTATCAGAAGCAGATGGAGGAGCTTTCTTCTTATGTTACGCTGGTGGACGCGGGCGATGTGATCCAGGGCGCGCCTCTCGGTACGCTTTCCGAAGGGGAATACCTGATCGAGATGATGAATGAGCTGGAGTATGACTTTGCTATTCCGGGGAACCATGAGTATGACTTTGGCATGGAGCGCTTCCTGGAGCTGGCGGAAGAGCTGGAATGCGGCTATTATTCCTGCAACTTCATGGATCTTACGACCGGTGAGACGGTGTTTGACGCATATAAGATCATTGAGTACGGAGATGTCTCCGTGGCGTATGTGGGTGTGACGACGCCGGAATCCTTCTCCAAGTCTACGCCGGCCTATTTCCAGAATGAAGACGGCGAGTATATTTACGGTTTCTGCGAAGATTCTACCGGCGAGGCGCTGTACGCGCAGGTACAGGCTTCGGTGGACGAAGCGCGCGCGGAAGGTGTGGACTATGTGATTCTGGTGGCGCATCTGGGCGAAGAGGGCGTCACGGAATACTGGACGTCTGACGCGGTGCTTGCGAATACGACGGGGATCGACGCCTGCATCGACGGGCATTCCCATGAAACCTATGTGAAATATGTGGAGAACGCGGACGGCGAGGAAGTGCTGCTGACACAGACCGGCACGAAGCTGGCTTCTATCGGAAAGATGACGATTGATGCGGACGGAACGATCTCTGCTGAGCTGATCGAGGAAGTGCCGGCTGAGGGAGAGAGCCTCGTATACACAGACGACGGCCTGGCAGTGGACGATGAGATGAACCAGTTTGTACTGGCGATTGAGGAACAGTATGCGGACGTCCTGCAGACGGTGATTGGTTATTCCGAGGTGGATCTGACGGATTCCGATCCGGAGACAGGGGATCGTCTGGTGCGTCTGGCTGAGACCAACCTGGCTGACCTTGTGACCGACGCGTACCGCTATGTGCTTGGCGCGGATATCGGCCTTTGCAACGGCGGCGGCATCCGCGAAGGTATTTCGGTGGGTGATGTGACCTACTATGACGCGCTGATGGTACTGCCTTTCGGCAACATGGGATGCGTTGTGGAAGCGACCGGGCAGCAGATTCTGGACGCGCTGGAGATGGGCGCCCGGAACTATCCGGAGGAGAACGGCGGGTTCCTGCAGGTATCCGGCCTGACCTATACCATTGATTCCTCGATTGAGAGCAGTGTGCAGGTAGATGATGAGGGCAACTTTGTCTCGGTAGACGGCGAGTACCGCGTTACGGATGTGCTGGTGGACGGCGAGCCGATCGACCTGGAAGCGACCTATACGGTGGCATCGCATGACTATATGCTGATTTCCTGCGGCAGCGGTATGAGCATGTTCGCGGACGCCACGGTGCTGGAGGACAATATCATTTCAGACATGGACATGATGTTTGCTTATATTATGGATAACCTGGGCGGCACCATCGGTGAAGAGTACGCCGATCCATACGGACAGGGACGAATCACGATCAAATAAAGCGCCGGGATCCGGCGATATAGACAGGAAAAGATACGATGTAATTATTCAGGACAGTACCTCACACTTGCTGCGAGGTACGTATGAAAGCATAAATATTACAAGGGAAAATCCCATCGCGTAGCGATTTTAAATGGATTTTCCCTCGTAACTGTGAAGGTACTGAACAGTTACGATAAGATAGTTTAAAGGACGGAGGCGCTATGGAGAACAATTCAATTTTCAGGAAAAAAAGCTTGGACCGGATGTCTTCACCGGAGCAGCTGAATGATTATCTGAAGGTATGCAGCCCCGGTGTCTGGCTGGTGCTTGGGGCGGTGATCCTGCTGTTGGCGGGCGTCTGCGTCTGGGGCATTTTTGGGCGGCTGGACACCACACTTACGGCAGTCGCCCTGGCGGATGGCGGAAGCTTTACGGTATATGTCTCTGAGGACGATATTTTCGACATTGCGGGGAAGACGGTGACAGTTGACGGCGTGGACTATGAGATCGCGGACGGTGAAGTATCGGATACCCCGGTGGTGGTCAGCACGGAGAATTTTTCGGACTATGCGCTGCACGTAAGCGGTCTGGAGACGGGAGAATGGGTCTACGGGATCACGTTTGACGCGGCGCTTGCGGAAGGTGTGTACGAGGCGCAGATTACGATCGAAAGCATATCGCCGGTGTCGTTTGTGGTGAACTGAAAAGGCCTGCGGTGAGCGAAGGCAAAGACTGTTGTAAAGAATGGAGAGTATCGTGCAGAACGAAAGAAAGATCAAACAGCCTGTCACGTCCGGCGTCGCCAAAGTCCCCGTGGTCATGCAGATGGAAGCGCTTGAGTGCGGGGCGGCAAGCCTGACGATGATACTGGCTTATTACGAAAAATGGATTCCGCTGGAGCAGGTGCGCGCGGACTGCGGCGTCTCCCGTGACGGATCCAATGCCCGCAATATCTTAAGGGCCGCCAGAAGCTATGGGCTGAAGGCGCAGGGCTACCGCTTTGAGCCGGAGGCCTTAAGGGAAAAGGGGCGTTTCCCCTGCATCATCCACTGGAACTTCAACCACTTTGTTGTCCTGGATGGGTTTAAGGGGAGCAAGGCGTACCTGAACGATCCGGCAAGAGGAAACTACAGTGTGTCCATGGAGGCATTTGACGAAGCTTTTACCGGCGTCTGCCTGATGTTTGAGCCGACGGAGGAGTTTGAGCCGAGCGGAAAGCAGAAAAGCGTCCTTTCGTTTGCCAGAAAGCGCATGGAAGGCACAGGGAGCGCGATCGCATTTGTTGTGCTGACGACGGCGATCACCTCCCTGATCGGCGTTATCCGGCCGGGCTTCTCCCGGATATTCCTGGACCGGCTGCTGACGGGGGAGAATCCGGGCTGGCTGTACCCGTTTATCATCGGGCTTTCCCTGCTTGCGGCGCTGGAACTGCTTGTTTCCTTTATCAATACCAGCGTCACGTACCGGATTGACGGCAAGATGGCCTCCTATGGCAATACTTCTTTCATGTGGAAGGTGCTGCGGATGCCGATGGAGTTTTTCTCACAGCGCATGGCGGGGGATATCCAGCAGCGCCAGTCGGAAAATGCTTCCATCTCCGGTACGCTGGTCAACACCTTTGCGCCGCTGGTTCTGAACACGGTCATGATGGTGTTCTATCTGGTTGTAATGCTGCGCTACAGCCCGATCCTCACCGTGGTGGGTCTGTGTTCGACCCTGATCAATGTTGCGATGTCGCAGGTGATCTCGAAGAAGCGTGTGAATATCACCCGTGTCATGATGCGCGACAGCGGCAAGCTGGCCGGGGCGACCGTGGCGGGCATTGAGATGATCGAGACCATCAAGGCGAGCGGTGCGGAGAACGGCTATTTTGAAAAATGGTCCGGGTACCAGGCCAGTGTCAATACGCAGGAGGTGCGGTTCGCGCGGCTGGATCAGTACCTCGGGCTGGTGCCTTCCATCGTCTCCTCCCTGGCGGACCTGACGGTGCTGGCGCTGGGCGTATACCTGACGATACAGGGGAAATTTACGGTCGGCATGATCATGGCGTTCCAGGGATATATGAGTTCCTTCCTGGAGCCGGCGAACACGCTGATCTCAGCGGGGCAGAGCATCCAGGAGATGCGCACGCAGATGGAGCGCGTCGAGGATGTGATGCAGTACCCGACAGATGTGAACTATGAAAACGAAGATACGGATGCCGCGGACACTGCGGAATACGATAAACTGTCCGGCCGCGTGGAGCTGCGCAACGTGACGTTCGGCTATTCCCGCCTGGCGGATCCGCTGATCGAGAATTTCAGTATGACGCTGGAGCCTGGCAGCCGCGTGGCGTTTGTCGGCTCTTCCGGCTGCGGGAAATCTACGCTTTCGAAGCTGATCTCCGGGCTGTATCAGCCGTGGAGCGGCGAGATCCTCTTTGACGGGAAGCCGATTCACCAGATCGACCGCAGCATCTTTACCGGGTCACTGGCGGTGGTCGACCAGGATATCATCTTATTTGAGGACACGATCGCGAACAACATTAAGATGTGGGACAGCTCCATCGAGGACTTTGAGATGATCCTGGCGGCGAGGGACGCCCAGCTTCATGAGGATATCATGCAGCGCGAGGGCGGCTATCAGTACAAGATTACAGAGGGCGGCAAGGACTTCTCCGGCGGGCAGCGCCAGAGGATGGAGATTGCCCGGGTGCTGGCGCAGGACCCGACCATCATCATCCTGGATGAGGCGACCTCCGCACTGGATGCGAGGACCGAGTACAATGTGGTCAATTCCATCCGCGACCGGGGCATCACCTGCATCGTGGTGGCGCACAGGCTGTCCACCATCCGCGACTGCGACGAGATCATTGTGCTGGATAACGGAAAGGTCGTAGAGCGCGGCACGCATGAAGAGCTGTACGCGAAGGGCGGCTTGTATACGGAACTTGTATCGAATGAATAACAGGAGGAACGCGTATGGGCTGGTTTGATGAACAGATCAGACAGAGAAAACAGAACGACGACGACGTATTCGCCGCCGCGTTCTCCGGGATTGCGGACGCGGTCCTCGGCTCAAAAGTATCCGCGGCGTTTGAGACGGACGCGGAAAAGACAAAGGATGCCATAGACCAGATCCTGGCTTTCTACCATGTAAAGAGTCAGGAACTGCCGGATGGTGTGAAAGATATGAATGAACAGCTCGAATTCCTGATGCGCCCCTATGGGATCATGCGCAGGGGCGTGAAGCTGGAAAAGGGCTGGTACAAGGATGCGATCGGCGCCATGCTCGGCGTAAAAAAAGAGGATGGAACCATCGTCGCTTTTGTCCCATCCGGGATATCCGGATACAGCTATTATGACACGGCAAGCGGGAAGACGGTGAAGATCAGCAATAAAAATGAGGAACTGTTTGAGGATGAAGCCATCGCGTTTTACAAGCCGTTCCCGATGGAGAAGCTGACTATACCGACGATCTTCCGCTATATACTCAGTATTCTCTCCGTGTCCGATTTCATCCTTGTCGGGCTCGGCACACTGGCGGTGACGCTGGTCGGACTGATCACGCCGCGGCTGAATAACCTGCTGATCGGGGATGTCGTGGAGAGCGGGAGTATGCAGCTGCTGACGGCGATCGTGATCTTCATGGCCTGTGTCAGTGTAGCCTCGCTGCTTTTAAATTCCGTCAGTGCCCTTTTGTCGGCACGGATCAACACGAAGCTGAACCTTTCGGTGCAGGCGGCTACCATGATGAGGGTGATGTCGCTTCCGGCTGCTTTTTTCAAGGATTACAGCTCCGGCGACCTCTCCAGCCGCTGCGAGCAGGTCAACGCGCTCTGCGATCTGCTGGTCTCTGCGGTGCTCTCTTCCGGCCTGACATCGGTGTTCTCGCTCGTCTACATCACGCAGATTTTTGTCTATGCGCCGGCACTGGTAGTCCCGGCACTGTGTGTGATCCTTGTGACGATGCTTTTTTCCGTAGTGACGGCTCTGGCGCAGATGAGAGTTGCAAAAAAACAGATGGAGATCGGGGTTAAGGAATCCGGTATGAGCTACGCGCTGATCACCGGCGTCCAGAAGATCAAGCTCTCCGGAGCGGAAAAGAGGGCATTTGCCAGATGGGCGGACGTCTACAGCAAGAGTGCGAAGATGTCCTACAACCCGCCTGCGTTTATCAAGTACAATTCCGTGCTTTCCACGGCGATCTCTCTGATCGGAACGATCGTCATGTACTATTTTTCCGCTAAGAGCCAGGTGCCTGTGGCGGATTACTATGCGTTCAATACGGCTTACGGCATGGTATCCGGCGCATTTATGTCGCTGGCGTCCATTGCCCTGACGGCGGCCAATATTAAGCCGATTCTTGACATCGCAAAACCCATCCTGGATTCCGTGCCGGAGATCTCGGTCGGGAAACAGGTCGTTACCCGGCTCTCCGGCAGCATCGAGCTCAACAACGCCACCTTCCGCTACAATGAGAATATGCCGAATGTCCTCGATGATCTGACACTGAAAATCCGGCCGGGTCAATACATAGCCATTGTAGGTGCGACAGGCTGCGGAAAGTCTACACTGATGCGTATCTTGCTCGGATTTGAGCTGCCGGACAAGGGCGCCGTCTACTATGACGGGAAAGACCTTTCGACCATCGACCTGAAATCCCTCCGGCGGCGGATTGGCGTCGTGATGCAGAACGGGAAACTGTTCCAGGGGGATATTTTCTCTAACATCACGATCTCCGCGCCATGGCTGACCATGGAAGATGCATGGCGGGCAGCGGAGCTTGCCGGTATCGCGGACGATATTCGCAGGATGCCGATGGGGATGCACACGGTCATCTCGGAGGGATCCGGCGGCATTTCCGGCGGACAGAGACAGCGGCTGATGATCGCGCGTGCCATTGCGCCTTCGCCGAAGATCCTGATGTTTGATGAGGCGACCTCGGCGCTGGACAACCTGACGCAGAAGAAGGTGTCGGAATCGCTTGACGCCCTGAAATGTACGCGTATCGTGATCGCGCACCGGCTCTCGACGATCCGCCAGTGCGACCGCATCATTTATCTGGAGCACGGAAAGATTGTCGAAGATGGGACTTATGAGGAGCTGATCCGCCTGGACGGGAGGTTTGCGGAACTGGTGGCAAGGCAGCGGCTGGATGATGAAGCTTATGTAGGCAGGACGACGCTGTACTGACTGCCGCAACGTATAAAATGGTTTTTCCTTTTGACAGAAAAACGGGCTGTGAAAACCAGCCCGTTTTTTTTGTATGCGCAGGGCCGGGCAAGGAATCTGCGGCTAAAGCCGCACCCGGCCCGCGCGGGCGAGTAGGAGCCGACAAGCCGCCTCCTACTCGATCACAGGGCCGGGTAAGGTGTTTTGCGGCAGCGCGAGAATCCCGGGAAAAGGCACAACTGGACGGAAACCATCGCACGAATTGTTTCCGCGAACGGTTTTTTTTATGATAAGATAAAAATACAGCGAACGGCAGATGACCAGAGGTTGTTGTCTGCGTAGCCGCGAAATACAAAGAAAGGAAAGGAGATTTATATGAAGTCAGACAATACGAGTGAAAAGGACTTTGATTCAATGCAGGCCGTAATGCCGCTGGAGGATGATGAAATAGTATCCGTAAGTGGCGGTGCTGCCCTGAATGGCTATACGGGGAGTTTCGATGTCTGCATAGCGAAAGGAGATCTAATGAATGATTTGTGGAGTAGCATGTCTTTAGTTGGTGATTATGGAAAAGAAGTACAGAAATTGGTCAATGCATATGTCAAAAGCCATGATATGCAGGAGTATAGTGCTAGTAAAGCGCGCTACATTGCGAAACAATTGATTGAAGTTGTTGCGGTGGATAGTTTTATCAAGGTAAATAGTGTTATCATTTCGTCATAATAATTTTAAAAGAAGGAAGGGTGATTCATATGAAAACAGACATTAGGAGCGAAGAACCTTTTGGTTCAGCAGAGACGATAAGAGCATTGGAAGATGAGGAAATGGCATCCGTAAGCGGTGGCAACAGTTGGAATTTCCCGTCTCTGCAAGGCATGACGGGGAGTTTCACAATGAAGGTTATGAAAGGAACTAAAATGAATGACGTGTGGGCTGAGATGGAAAATAATTATGGCGATTATGGAAAGGCAGTAAAGAAAGAGGTCAATAATATTGTCAAAACATTAGGGCTTCAGGGTTATGATTGCCTTAAATGTCACTACTACGCGCAGTGCGAGTTCATGATTTATGCGAATAATGATAGGATTACGGTAAGATGATATTTGAACAATTACCTGCCGGTTTTTCAGTCGATCGATTTTGTTTGGCACAACTGGCAGCGTTTCCGCGAACAGATTTTTTTATGATAAGATAAAAATACAGCGAACGGCAGATGACCAGAGGTTGTCGTCTGCGTGGCCGCGAAATACAAAGAAAGGAAAGGGAATTTATATGAAGTCAGACAATGCAAGTGAAAAGGACTTTGATTCAATGCAGACGGTAATGCCGCTGGAGGATGATGAAATAGCATCCGTAAGTGGCGGTTCTCCCCTGAATGGCTATACGGGGAGTTTCTCTGTCAGCATATATGCGGACGATCTAATGAATGATTTGTGGAAGAAGATGTCTATAGCTGGCGATTATGGAAACGAAGTACAGAAATTGGTCAATGCATATGTCAAAAGCCATGATATGCAGGCGTATAGTCTTTACAGAGCGCGCTACTATGCGAAATGCAACATTAAGGTCGATGCGGTGGATAGTCTTATCAAGGTAAATAATGTTACCATTTCGTCATAATCATTTTAAAGAGAAGGAAGGACGATTCATATGAAAACGGACATTAAGAGCGAAGAATCTTTCGCGTCAGCAGAGGCGATAAGGGCATTGGATGATGAGGAAATGGCATCCGTAAGCGGCGGCAGTGACAGTTGGACTTTCTCGTCTCTGCGAGGCATGACGGGGAGTTTCACAATGAAGGTTTTGAAAGGAACAAAAATGAATGACGTGTGGGCCACGATGGAAAATACTTATGGCGATTATGGAAAGGCAGTAAAGATAGAGGTCAATAATCTTGTCAAAGCCTTAGATCTACAGTCTTTGAGTTCATTCCGCTACTACGCGTATAGAACTTTCACGATTACCGCGAATAATGACAGGATTACGGTAAGGGTAAGCTGATATTTGAACAATTACCTGCCGGTTTTTCAGTCGTTCGATTTTGTCTGGCACAACTGGTAGCATTTGAACGCACCAATTGTTTCGCGGGCTGCGAAATTTCTGTTATAATGAATTAGGAAAGTATCGGATTCAGAGCCACGAAAAAGAGCAGCT
>JAJPXQ010000073.1:7943-11910 GCA_021205385.1 Lachnospiraceae bacterium | reverse complement strand
ACACGTCTTTATAAATTAAATCTACCATGTTTTGACAGTAATGTCAACACAAACTATAAAAAAAGATAGCGTAAGTTTATTGTAGGAATCAAACGGACAGAGTCGCCCCTAACGATGTGTTACGATTACTGTTTCAGTTTATCCCCTTTTGTCCTTTTTTACAAGCCCCATATCTGATTCTTGAGCGCCGCAATCTTCTTTATCTGTGGATATGGAATTGTATATACTGGCACATTGGCCAGGTTCCCCAACCGTTTCCTGTGCGCACGCTCCATTCCCAGCATCTCACTTGCACTGAAAATGACTTCTTCTGCGCCAGCGGCCTTTTTTAATTGCTTCTTCTGATACCGGACCAGCTCCAGCATATCCCCGCCATTTTTCTTATACACCCTCAGCCTCGCCATTCTGTCTGCACCAACGATCGACCATCCCAGTGGACGCGAGCTCATCCGGTCTGAATAGATGTGGCTGACATGCCCCTCCGCGCTGCAATGGATGTTGTCCTTCCGGTTCTTCACCCCGTTCATGATTGCCGCCCAGTTCCCCAGGATATACTGTTTCGATGTCTCTATAGCCTTCCTCTTGCCCTCGCTTTCTGTGATGGCCAGAATCCGCTCAAAGACATTTTCCGCATCCGTCTTCCTCTTGCCATTGATTGCCCGCCAAAGCTCGCTCCTCACATCTGGCGCGGAATCCTTCAGATGGGATGTTGCGGCGATAATGTACTTATGCATATGGTATTTATCCAGCACAAACTTCGCTTTCCCATGCTGCCTTGCTCCTGACCTTATCCATTCTGCGCCATCCCCATTTACATAAATGCGTTCCAGGTATTCCCCGTCATAAGCATTCTCGATATAATCGTATACTTCCTTCCAGAGTGTCCGGTTTCCTTCGCTCCCTTCATAACCGCCGCCAAAATATTTTACCTGTACCAGCTCATGCCGATCCCCTTCTGCATGGATTCCTTCATAAACATAAACCAGCCTGGGCATAAAAATATTGCTCCGTGGTTTCTGGATGTCCCCCTTCTTCTTCAGATACTGCAGTTCTACATGGTCCTCGTCGGCAT
The DNA here is from genome assembly GCA_021205385.1 of Lachnospiraceae bacterium. GTDB lineage: Bacteria > Bacillota > Clostridia > Lachnospirales > Lachnospiraceae > Hominiventricola. The sequence goes on along the minus strand of JAJPXQ010000073.1, from coordinate 10,838 downwards.
CAATATAAAGTGTCTTCACCTGCCGCTTTTCTGCCGGTACAGGAGACGCAGGAAACTCCAACGTGTGCAGCTTTTCCATGACAGTCACCTTACTGACAGCGTCTCCGGCAATGCTGGCATTCAGGCCGCCCTTTCGATAGCTGCTGTCAGCTGCTTCCTCCAGAATTCTCGCAACAGCATCCTCCGTCAGCCGCTCTCCCGGCTCAAAGCCCATCAGCCGATCCAGAAGATAGCATCGTTCTCCTGTCACTGAATTATGGAAATACGTTTTATGGTAGACCACTTCCCCTAATGACGTAAGTTTCGACACCCGATCGCGGCGGACTATCTGCCAACCTGGACGCAGATCCTTCCGGTCACGCAGCAGCTGATCATAAAACTCCCATTCCTCTGCAATCATGGACAGACCCAGTTTTACGACGTTCTCTGTCACGCCCACCACCATCTCTGCTACCTTTGTGAGATCTGCTGCATAATCAACAAAAACTTTTTCTAAATTTTTTACCCCTTCCGCCTGGAACTGTTGTATACTGTTAATCATAGAAAGCACCTTCCTTATCTGTGGATTTTGCTTGGTAACTTAATCCTAACACAAAGTTGGTGCTTTCTATTCTGTCTTTTTTCCTACAAAAACTTTACCCTAACATAAAAAAACACCAGTCGCAGTGACTGATGTTTTCTGTATCCGTTGATGATAATACTGGGATCTACCATACCATGCTCTCGATTCCTGCCTGGATTTTCATTTCCAGAATCTTCTGTACGCTCCGGGCGATTCGCTCCTCCGGGATCTCGCCGGTCTCTACCGCCCCCTGTATCCCAGCGACGGCTTCCTCAAGATCCTCCGGCATCAGGATCACGTCGACGCCCGCCTGCACCGCCAGGACGGCGGCCTCAGCGGAGGGCCATCTGTCCGTAATAGCCTCCATCCGCATGGAATCCGTGATCACAAGTCCGTCAAATCCCAGATCATTTTTCAGGATATCGATCATCGTCCCGGAGAGCGAAGCCGGCACATCGTCGCCCGTCACCTGCGGGACCGAGATATGGCCGACCATCACAAAATCCGCCCCCGCGGCGATGCCGCTCTGAAACGGCACAAACTCCACCTGATACAGTTCTTCCAGCGTCTTGTTCAGCTCCGTATAGCCCTCATGGCTGTCGGTGGCAGTGTCCCCATGTCCCGGAAAATGCTTCAGCGTGCTAAGAACACCGCTCTCCTGAAAACCCTGTACTTCCGCCTGGACCATCTCCGAGACGAGGGCGGCGTCCGTGCCGAAAGAGCGGTCGCCGATCACCGGATTGTCCGGGTTGGAGTCGACGTCCGCGACGGGCGCAAAGTCAAGATTGAAGCCCAGCTCCCCGATCTCCATTCCGATCGTATAACCCACGTTCCAGGCTTCCTTCGCATCGCCGCTGTCACCGATCGCCTTCATATTCGGGAAGGAAGTCGTGCCCATCGCACTGTTATTTCCAATGCGCGCCACGGTTCCGCCCTCCTCGTCCACCGCGATGAAAAGGCCAACTTTCGAATAGGACTGGCTGTTCGCGATCATCTCGCTGCACTGCTCCCGCGTCACGATATTGTCGGCAAAATAGACAATGCCGCCCACCGGATACGTCTGCAGCGCTTCCTCCGTCGCGCTCCCGGCCTGCGTCGCGACAGACACACCCGTGATCTGCTCCGGCGTGACGATGAACATCTGATAAATCTGCTCCTCCAGAGTCATCGAGGCGAGCAGCCGGGCCGCCTGCTCCTCGATCGTCAAAGACTCAGCCGATTCTTCCGTCGGCTCTGCAGCCTCCTCCACCGACTGTTCTTCGTCGCTCTGCGTGACCTGCTCCGGAGTCTCGTCCTCTGCCTCCGTGTATGCGGCATCCGACGGCTCTTCACTGTTTTCGCCGGACGCGCAGCCGACGAACGCCGATATGATAATACAAGTTATGATAAGAAAGCTTATTTTTTTCATATAGAACTACTCTTCCTTGTCTGTCAGAGCCAGTGTTTCAATCGCCTTAAGGTATTTCATTTCCAACGGTTCAAAAAGTGCCTTCGCTTCCCTGGGAGAATCAATCGTAGAGTAAATCTCCAGTCCTTTTTCAACCATTTCACCCATATCTTCAAGGCTTTTTTGAATTCTGTTATATTCATCGCCATCTTTATTCTGTACTTCATACTTCGTAGAAGACTCCAGATCTTTGATCGAGGCATCGACTGAGTCTTTATAGGTCTGCTTTATAAAATCCATTATTATTTTTCTATCATTATCATTTCTCTCTTCTCTTTCCAGCTGGCGTTCCTGCGCCTTCATAGTCAGATAATGACTTCTCACAATAATCGCCTTATCCACAAATGCAGCCAGATTATTCAGCAGGTAACTTCCTCCAACTGCAGCACCCACTGCAGTAACCACAAAAGTCAGCCAGTTAGATCCCACATCCACATTCTGAAATTTCAGTTTTTCTTCGCCGATATTAAGAAAAGGACATTTTGTGAAAATAAAATCCAGCTTTTTCAAATATTCTACGTACTCGGTAAACTCATCACATTTCGGTATCTTAACATCTATTCCGGCGCATGACTCATTCGCAATGCCCATGCTCTCGTAAAGATCAATAATACATTCCAGAGAGTTCAGAACATCCGTCTTTGCCCTGTTGATTTTGTTCCACTCTTCCTGGCTTACGTTAAATCCATCTCTATTCATGAACGGCGCCGGAACATTATTAATGACAGTGTCCGCTTTCTCACTCAGAAAATCATTAATCGAAGAAACCTGTATTAAGGACTCCCTTGCTTTCCCCCAATTCGTTACTAACATGGCAGAGCGAGCATTCTTATTGACAGACTTTGCCTCCAGTTTTTCAATATTTTCATAATTATCCCTGCAGATT
>JAJPXQ010000073.1:0-7928 GCA_021205385.1 Lachnospiraceae bacterium | reverse complement strand
AATGTTTCTTAATTTCATGGTATATCACTCCTTAACAAAATTGATTCGTGCCCGCTCTTCCCTTTCTGCTTAAAAATAAACTCATCCGCCACGCAGCGCTTTATCCGATCAATCAAAATCACTGACACATAATCATGGATCTCTATCCCATGATATTTCTCCCGGATATCCTCAAACGCCTGCTTGTCGGCAATCACCAACGACGCAGCCTTTCCCTCATCGTACAGGCTGTTAAAATACAGTTTCTGAAATAGCTTATCTAGACTTCTGATACCTGCGGAATAAAACCCGGTCTTTATCTCAAGGAGCCAGACAGCAACTCCGATATTGTGGAGCGCATCCGTCTCAACGGCGATATCAAAATGTCCATGGTTACTGCCCTTTTCCATTCTTACTGTATATCCCTTCCGGATCAACGCATTGATTATAATATCACCGGCTTCTCTCTCAAACGCTTCACCTCTGAACTGATCCGCAGCCTGCCTGATCATCTTTGCTGGACCTGCAACCTCCGCGCCGTTCTGCCCGAGTATATCATCCATTTGGATTATGACCTCAGACGGTCGCATGGCTCCCGCTGTCTTTTGCACTATAATCGGCGCAAGTCCATGCGCTTCAAGGAGCATATCTAGAGTAACTCCACTATCTGATTGCGCATTATCAGCAATTGCCTTAATCAACTTGTCCGCGCAGGGCCCCGAGTTCCTTTGGTTTACCAATCTGGACAGAGTAGAGGGATTCACACCGCAGTCCCTGGCAAATCTGCTCAGCGATCGACCTCCCTTTGCTTTTATTGTAAGCTCCGCGAGCGCCTCCTGGTCTGTATCCTTCACTCTTATATAATTGGGAAACACATTTTCCTTCCTCGTCCTTGGCATGTCTATTCATCTCCTTCTTTTCTATCATACATCAGGTTGTGTTTTATGTCAAATTCTATGCATGATTTATAATACTATTTCTTAAAATCATTTAATATGGATGCCAGTATCTTAAAAGTCTGCATAAAAAGACTGGACAACACAATCAGGTGCCATCCAGTCTTTCAAAAAACAGAATTTCCAATTCAGCCAAACAAAAATCCCATTGACATTCACCACTTTTCTATCACACAGAAATGAATCTTTGTAGCCTTGTCATAGTTGATCCCAACAAGGAGAAGATTTCCCACATAAGCTTTCAGCGCGCCATCGTAGCGTTTCTCTTTGATCTGCTGAATTGCGCCGTCCGCGGATTTATCACATTTCAGCTCCACAAGCATCGCCGGTTTGTCCGTATAGGGAAAGGGGATAAAAGCCAGATCAGCAAAACCCTTGCCAGCCGGTAACTCCCGGATAATGGTGTAATAATTACGCGCGGTATAATAAGCGATCGTGACAGCGCAGCTCAGAGAATTCTCATCATTGTACTGCAGAATAGACGTTTCCGCGGAATGAACAGACTCCAAAGCTGCCGCCACTGCATCTTCATTCCCCTCAATCGTCATATTCAGAAGCAGCTCGGATTCTCTGAGCGCCGTGTTCACCCCGCTCCAACCGGAATTCTGAACCGCAAGCTTGAAAGACTCCGCGACCTCCAGATTCGGAATGTAAGCCTGATGCTTCCCGGAATCATAAGCCAGATATCCCAGATGAATCAACAGCGTCAATACGTCGTCTCTGCCATGAAAAGAAACCATATCATTCTGGAAACTGAGCGTATCGACCAGCACGCGCCTGCCGCCCAGCATGGCAATAACAGAATCCCTCAGGCCGTCGAAATTCATGCTGATATACTCCTTCAAAGACTCCCAGGTCTCGGAAGATGTCCAGTAATTTTTGAATTTCTTAAATTTAATGGCATTCATAACAGAATTCGGGCTGTATACTGATGCAACATCCTCAAAAGAATATCCATCATACCACTGCTTCATCCTGCCAAAATCCACATCATAACTGTCACAGAGCGCCTGCACTTCCGACTCCGTGAATCCCAGATACGGAGACAGTATCAGAGGATCCACCATCGTAAATTCTCTGAAATCCGTCAATGCGGATTGCGTGCCGTATTTCTTGATCGGCAGAATACCCGTCATATATGCAGCCGCGATGATTTTGTCTGTGATGGGGCCTCCCTTAAAAAGGCCTCTAAGCAACTGTACATAATCCCTTTGCAGACTCTGATCATCCTTGGCCTCCCGAAACAGAGCGTCCCACTCATCAATGATCACAACAAACTTTCGACCGCTTTTTCTCACTACGCTCAGCATCGCATCCGGCAGGTAGGTCTCGCCTTCCCTGACGCAGCCCGGAAACATTTCCTGCAGTTCCCGGATCACGGCAGTCTGAAGATTAGCAACGATATTTCGATCAGAACTTCTGGCCCGGGAAATAAACCAAGTAATATCCAGATAGAGCACGTCATATTGATTGAGATACTCCTCATAGGAATCAGATCCGGCGATCATTAGATCATCAAACAGCTCCCGTGAATCACAGCTTCTGTCGTAATAGGCGCACAGCATCTTGGCCGTGTAGGACTTCCCGAAACGGCGGGGACGGCTGAAACAGGTCATTCTGTCCGGCGAGATGTCAATCGTACTGTTTACAAAATCAATCAGCATAGACTTATCTACATAAATCCCCTTTCGTATCGCCTTAAATCCTTCATTACCCGGATTGATATAATTACCCATGCCTGCGCCCCTTTCAGAGTGAATCTCCAATATACTCGTGCCTGTTTTCATTCTATCGAATAGTGGGAAGGAAGTCAACGAAGGTTTTCCAGTCGGCTTCAAAGCTTCGTTTGACTTGACAAAAAAAGCCGGACGGCAAACGCCGTCCAGCTCCATATCAGCCTCATCTATATATTCTCAATCGCCACCATCCCGACGACCTGAATCTTCTGCATCCTGCAGATCTCAAGCTCGCGGCGGATCTCGGCCTTCTTCGTCTTTCCGATCCGGACGACCAGAATCTCACGTCCGGTCTCCTTCACGCGCTCCAGCGCATGGACGCTCTTTCCGGCGAAGTCTTCGATCTCAATCTGTGCACAGCTCTTCTGGAATTCCTGCATCACGGCCTGCACTTCCCCGTACTCGATATTGCCGCAGAGAACCGTGCGTTCATCGCCGATCGTGTTGATCGCAGAAATCACATAAGGTATCGTATCCGGCGAGCCCTTGATCCGGCCATACAGAGAATCGATCAGGCCGTCGATGCCCCGCGCCTTCCTGTCATCCACAGCCAGACGGCCGAGCATCGGAACGCGGTAGCAATCCTTCGCCTCCCCGTAAGTACGGATGCTCTTGTCCAGCAGATAGCTGAGGCCAAACCAGCAGGCCCAGATGAACAGGCCGACAACAGCGCCGATCAACACATATTTCTTCATACCGGAGAAGGAAAGCGATATCTCCGTGTCGGCATCTGCCTCTGCGGCTACTCCGGTCTCCGCCGTGACATCCGTCTCCTCCAGCGACTCGGTATAGTATACATGCTTATAATAATCCAGCTCCGTACTGGTGAACGCATCTTCCAGCTTCTGCTCGTTGGTCAGGTATGTATACATACGGGTTAAGCTCTTATCCTGCCAGGTCAGATACGCGCTGTTCGCCGTCTGCTGCACAGAGTCGCTCACTTTCACGGAACTATAAACCTCATAGGAAGACGCGCACTCGCTGTCCAGATCCTCCGCCTTTTCGCGCAGAACCGACAGCATCTGCGTGCAGGACTCCTCGTCAGGCGCCACTACCTTTATAATGATACCAAGGCCATTACCCGTATCACTGATATAAGTATAAAGATCCGTTCCGCTCTTCGACTCCTCCGGCGCCCTGTCAATCAGTTCTGCAGAAGTCGAGGCGCTGAGCAGCTCCTCAATATAAGAAGACTCGCAATCCAGCCCGGAGGCCGCCTGCAGCTCTTCCAGAATCCCATCTGACTTGATAATATTACGGAAACGCGAAATCGCCAGATTGGTATCGTCGCCCGCGGAAATATACCACGTCAGCTGCCCTTCGTAAAAGGAATTGGGATCCAGCTGCATCAGAATCGAATTCTGGCAATATGCCAGCTGCTCGAGATACTGCTTCCGATACTGCGCCGCCATCTCCATCTGGACGATCACTTCGTCATCAATATCATATCCGGCTGCACTCCACTCCGTCTGCGATGCCGCCACCTTCGCATTTCGCGTCTGCACCGCCTTCAACGCACAGACCCCGGATCCCAGCAGCGCGCCGATCACAAGCAGAACCAGAAATGATTTCCATCTCTTTAACAGATAAAACAATAAGTCTACAAGGTCTATCACTTCGTCAGCATTTTGATAGCTTCGTTCGTTCATTATGCAACCTTCCTTAAGCTCTTTTCCCTTAATAATACAAGCATTTCCCGCATTCGTCAAGTGGCTCACAGCTGAGCGATATCAGACAATCCATAGCCCAACCCTCACACTCCTCCATATTTTTCTATTAAAATACTGCCAATCCTTTCCGTTTCCTTTTTCGTTCTGCCAGTGGTCTTCACTATCACTCCATAGCCTTGATCTGTCCAGGGCAAAACAATTTCAATCAAACCATCTTCACGTATAGCTCTAATGAAATTACGTTCATGGGAATTAAAAGGCAGAGAATTTATTACGCCCACTACATAGGGACATTTTATCAAACGTTTCGAAAAATTCATCAATATATCCTTGCCATGATCAGATCGTAGGGAAATCTCTTTTTCCGTGACATCCAAGGCACATTTTATCAGTTCCGTTTCTTCTCCATCACGTATCCGCTGAATATGTAGATCAACATGTTGACTCGTACTGATATTTCTGACAGTATTTACAGCGCCATCCCTGATAATATCAACAAATGCGTCATTCCAGCCAATTTCATGAACACTCAAGGCTGCGGAGTCAAATATGAGAGCTAATGCTAAGCCTATGCACGTCTTACCATTGCAGAACCATTCATGTCCAAGATATTCGTCCTGTCTTTCTTCAACATATTCCGTCTCATAAGGAGAACGAAAAAATGCAAAATAGAAATTTTTTATATTCAAAGAATCCTGCATGCTTTGTATCATCTGGAAAAGTTTCGCATTACCATCAGGATCAATCCTGCATGTTGTAATTTCATATTGCGCCAGCGTGTGATAGACTTCAGCCAAAGCAATCATTGAATCCGCGCTCAGATTCTGCCTTCCATCTATCGACAATTCGTTAAAAAATAATTCCAATTTTCATACTCCTGCTGTATCTGACGATTCTGCCATACTAAAGCAATTCCGTCATAAGTATTCCCCATTCGTCCAGTAGACCAACTGGATAATTACTTAAATTTCCTCTCTTATCCACGTAAATATTATCCACCTTCGTTTCCTGATTATCGTTTTTTGAAAAGAATGAAATTCCTACTTTTTTATTATCAATCTTTCCATTCTTCACGGCAACCCGTACTCCATTAATCACATGATCACTATGGGATTCACAGATAATCTGACAGCCATGATTCGCCGCTAATGATATCAATTCTGCCATCTTAGTCTGTCCCTTCGGATGAAGATGCGATTCCGGGTTTTCAACCAGCAGAAGGCTTTCTTCTCCGGAAATAAGCAATTCTACAACCAACGGAAGAACATATGGAATTCCAAATCCTACATTAACCGGTAAAAAAGCATCAGAAACCATACGGTCTCCGTTATAACTGATTGCCAGTTTTGCTTTTTCAATCGTCGGAAGCAATTCCGCATGTATCCGTATTCCCGGAGATATTTCAGCCATCCACGCTGATACCTGATCAATCAGGCGATTTGTCTTTCCTGTCTGCAGACACATTTCATCGGGAATCCTTATTTTTTCTCCTTCCAGCGCCAAAAACGGAACTACATATTCCCCCATTGTACCTAATCTTGCAGCACTGTTCTTTTTCCAATTCTCAGTGCTGTACTGTTTTCTAGGTCCTATATGCTCCGCTCCCAGATAGGAAAACTGGTCAGAAAATAAGGGGGCTGTATAATCCTCCTTCGTTTCCGCTTCAATTCTCATCAGCTGGTCGCTGCCCGGATGATCAGGATCATACTTATAGGAACAGTCGTACGTTGTGTTCGCACCGTACTGTACATAAAATCTTATAATATCAGGATCTCCGCTCTGACAAAAGATATCTTTACCGGTTCCCAACTGTATCATTTCTCCATTCGTATATAAACAGTCCAAACCGGATTTATAATTTTCCCAGAAACTCTGCCGCAAAAGCAGCAACGCCTGTATCACAGAAGATTTTCCCATTCCGTTCATTCCAAAAAACAGATTCAGATTCTCTAACGGCAGGGCCAATCGCCTGATCGATTTAAAATTTTCTATTTGCACATAGTTAATCATTTTTCAATACTCCCTGAAACAGTTCATAAATGATACGATGTCTGTCTCTGACATTATCTATAACCGCCGTTGCGCTTGTGATAATACTTACAAATTTACTATCATGTAGCAAATCAATATATTTCTCCATCAATTGATCTTTTCTGTCCAGCAGTCTTTCACATTCCTTCAGACTCAGCTTTGCCAGATTTACTGTCACGGCATCATAAAGAGGTTTGTTAATTTTCCCGTATTTCTCATCTCTGTTGATTTTCCGGAAGGCTTTGTCTTCAAAAATATACATGGCATATTTCATTGCTTTCAAAAAATCAGCCCGGCATTTCTCGATTGTCGCCTCTGTCTCTTTTTGCAATCGAATCATAACATCATTCAGATAATCTTCCAGATTGCCAGAATACTGTTCTGTTCCCAGTAAATAAAATGCCAGAAAACGGTTCACAAATTCACAATCCAGCATTCTGCGGGAATCAATTTTATTTCTTGTGGCCTTTTTAAATTCCTCAGAATTTGCCAGTTCCTTTAAAAGATTTGCCGCCTGTCCTCTGTAAATGGAGTTTTTAATCTCCGCCGGTGTCAAAGTCAAGCCGCCTGTATTAATTCTTGTAAAAATGCTGGTTCGCACTTTGTCCGGCGTTCCCGGTCTGATAACATAAGTGGTTAATGTCTGTGTCCTTATACGCCTCTGCATATTGGGCGGAAGTTCTTCAAACTTCTTTCCCTCATACTCTTTCAAATACTCCAGATCTGTAAGCTTCAGGCGTTCAGGGTCTGTTTCATCCAGTACCATAAATCTTTTAATAGCATATAGTCTTTGCAATCCATCTACTACAATGAGTTTATCATCTTCTGCGCTGTCGAAATAAAATGTTGGAAGTGGAATGCGAATCATAAGAGATTCAATCAGTCTGCTTTGCTTTTTGTCATTCCACAAGTCAGGATGTCTCTGAAAATCCGGTTCCAACAAAATATCCCCACATTTCAGTTGATCAATGATATTTGAGATTACCATTGTCTGAGAAATAATATCCACATCTTTCGGATTAAATGGCTCCGTTATTTCCGCCTCATAAACTCCAGCGTATAATTGTTCTTCTTCTACCCCATTATTTTCGCTACTCATAAGAATTATTCCCCACTGACATTTATAATATATTATTGACCATCCTGTTTTCAGTATTATAACATAGTATTCTGTTCGAAATCTACCATTAGATTATGGATGTCAACAGGACAGTGAAAATAAAACGTCATTTAAATTATATACCATTCGAGAAATATCATCTATTTTCAGTAACAACCATTCTTCTGTTTGTCCAATTTTCGAAACAGCTGAAGCAAGGGTAGCCGTAATTAGATTTCCCTCTTTTAATTTTAGAGTATTTATCATTTCGCATTGTGGTAATGTTAAATCAACCACTACTGGACAGGAGTTTCTTAGATCAATCAATGTCATCTCGTGGAAACCCTCTGAAATATCTATTTCGCCAATATAATAAACTGATACAAAAATCATGTTCTCCACGTCCGGGCTAATTTGTAAATTAATGTCTTTTGTTTGATGCAGTATATTTCTATAT
>JAJPXQ010000135.1 GCA_021205385.1 Lachnospiraceae bacterium | reverse complement strand
GCAAAATAAGGAAAAAATTTTTATCATTTAATCAGTGAAGTGGCAAACTCGGGTTATACCAATGCGGATCTGGACTGGACGAACAAAAAGTCGCGCAGCTCGGTGGAGATGAACGATCTTTCCAGCCGACCCGCGCTTGCAGATCAGAGTGCCGGTATCGCGGAATATGATACGATCTTTCTGGGATTCCCGATCTGGTGGGGCGTTGCGCCCACGATCGTCAACACCTTCCTGGAAAGCTATGATTTTTCCGGAAAGAAGATCATTCTCTTTGCCACTTCCGGCGGCAGCGGATTCGGGCGCACCGCGGATGTCCTGAAAGCATCCGTATCATCGGATACGGAAATCGTAGTCGGTAAGCTCCTGAATGGCAGACAGAGCGCCGCAGATCTGAAAAAATGGGTGGGGAGGATTTGATGATGGAAAAAATCATACAGACAGCGGGGCGTCAGACCCTTGGAGATTTTGCACCGGAATTTGCACATTTCAATGACGACGTGCTGTTCGGTGAAAACTGGAACAATCAGGATATTGATCACAGGACACGGTGCATTATCACTGTGGTAGCACTCATGTCCTCCGGTATTACGGATTCTTCCCTGAAATATCATCTGGAGAACGCAAAGAAGGCCGGAGTGACGAAGGCGGAGATTGCCGCCATCATTACACATGCCGCTTTCTATGTCGGCTGGCCGAAGGCCTGGGCAGTCTTCTACATGGCGAAGGAGGTCTGGGCGGAGGACGCGGCTCCGGTGGATGGAAAGGCGGCTCACGCTGCCGAGATGGTGTTTCCCATCGGCGCGCCGAACGACGCCTTTGCGAAATACTTCATCGGGCAGAGCTATCTGGCTCCGGTGTCCACGGAGCAGGTTGGTATCTTCAATGTGACCTTTGAGCCGGGCTGCCGCAACAATTGGCATGTCCATCATGCGGACAAGGGCGGCGGCCAGATTCTGATCTGCGTGGCCGGCCGCGGCTATTACCAGGAGTGGGGCAAGGCTGCGGTGGAGATGAAGCCGGGCGACTGCATCAATATTCCGGTTGGCGTGAAGCACTGGCATGGGGCCGCCCCGGACAGCTGGTTCTCCCATCTGGCCGTGGAGGTGCCGGGGGAAAACAGCTCGAACGAGTGGCTGGAGGCCGTTTCGGATGAGCAGTATGGTATTTTGAAATAAAGATCAAGAAAGGACAAGAGCATCATGGAAGAACAGCTTATTTTAACAGAAGAATGGGATAAGGTATTCCCCAAAAGTGACAAGGTAAACCACAGAAAAGTGACGTTTCACAACCGCTATGGCATCACCCTTGCAGCGGACCTCTATGAGCCGAAGAACGCGGCGGGCAAGCTCCCGGCCATTGCGGTATGCGGTCCTTTCGGCGCGGTGAAGGAGCAGTCTTCCGGTCTGTACGCACAGACGCTGGCGGAGCGGGGCTTCCTGACGATCGCCTTCGATCCCTCCTACACCGGCGAGAGCGGCGGGCAGCCCCGCTATATGGCCTCCCCGGATATCAATACGGAGGATTTTATGGCGGCGGTGGATTTCCTGTCCGTGCAGACAGGAGTGGATCCGGAGCGGATCGGCATCATCGGCATCTGCGGCTGGGGCGGCATGGCGCTCAACGCGGCGGCGCTGGACACCCGTATCAAGGCGACTGTGGCCTCCACCATGTACGACATGACCCGTGTGAATGCGAACGGTTACTTTGACAGTGAGGACAGCGAGGAAGCCCGCTATGAGAAGCGCAAGGCGCTCTGCGCGCAGCGCATCGAGGACTACAGAAACGGCAGCTACGCGCTGGGCGGCGGTGTGGTCGATCCGCTGCCGGAGGACGCGCCGTTTTTCGTGAAAGATTATTATGATTATTACAAAACGGAGCGCGGCTATCATCCCCGCAGCCTGAACTCCAACGGCGGCTGGAACGTGACGGGCTGTGAGTCCTTCCTCAACATGCCGATCCTGCAGTACAGCCAGGAGATCCGCAGTGCCGTCCTCGTCATTCACGGCGAGAAAGCGCATTCCTGCTACTTCAGCAGAGACGCCTTTGCGAAGCTGACCGGCGACAACAAGGAGCTGATGATCATTCCGGGCGCGGTTCACACGGATCTCTACGACCGGATGGATATTATTCCGTTTGATAAGCTGGAAGCCTTTTTTGGAATGTATCTGAAATAGGCGGTGAGCGACTCAGACCTTCCTTTATCCTGAAGGGATCAGTCCGTAGGATTTCCCGCTCCGGTTCCCGGTACGCCGTCCGCATTCTGTTCCCAAAGAAGCTGTCTGTCGGTCATGCGGGAGTCTCTTCCTTATTTCCCACCAGTCCGCTTCTCGCTTGCTTACAGAACTCGATGAAGTGCGCTGCAACGGAGGATAGCGCTTCGCCCTTGCGATAGCTCAGATAAACGGTGGTTTGAATGGTCGGCGTGACAGGTACGGCCACAAAGGGCGGCTTGCCGCCAAAGTCGATGTGATGAGGGAAGTCCAGATGATTGGTGAACAGCAGCGCCACGCAACTGCCCTTCCGCACCATGTCCAGGATGGACTCCAGATTGTGAGAGTTGAAAATTACGTTGGGGGTGAAGCCTGCCTCCCGGCAGACCCGCAGGCACAGCTCGTAGGGCATGGTGTCCTGATGAATCAGGGCAAAGAACTCCCCGGACAGCTGGGACAGCTTCACGTTGGGGAATCTGGACAGCGGGTGATCCGGGGGGAGCACTGCGATAAGCTGGTCGCTGACATAGGCCAGCTTTTCCAAGTGCTGCTCCTTGTCCGGGTCGTGTTCCAGATACGAAGGGCTGTCCCGATAAATGCCGACCTCGCACTCCCGGCTGATCAGCTTTTCCCGCACCAGCAGCGTGTCCCCCTCCTGAATGTTGACCTGAACCATGGGGTGGGCCTTTTTGAACCGGAGCAGTGCCTCCGTGATATTGTAGTGGGCGAGAACCGGGATCGAGGCGATCTCCAGCGTCGCATTCTCCTGATGGAGAAAATTAAAGGCCGCCGTCTCATAGTCGTATTGCAGCTTGGCCATGGACTGAGCATAGGGCAGCATGGTTCGTCCGAACGCAGACAGCTCAACCCGCCGGGACGTTCGCTCGAACAGCGGCGCGCCCAAATTGGACTCCAGGGCCTTGATGTGCTTGGACAGGGAGGACTGGCTGACAAACAGTCGCTCCGCCGCCGCCCAGAAATTCTGCGTCTCCGCCAAAACGACAAATTCGCGGAAATAGGAGATATTCATTTCTGTGCCTCCTGTACTATGCGTGAAAACGCTTTCGCATATAGTCGATTCTGTTCTGGAATCAATTCTAGCACAAAATTGAATTGATTGTCAATTATGTTAGAAGTACAATGTAGTTGCGACCGAAAATTCGGCAAAAAGACGAAAAGGAAAACGGTAAGGAGGTTTCAACATGAACGAAAGAAAAAAAGTTCCGCTTTGGCGCAAGACGATCTATGGTCTTGGCACCGGCGGCGGCAACATCTTCAGCCAGATCGGCGCAGCCTTTCTGCTAAGCTACTACACGGACACCGCCCTGATGGGCGCGGCGGCCATCGGTACCATGTTCGTGGTCTGTCGTGTCTTTGACGGCATCAGCGACCTGGTTATGGGCGCTATCGTGGACAGCACCCATACTAAATGGGGTAAGGCGAGGCCCTGGCTGATTCTCTCCGGCCCGTTGACCTTCCTCGGCATTGTGCTGCTGATGCATGTGCCTGTGGCGGCCGGCGCCAGCGCCAAGCTGGTCTACGCCTACGCAACCTACATATTTATGTCGGTAGTTGTATACACCATCTTTGGTATTGCCAACACCGCCATGCTTCCCCTGATGACCCGCGACCCGCAGGACAATACCATGTTGGCCACCTTCTCTGCCGTGGGCAACAATGTCATCGGCCTGATCGCCGGATCCGCCATCACTCCTCTGGTTCTTTATTTTGGCTGGCACTGGGCCAGCATCTTCCTGGGTCTGATTGCCGGTGTCCTGATTCTGATTTCCGGAATTGTCAACAAGGAACTTGACATGGACGATGCGGAGGAAGGAGCTTCCCAGGAGGCAAAACCGACTCTGAAGCAGCAGTTCCCCTCCGTTATGAAGAACCGCTACTTCTGGCTTCTCCTTCTGATTGGTGTGTTCTCCCTGCTGATGAACGCCAACGCCATCGCCGCGCAGACCTATTACTGCAGCGTGGTGTTGGGCAACGCCATGTTCATGTCCGCCCTGATGGTGGCAGGTCAGTTCCCTGGTATTATTATCCTGCTTCTGATGCCCGCCATCTCCAACAAATGGTCTAAACAGATCTTCCTGGCTATCGGCGCCGTGCTGCTGATTGTCGGCTTTGTCATCTGCGGTCTTGCCGGAACAAATACGACAATTGTTATCATTGGCGTGGTCATCCGTTCTCTGGGAGCAGGCCCGTTGCTGAGCGCGGTGTTTGCCATGGTGCCTGACGTTGTGGAATATGGCTATTGGAAGTATGGCGTTCGTTCTGAGGGTCTGATCTCCTCTGCCCAGTCCATCGGCTCCAAGATCGGCATGGGCTTCGGCTCTGGTATGGCTGCCTGGATTCTGGCTGCTGCCGGATATGACGCCACTCTGGAATTCCAGAGCGCCGCTACCGCCGCCGCCATTCAGTTCGACTATACCTACATGGGCGCGATCTTCGGCGTGATTATTCTGATCCTGGTTCTTCTGACCAATGTGGAAAAGTATGCGCCTCAGTATCGCGGGGCCGACGCTTCCGCCAGGTAATAAAAATCAATTTCCCACATTTTGCCGGGACAGCTTGCAGCGCTTCTGCTCGGCTGCCCCGGCTTTTACAACTTAAGAAAGGATGTTTTATCATGAGTCAGGAAAACAAACCCTTCGGTCTGGAGGATTATGACAAGTTGGAAGGTTCCCTGCGCTTTGACGCCCCTGCGGAGGGCGAGGTGCCGGCCATGGAAATGAAAATAGCCGATATCAGCTGGGTCAGGCGCAAATATCTGGACGTCCCTTACGCCAGCCAGTCCTACGCGCAGCGGCTGGATCTCTATCTCCCGGAGGAGGGAGACGGCCCGTTCCCGCTGGTGGTGCATCTCCATGGAGGCGGCTTCGGTATGGGCGACAAGCGGGACGATCATATGGACACCTATCTCAAGGGTCTGGCCCACGGTTACGCCATCGCTTCGGTGGAGTATCGCCTCAGCGGAGAGGCCATCTTCCCCGCCGCCGTGCTGGACTGCCGGGAGGCGTTCCGGTTCCTGCGCCGCAACGCGGCGAAATATTTCATCGACCCCAATCGCATCTGTGCCCTGGGCGGCAGCGCCGGCGGCAATCTGGCAGCCATGATGGGCATGAACATCCCCAATGGCCAGTTTCCCGGCGAGGAGGGCATGACATTTGACGGTGACTGCACTGTGCAGGCCTGCGTGGATCAGTTTGGTCCCATGGACTTCCGCCCTATGGACGATCAGGCCAGAGCCAACGGGGTCAGCTTTGCGGACCATGACACGCCGGAGTCCGCCGAAAGCGCCTATATGGGCGGCGCACTGCCTGCCCTGTCCGACGAATGGCTGGCTAAGGCCAATCCCGCCACCTATATCAGCAATGCAATGGCTCCCATGCTGGTGGAGCATGGCTGCATGGATCGACTGGTGCCCTTTATGCAGAGTGTCAACTTTGTCAATGAGATCTATCAGAAGCTGGGCCAGGGCCGGGTGGAATTTGTTCCTCTGCCTCATGCCGATCATGAGGACAAGGAGTATTCCAGCGAGTGGAATCTGAATGTTCTGTGGGCCTGGCTGGATAAAAATCTGAAATAACCTGGAGGCCAGACTTATGGATTTAAGGAAGAAGCCGTTTTATCTGACGGAGGAGGAGCTGCGCTGGGTCAATGAGACGCGGGATTCCCTGTCCGTCCGGCAGAAGGTGGGACAGCTTTTCTGTGTGATGGGCGGTGATTTTGAACTGAAGGAGCTGGAGCGGATCGTCACCGAGTACAATGTGGGCGGCGTCCTCTATCGCCCCGCGCCCGCAGCGGATATCAGAGACTGGTACGCTGTGCTGGACGCGGCTGCCGGGATTCCCCTTTTGCGGGCGGCGAATCTGGAAGAGGGTGGAAGCGGAGCAATCAGCGACGGTACCTTCTTTGGCTGGCCGATGACAGTGGCGGCGACGGATGAGGACGGAATGATGGAGAAGTTCGCCACTGTCTGCGCCCGGGAGGGGCAGATGACGGGGGTCAACTGGACTTTTTCCCCGGTATGCGATATTGACATGAATTACCGGAATCCGATCACCAATGTCCGTACCTGCGGCTCAGACGCAGAGCGCGTCAAACGGCTCTGCTCCGTTTATGTAAAAACTTTGCAGAAAAACGGAATGGCGGCCTGCGCGAAGCATTTTCCGGGGGACGGCGTGGATTTCCGGGATCAGCACCTGCATCCTACCTACAACAGTCTGTCGGCAAAGGACTGGTTTGCCAGCTATGGAGCAATTTATCAGCAGCTGATCGAGGACGGCCTGATGAGCGTCATGGTGGGACATATCGTACAGCCGAATGTGGCGATGGAGATCAATCCAAAGCTGCGCTTTGAGGACTGTCTGCCGGGCTCGCTCTGCCGGGAGCTGCTCACGGGCGTGCTGCGCGAGCGATTTGGTTTTAACGGCCTGATCACAACGGATGCGACGATCATGAGCGGATTTACGCAGGCGATGCCGCGGCGGCACGCGATACCGACCGCTATCGCGGCGGGTTGCGATATGCTGGTATTCAGCACAGATTTTTACGAGGATTACCAGTATATGCTGGACGGCCTGGAAAGTGGGGCTTTGACGGAGGCGCGTCTTGACGAAGCAGTCAGCCGCATTCTGGCTCTAAAGGCAAAAGTCGCGGGGAACAGGCCGAAGACAGCGCCGATGCCGGAGGCGAAGCTGTGGCAGGCAGAATGTGCGGATAAATGCGTGACGCTTGTAAAAAATATAGATGAGCTGCTTCCGATCAGCCCGGAGGAATATCCTCTTATCCGGCTGGTGACGCTCGGTAATGACCATACGGTGGACGGCAGCATGACCGCGATCGCGGAGGAAATCCTGCAAAGAGAAGGCTTTCAGACGGAGCGCTTTGATATCGGGAAGGAAGAGATGCACGGGACGGGCGCGCTTGACAGAAAAAGGCTGACGCTCTATCTCGCAAACTGTGAGCATGCCTCCAATCAGACCACGATCCGGTTGAACTGGGCGAAAAAGCACGCGCTTGACGTGCCGCGCCATGTGTGGGAAGAAAGCGCTGTCTTTGTTTCCTTCTCCAATCCTTATCATCTGCAGGATGTGCCGCGGGTGAAGACTTATATCAACGCGTACAGCTGTCATCGTGCGATGATCGAGGCAGTGATCGAAAAGCTGCTCGGAAAGAGTGAATTTAAGGGAGTGTCTCCGGTCGACGCGTTCTGCGACCTGCCGGACGCACGCCTGTAGGAGGTGAAAAGCGTGCGATATCAGGCGGTGATTTTTGACCTGGACGGTGTGATCTGTTTTACAGACAAATATCATTATCTTGCGTGGAAAGCCATCGCGGATGAAGAAGGCATTTATTTTGATGAGAAAATCAACGACCGCTTAAGAGGCGTGAGCCGGATGGCGAGCCTGGAGATCATCCTGGAAAAGGCGGAGCGAAGCTATTCTATGGAGGAGAAGGAAAGGCTGTGTGAGAAAAAGAACCGGATGTACCGGGAACTGCTCTCTCAGATGTCGGAGAAAGACCTTCCGGCGGATGTGAAGGATGTACTGAGGACGCTGAAGGAGGCCGAAATCCGGATCGCGATCGGTTCGTCCAGTAGAAATACAAAACTGATACTGGAAAGACTGGGGCTGGAAAACTGTTTTGACGCGGTCAGCGATGGGACGAATATCACGCATTCCAAGCCAGATCCGGAGGTATTCCTGAAAGCGGCTGAAATGCTGGGACTTTCATCAGAACAGTGTCTGGTCGTGGAGGATGCGAAGGCAGGCGTGACAGCCGCGACACGCGGCGGAATGGACAGCGCCGGGATCGGAGAAGCGGCGGAGACGGCCACCTGGCCCATGCAGTCCATTGAAGAATTAAAGCAGATTGTGTTATCATAAAACAGGAGGTGAGAGAAAATAATGGGAAATGATATTCCGGTGATTAATCAGACCATGGAACTGTCTGAGGTGCAGGATCAGTGGTTTTTTGATGAAACTTACAACTGTTGGTGCCTGGAAGATATTCTGTATACGCCGAAAGCAGAATGCCCGAAATTTCAGCGGATGAGTATTTTTGTTCCTGCGCCTTATATGAAGGAAGGCGGCGTGATCGATCCGCAGGGCAGCATGAACGGCTACACGGCGAAGACAGCTCCCGTCATTTTCAATAATAATTCTGCGGGCTATATGCAGATGCCGCATATGTGGCTCGGCGGACCGCGCTGCTTCGGTCCGCAGTATCTCGAAAGAGGATTTGTGTATGTGACAAGCGGGAACCGGGGGCATGAGTCGAAGGATGCGGAAGGGCGGCGCTGCGGCAAGGCACCGGCGAATCTGATCGATCTGAAGATGGCACTGCGCTTCCTGCGCCACAACAGCGCGCTGATTCCGGGTGATATGGATCGGATCATCTCTGTGGGCTGGAGTGCCGGCGGGGCGATGTCCACGCTGGTCGGCGTGACAGGAAACAGCGCGAATTATGAAGAAGCTTTAAAAGAAGCGGGCGCTTTTATGGAAGAGCGCGACGACGTATACGCCTCGCAGATCTACTGCCCGATCATTGATCTGGAACACGCGGATCTCGCGTATGAGTGGATGTTCTCGGCGGATAAGGAGAACGAAGCCTCGCCTGCGGGACCGGCCGGGACGATGACTCCGTTTGAGGAGGCGCTCTCCGGAAAGCTGAAGGAGGCTTACATCGCGTATTTTAACGGGCTTGGACTGAAAGATCCGAAGACAGGCGCGGCGATCACGCTTGGCGCAGATGGCAGAAGCGGCAGCGGATACGCGTATCTGATGAATCTTCTGAATCAGTCCGCGACGAAGTTCCTTGGAAAGCTGGACAGAGGAGAGCTTGCGGAAAGTTATACGGCGGATGATTATCTGAAGGGAAATTACACCTACGAGACCGCGGCGCCGATGGGCGGAGACGACAAGGACGATGAGTCCGATCTGATGCAGGGTCATGCCGGACCGGGCGTAGCGCTCCGGAAGCCGCCCGCAGGCATGCCGGGGGACGCGCCGGCAGAGCCTCTGACGCTCGGGGACATGGTTTCCAGACCGCCGAAGGGTGTACCGGCTCCGCCGCCCTTTGTGCCGCCGACCGTAATGGCGCAGGGAAAAGATAAGAGCGGATGGCTGAAGTGGGATGGAAGTACCGCCGCGGTCTCCGATCTCGACAGCTACGTACTTGCGCACAGGCGCAGGATGAAGCCCTGTACGGCGTTTGACGTGCTGAACTGCAGCAGCGGGGAAAATAAGGTGTTTGGAGACGCGGCGGAGCCGGTCGCCCATTTTTCCGGGCAGATCGCCGACGCCATCGCATCACTGAAGGAAGCATTTCCGGAAGAGTACGCGCGTTATTATGAGAAATACGCGCAGGTGGCGGAAGACAGCGCGCTTACCAGGCAGAAATATCTGATCAATCCGCTGAACTATATCGGCACCGAAGAGAAGAGCGACTGTGCGGAGCATTACCGGATACGCGTGGGCGCGGGCGACGCCGACACCTCCTTCTCTGTCAGCATGACGCTGGCCCTGGAGCTTGCAAATGCGGGGAAGGATGTGGACTATGCGCTCGTGTGGGATAAGCCGCACTGTGAGGCGGACTATCCGGGCGAGCTCTGTGACTGGATTGAATCGATCTGCGCGCGTTAATATGGGGAGAAAACCATGGGAATGGATTACAGTAAGATAAACGACTGGATTCTCCGGGAGGACTGTTTTGACGAAGAACAGCTTGGAAAGTGCGAGGCGGTAATGTCGCTGGGAAACGGCTATCTCGGGCTGCGCAGCGCGACGGAGGAGAAGTACCTGCATGAAACGCGGGATCTGCTGGTCGGCGGAACTTTCAATAAATCTGACCCGACCGCGGTGACCGAGCTCCCGAATGCCCCGGACATGACGGCGATCGAGCTGTGGCTGAACGGCGTGCGCTTCAATCTGGAACAGGGGAAAATCGAGGAATACGAAAGGGAGCTTGACATCCGGAAAGCAGAGCTTACGAGGAAGGTCGTATGGACCTCGCCGAAGGGCGACCGGGTGAGACTCCATTTTCGCAGAGCCGTGTCTCTTGAGCGGCTTCATGATTTCGCGAGCCGCGTGGAGATCACGCCGCTCTCCGGAAAACTGGAAATCAGAGTCCGCTCTGGTATCGACGGGCGCGTCACCAACACCGGCGCACAGCATTTTACGGACGGCGACAAACGCTTCTATGAAAACAGATACATGCAGTTTGTGCCGAAGACGACGGAGTCCGGCATCAGCTTTGTGCTGAACACGGTGCACCGTTTTGCGAAGAACGGCGAGGAGCTGGACGTCCCGACGCAGGTGTATATGGAGCTGCGGAAGGTGTACGGCGGATACGAGCTGGAGGCGGAGCAGGGAGAAACGCTGACGATCGAAAAGTACTGCAACGTCTTCACAACGCGGGATTTTGACGCGGAAGGCGTGGCCGTTTCTGAATTGCAGACAAGATCCCTCGCGGATCTGAAGGGACTGCTGGAGCTGGGGTATGACGCGCTCGCAGCGGAAACCGGGGCTGCCTGGAAACGGGAGGTCTGGGACAGAATCCCCATCACGATCGAGGGAAATGATTTCGATCAGTTCGCGATCCGTTTTGCGCAGTATCATCTGCGGCTGATGGTGCCGGCGCATGACAACCGGCTGAATATCGGCGCAAAGGGACTTTCTGGCGAGGGTTACCGGGGGCATTGCTTCTGGGACACCGAGATTTTCCTGCTTCCCTACTATATTTTCACGCAGCCGGAAGCGGCCCGCAAGCTGGAGGAGTACCGTTATCTGTCTCTGCCGGGTGCCCACCGGAAGGCGGAGCACAATGGCTATCAGGGAGCGATGTTTCCCTGGGAGTCCGCGTGGCTGGACGACGGCGAGGTAACGCCGGAATATCAGGATGTGGATATCGTCACGGGACTTCCCATCAAGGTATGGTCGGGATTTATCGAGCAGCATATTACGGCGGATGTAGCCTTCGGTGTGTGGCAGTATTACGCGATCACCGGAGACGAGGATTATATGGAGCGCTACGGCTATGAGCTGATCTTTGACACGGCGCGTTTCTGGGTGTCGAGACTGGAGGACAAGTGCCGTCAGATTCACGAGAGCATCAACCCGGAGACCGGCGTGACCGAATTTTCGGAGACAGTCACGGACGACGGCCTCTATCATATCTGCGACGTGGTGGGACCCGACGAGTACAAGGAGCATAAGACCGACAATGCCTTCACAAACTATCTCGCGGTGTGGAACATCCGCAAGGCAATGGAATACTATGAGCTTCTGAAGGAACAGAAACCGGAGCTCTTTGCGCGGCTGTGTGGGAAGCTGGATCTCGAGGCATATTATCAGCAGTGGACGGAAAAGGTGGACAGGGTATTTCTGCCGGTGCCGAATGAACAGGGAATTCTGCCTCAGGACTCCACCTATCTGACACTGAAGGATATCGATCTGTCCAAGTACAGGTCGCAGGATTTCGTGAACGGGATTTTCCGCGACTATAATCTGACCCAGATCAATCAGATACAGGTCAGCAAGCAGGCGGATGTGCTGGTGCTGTTTTTCCTGCTGGAGGAGCTGTTCCCACACGAGGTCAAGGCTGCGACCTGGGAATACTACGCGGCGAGGACACTGCACGATTCGTCGCTTTCCCTCTGTACGCACGCGGTGCTGGCCGCGGATATGCGGGAAGGCGAGATGGCCTATGATCTCTTTGAGAAATCCGCACAGATTGATCTGGGACCGGTCATGAGCAGCTCGAATGCGGGGATCCATACCGCTTCGTTCGGCGGGATCTGGCAGGGCGTGGTCTATGGCTTCGGCGGACTGCGCATGCTCGGCGGAGAGCTTCGCATCGCCCCCTTCCTTCCGAAGGAATGGAGCCGCCTGGTATATACGATTCTCTGGCGGGGCCAGAAACTGGAAGTGTCGGCGGATCATGAAAAGGTAAGAGTGAAGAATCTCACAGGGACGGAGGACGTCAGTCTGGAACTCTGCGGAAAGAAGGTTCTTCTGCGGGGAGAACTTACAGAGGCTGTAAAATAAAAGGAGGAAAGCTATGGGAAATCAGGTAGACAGCCTGCGCTCGGCTCTGGAATTTTTAAAGACGATGCCGGGGCAGTTGCTGGAAACGGATGTGGAGGTCGAGCCGATGGCGGAGCTCTCCGGCGTTTATCGCCACGTGGGAGCAGGCGGGACGGTGATGCGTCCCACAAAGGAAGGCCCGGCGATGGTATTTAACAATGTGAAAGGACACCCGGACGCGCGCGTTGCGATCGGGGTGCTGGCGAGCAGAAAGCGCGTGGGAGCGCTGCTGGACTGTGAGCCGCAGAAGCTGGGATTTCTGCTGAAGGACAGCGTATCTAACCCGCTGCCGCCGGTTGTGATCCCGAATGAGCAGGCAAAGTGCCAGGAAATCGTGCATCTGGCAACGGATCCCGACTTTGATGTGAGGAAGCTGGTTCCGGCCCCGACAAACACGGAGGAGGACGCCGGCCCCTATATCACGCTCGGCATGTGCTACGCGACGAGCCCGGAGACCGGGACCTCGGATGTGACGATTCACCGCATGTGCCTGCAGAGCAAGGATGAGATTTCGATTTTCTTCCAGCCGGGCGCGCGCCATATCGGACATTTCTATGAGCTGGCGGAAGCGCGGAATGAGCCGCTTCCCATCTCGATTTCGATCGGAGTAGATCCGGCGATCGAGATTGCGGCCTGTTTTGAGCCGCCTACGACGCCGCTCGGTTATGACGAGCTGCAGGCTGCGGGCGCGATCCGGAAGAAACCAGTGGAGCTGGTGAAATGTCTGACGATCAATGAGCGCGCGATCGCGAACGCGGAGTATGTGATCGAGGGAGAGGTGCTGCCGGGGAGAAGGATCCAGGAAGATATTCAGTCCGGCACCGGCAAGGCGATGCCCGAGTTCCCCGGATACTGCGGACCGGCCAATCCGGAGCTGCCGATCATCAAGGTCAAGGCGGTCACAACGCGCCGGAACCCGATTATGCAGACCTGCATCGGACCGTCCGAGGAGCACGTTTCCATGGCGGGTATTCCGACAGAGGCCAGTATCCTCGCCATGGTGGAGAAGGCCATGCCCGGCAGACTTAAGAATGTGTACTGTGCCTCCTCAGGCGGTGGAAAATACATTGCGGTCATGCAGTTCAAAAAGACAATGCCTTCCGATGAAGGGCGGCAGAGACAGGCGGGCTTGTTGGCTTTCAGCGCCTTCGCAGAGCTCAAACATGTATTTCTGGTAGATGAAGACGTCGATCCCTTTGACATCAAGGATGTGCTGTGGGCGATGACGACGCGCTTCCAGGCGGACAAGGATATTATCATGATACCGGGCGTGCAGTGCCATCCGCTCGACCCATCGAACAATCCCGAGTACACGCCGGATATCCGCGCGGTGGGCGTGGCCTGCAAGGCGATCTTCGACTGCACGGTACCCTATGACCAGAAAGAACGCTTCGAACGTGCGAAGTTCATGGACATCGACATGGAGAAGTGGGCTGACGAGATGAAAATATGAAACGTCTGATTGTGGGCATCAGCGGAGCCAGCGGCTTTCCGTTGGCCGTATGCCTTTTGAAAGAACTGAAGAAAAATCCGGAGGTGGAGACGCATGTCATTTTCACCCGGGGAGCAGAGCTGACCGCAAAGTACGAGAGTGACCTTGACGCGGACGATATCCGCGCGCTCGCGGACGTGAGCTATGACAACAGCGATATCGGCGCGGCGGTCGCGAGCGGCAGTTTTCCGACAGACGGCATGATCATCCTTCCCTGCGCCATGAAGACGGTCAGCGGCATCGCGAATGGTTACAGCGACAACCTGCTGCTGCGTGCGGCGGATGTGACGATCAAGGAGCAGCGAAAGCTCGTTCTTGCGGTGCGGGAGACGCCCTTAAGCTCGATTCATCTGGAAAACATGCTGAAGCTTTCGCGGATTCCGGGCGTCTTTCTCATGCCGCCGGTGCTCACCTATTATCACAATCCAGGGAGCCTCGCGGAGATGGAACGACAGATTGTGGGAAGACTGCTGCAGCCCTTTGGAATTGAAACGGAGGATTTCAGAAGATGGGGATGAGGCGGCATTATGAGAAATCCGTGTGCGGGACCATGCTGCACTGCGAAGTGATCGAGATGGGCAGGGATTACACGGTCTGTCTGTGGGATGAGGTGGGTGGACATGTCGGCTCCGTCTGTCTTTCCGCGGCGCGCCCCAGCCTGACAGGAAAAGGCGTTAGCGCGACGACTTCCGTGCTGAACTGCCTGGGACATAAGGAGGAAGTGGTCGCCCGTGAGATCGCGGAGGCGGTTGCCACTCAGAAAAACTGCACCGTGGTCTGCAGCTGCGGGATCCACCTTGACGGGATCAGTCCGGAGATGATCGAGGAAATTCTGAAGGCCTGCAGAGAATTGAAGGAGATGATTCTGGCCTCCAGCTGAAACGCGGAGTCTGGCGAATATTTTGCGTAAATTTACGCCCGTCTACTTGACATATGACAAGTGGACGGGTGTTTTTTTGAAAAGTTGATTTTTTATAAAATTCTGTTATATTGGGAACAGTGGAAGGAAAATATGAGAACGTGTATTTTATTTGATTTGGACGGAACATTAACAGAGTCTGGGGAAGGAATCATAAAATCGGTTCAGTATGCCCTTGAGAAAATGGGGAAACCGGAGGCCGATGCTGCAAAGCTTCGCGTGTTTATCGGGCCGCCTCTGATTGAGCAGTTTATGGAATATTCCGGGATGAGCAGGATGGAAGCGGAAAAAGCGGTCGTGTATTACAGAGAACGGTACGCGACGATCGGTATCTTTGAGAACCGGCCCTATCCCGGGATCGAAGAGATGCTGAAAATTTTAAAAGAGAAGGGCAACACGTTGGTGGTGGCCTCTTCCAAACCGGAATTTTATGTGCTGAAAATACTGGAGCATTTTCACATCCGGGATTATTTTGAGGAAGTCGTCGGCGCTACGATGGATGAAAAAAGGACCGAGAAAGCGGACGTGATTGCGGAGGCACTGACGAGACTGAACGCAGGCGAAAAGCGGGAAAACATCGTTATGGTTGGTGATAAAGAGCATGACATTATCGGAGCCAGGAAAAATGGAATCCCCTGTATAGCCGTATCCTATGGCTACGGGACGATGCAGGAGCTGCTTTCGGAAAGACCGTTCAGGATTGTCCAGTCGGTTGATGAGCTTCAGGAGGTTTTGCTGTCGCTGTAACGGAGCAGAGGAAGGCGTGCGTTACCTGCACATTGAAGGCGCTTGCGTATCTTTTGTCACCGGTTCCCTCTATTGGAGTGGCGGGAATCTGGTGGGCCATTCCGATTGGATGGTTCCTGGCGGATACAGTTGGCATCACCTATCTGATTGGGAACCGAAAAGCGATCCTGCCTGTCGATGCAACTGAAGATGTTATGTAGTGGAAAAAGGAATAGAAAAATCGGAATTGACCGAGCGGAGCGAGGGATACGAGCAAAAAGCGAAGCGTTTGCGAGTTTGGATGTCGGAAAAGCAGAGCTGAATGGAGGCCTGACATGAAGAAAGAACACAAACCGAATGCCATAAAAACAATTCATGCACGTGTTGTCAGTGTGTTTTTGATTCTGCTGATACCGCTTGTCTTTAACGGCTGTGGTGCAAAAAGCACACAGGATACGGTTTCGGAAGCGCTTGACCTTGATGTTTCCGGTGGCAGAGAAGCGTCCAATTACGATACGCACAGCGGAAATGGAGACGGCGCTTCCTGCATAGTACTTAATTTCGAGGATGATACTGTTTTGGAAGAAATACAAAGCAAGGCAGAATGGAAAGCCTTTCCCTTTGATGAGACTGTGCTGATTCTGGTGTATGGTATAGAAGATGAAAAGAGCAAAATGGGCCCTTATTTGACGGATGAAAATGGGAATCCGTTAGTGCCGGAAATTCAGAACGGCTATTACCTGCTGATCGATCGACAAGCCGAAGAAGGAAAGGCAACAGAAGAGGATATTTTGCATAGAAATTCATTTAATTTCACATTAGGATTATATGACACGGATACCAATACCTTATATTTCTGTCAGTTGGATACGTAAGCGGTAAATTCCAGTTTTTCGACTTGTTGCAATGAATATTTATGCATCTGGGCATGATGTGTCGAGGGAGATATACTGATCGAACGATAGAGAAGCATCGAATATATTTTTTGAAAATTTTTCTCGTGGAGATAAGGAGTGTTTATGGCACTATACGCGATCGGTGATTTTCATCTTTCCTTCCAGGCTAATAAACCGATGGATATGTTCGGGAGAGTCTGGAGAGGGCATGAAGAGAAAATCCAGAAGAACTGTAATAAGCTGGTTTGTCCGGAGGATACGATCGTCATTACCGGAGATCATTCCTGGGGGAGAAACCTGGAAGAATGCAGGGAGGATCTCGCATTTATCGAGGCGCTTCCGGGTCGGAAGATTCTGCTCCGGGGCAACCACGATATGTTCTGGAACGTGAAGAAGACTGCGCGGTTGAATCGGGAATATCAGGGGAGACTCGCGTTCCTGCAGAACAATTATTATGCATATGAAGATTATGCGCTGGTAGGGACCAAAGGGTACGCGTTTGAAGGTCCTTTTTATCTGGATCGAAAAGGCAGAATTATCGACTGGGATAAAGCACAGGAGGAGCGCGCGAAAAAGCTGATTGAGCGGGAAATGATAAGATTACAGACCTCTTTTGATGCGGCATCGTCGGCGGGATATCGCAAATTTATTCTGTTTCTGCATTATCCGCCGACCAGCATCATCGAGACAGACAGTGCCTTTACACGGATTGCGGAACAATATCATGTGGAACATGTGGTGTATGCCCATTGCCACGGGGAAAGCCGCTTTGGGGACAGCATTCGCGGAAACTATCATGGGGTCACGTATCATCTGGTTTCCGGAGATTTCCTGAACTTTTGTCCGGAGAGGATTCTGTAAAGGAACCAGGGAAACTTACAGGTGGCCATGAACGATCCAATGAAGTGAATCAAATTATAAACACAGTTTTTAAAGGCGTCGGATTGGCAATGGGTATTGTTGTGGCAGTGCTTTTAGTTTTGAAACAAATAGAAACCGAGGCGACAGTGGCAATGCTGGGAATTGGGCTTGCGTGTTTCGCAATATCACTTTTGCAGCAGGAAAAGAGTGATTAAGCGACAGACCCCAGCTTATCGGAAAGTTAAGCAGAACAAAAAATCGGGATTTATCAGCATATGACGAGGTGATATGAGTTGACTTTGCAGCAACTAAAATATGTGATCACAGTGGCAGAAACAGGTTCGATCACAGAAGCAGCCAGAAAATTATTTATATCTCAGCCAAGTCTTTCAAGCGCATTGAAGGAGATAGAACAAGAGGCCAAAATTACAATCTTTCATCGTAATAGAAATGGGGCGACACTTACAGATGAGGGTATGGAATTTGCGGGATATGCCAGGCAGGTCATTCAGCAAATGGATTTGCTGGAAGCAAAGTATGTAAATAATGAAACTGAAAAACAGCGCTTTTGCGTTTCAACACAGCATTATACATTTACGGCAAATGCCTTTGTCGAAATGGTTCAGAAATTTGGGCAGGACAAATATGAATTCATTCTAAATGAGACGAAGACGCATCAGATTATTGAGGATGTAAAAAACCGGTTTTGCGATGTTGGAATCCTGTTTCTTTCAGAAGCAAATCGAGATGTTCTTACGAAGATTTTTGCTGATGGCGGCATGGAGTTTCATCCGCTCCTGAGCGCGAAGCCCCATGTCTTTTTAAACAAAACCCACCCATTGGCGAAGAAAGAGGAAATTATTTTAGAAGAGTTAAAAGGGTATCCAAGGTTAAATTTTATCCAGGGGGCTTATGAATCGTCCAACTTTTCAGAGGAAATCCTCAGCACAGAGTATGCGGAAAAAAGCATTAAGGTAAGCGATCGGGCGGCAATTGTTAATCTGATGATCGGTTTGGATGCATATACGATTTCGAGCGGCATTTATCCAAAGTATCTTCACGGAGACTCGATTGTTTCCGTGCCTCTTGCTGTTAGCGATGTGATAGAAATTGGCTATCTGATCAATAAAGGAAGGGAGTTATCCCCATTGGCGCAAATTTATATCGAAGAACTGCGCAAATATCAGTAACATAGTTTTAGACTATGGAAAGACATATTAAATTAGTATTACCTATGAAAGAAAGCGATGCCGTATAATCGTTTCCGGAGGTGATACGATGCCAACATATGTTTTGGGCAGTTTTTTTATTTACGTTATAATAAATGCTTTCACACCCGGACCTGGAAATATTCTGGCACTCAACACGGTAACAAATTACGGCTGGAAGAAAGGAAAGCCTCTGTTCTTTGGAATATTTACAGGGTATTATGTGGTTCAGCTTTTATGTGCGTTATTCGTATATGGGATTGGAACATTTCTTCCAGATGTACTTGGTGTTATGAAATATATTGGGGCCGCCTATATCCTATGGCTGGCAGTACACATTGCGATCAGTAAGCCCCAGGAAGAAAAAGAAGAAAAATCGGCTTCTTATACAAAGGGATTCCTGCTGCAGTTCGTAAATATAAAAATATGGATGTTCGGGATTACCGCATTGACTGGATATATTACAAGTTATGATTCGTCATTGCCAATACTCATCTTTTTTGAACTTATCATTGCAACTTTTGGCACCATAGCGACGCTGACATGGATTGGAATGGGGGCTGCCATTCAGAAATGGTATTTGAAATATTATAGACCAGTCAATATAGTTCTGGCGCTTACTTTAGTGGAATGTATCTATAGTATGTTGAAGTAGACACTTTCCAGTTTATCAGAAAGGAGAACCCACAATGAAGATTACCTGGATAGGACATTCCTGCTTTAAGATCGAAAAGGACGATTATGCGATCGTCCTCGATCCCTACGAAGACGGCAGCGTCCCGGGGCTTGGGCCTGTGAGGGAGCACGCGGATCTGGTGCTGTGCAGCCACGAGCACGCGGATCACAATTTCCGCGGCGGTGTGACCTTAAGCGGCAGGACGAAGACGCCGTTTTCCATCGAGACGATGCATACCTGGCACGATGAGGTGAAGGGCGCGAAGCGGGGAGACAATCAGATTTTCATCATCGACGACGGGGAGAACCGGATCACGCATCTGGGCGATCTTGGCTGCGAACTCACGCCGGAACAGACGAGAAAATTGCAAAATCTGGACGCGGTGCTGGTGCCGGTCGGCGGCTTCTACACGATTGACGCCAGGCAGGCCGCGCAGCTTGTGAAAAGTCTGCATCCCCGGATTGTGATTCCGATGCATTACCGGAGCGAGCGGGAGCAGTATGGCTACGACGTGATTGGAACGATCGATGCCTTCACAGAGCTTATGGACAGCGCGATGGAGGTTCCGGGGAGTGCGATCGAGACGACGGACGAGCAGGGGGCGCAGGTTATTGTGCTGCGGCCGGAAAACCGGGCTGCAAATCAAAATGCGACCGTTCTGTTCGGATGAGTCCCTCTTTTTGCAACCTGGAGAGCTCCACCGACATGGCGGCTCGCTCTACGCAGAGAAAATCGGCGAGCTGCTGTCGGTTATAGGGAATGTCAAAGGAGAGCGAGCCCTGCCGGAGCGCCTCCGCGGAGAGGTAGGACAGCAGCTTGTCCCGCGTTTTCCGTTTGCTCATATGGGTAATTTTGTCGTTAAACAGCAGCGTTTTCTTCGCGAGGGCGGTTACGAGGTTCTGGATCAGGCGGCTGTGATGGGCACAGGCGGGCGAGCAGGTCGTGAGCAGCCGGGATACGCTCAGGTTCAGAATTTCGCAGTCCTCCGCCGCGATGACATTGATGCTCAGCACCTCGTCCGGCAGGAGGGCAAAGGCCTCCGCGAAGAAGTCACCCGGGGACAGCAGGGTCATGATATTGCGATTCCCCCACAGGTCCTCCTGTGTGATGAGCGCCGAGCCGGATAAGATGAGGCCGATGGCTTCCGTATTTTCCCCGGCTCGCAGGATATAGGAATTTTTTGCAGCGTGGAAGCGCCTGCTCTCTATGCAGGAGAGAGAATCCTGTATCTCCGTTTCCGACAGTCCGTCAAATAAATGACACGTTTTCAGAATATCCAGATATTTCTCCAAAAGCTCAGCTCCTTGTTTGAATTCAAACATACATTTGCTCCTTATTGTACTATACTGAAGCCCATCAGGGCAAGCGGATATTCCGGGCTCTGAAAATATTCAGAGAAAAGAGGAGCAGGGATGGTCAGAAGAATTATTGAAATAGACGAAGAAAAGTGCAACGGCTGCGGAATCTGCGCGGCTGCCTGCCACGAGGGTGCGATTGCGATCGTGGATGGGAAGGCAAAGCTGCAGAGGGACGATTACTGCGACGGGCTGGGAGACTGCCTGCCGACCTGTCCGACCGGCGCGATCTCCTTTGTAGAGCGGGAAGCGGCGGCTTATGATGAGGCTGCCGTGCAGGCGCATAAAGAGGAGCAGGCGGGCAAGACGCTCAGCCGCCTTGCCCAGTGGCCGGTGCAGATTAAGCTGGTGCCGGTGAATGCGCCATACTTTGACGGTGCGAAGCTCCTGGTCGCGGCGGACTGCACCGCCTACGCCTACGCGGCCTTTCACGAGGATTTCATGAAGAATCATATTACGCTGGTCGGATGCCCGAAGCTGGACGCCGTCGATTACTCGGAAAAGCTGACGGCGATCATCCGCGACAACGACATTCAGAGCCTTACAATCGTGCGGATGGAGGTCCCCTGCTGCGGAGGACTGGAGACGGCGGCAAAGAAAGCCCTGCAGGCGAGTGGAAAGTTTATTCCCTGGCAGGTCGTTACATTGTCCAGAGACGGGAGAATCTTGTAGATGGAGGAAGAGAAGATGAACCGAATCAAAAATGTGAAGCAGGCCGAGGTTTTTGCTCTGAGGGATCAGATTGCTTATTTGGAGGGGCAGGTCGTGAGCAGGACGCTGACGCAGAATGAGCATGTGAGCATCACGCTCTTTTCCTTTGACAAAGGGGAGGAGATCAGTACGCATGAGTCAGGTGGCGACGCCTTCGTCACCTGTCTGGACGGTGTAGGGGAGATCACCATCGATGGTGAGAAGTATGAGTTACAC
Source organism: Lachnospiraceae bacterium (assembly GCA_021205385.1). GTDB lineage: Bacteria > Bacillota > Clostridia > Lachnospirales > Lachnospiraceae > Hominiventricola. The sequence continues at coordinate 19,776 of JAJPXQ010000135.1, read as the reverse complement.
GAGGGCGAGTCCATCGTTATGCCCGCGCGCCATCCCCATGCAGTGCTGGGCAAAGAAAGGTTTAAAATGCTGTTGGTGGTGGTGTTCTGAGAAGACGCGGCGACAGGAAAAAGCATCAGTGCTGTAATAAGAGCAGACATGAGATGTTTATCTGAATATAATCAGCTGGCTTTAAAGAATCGAAATCAATATGAGCAATTTTAGAAATACACTCCATGCGATAAAGCATTGTATGTCGATGAATAAAAAGCATTTTGGCGGCAGCGCTTATATTTCCGCCGCATGTACAATAAGCCTGCAGCGTTTTTAAAAGTTGCTGCCCGTAATCCCGATTCGCTGGAATTACGTTTTAAGACGCCGTATGATGTGGGCTGGGGAGATCTGGTAAAATATGATCATGAATTTCCGGGAAGAGCAGCTCTGGAAAAAATTGCCGCCGAGGACAAAAACAGGATTGTTACACTGGAGTGGAATGCACAGGACGTGGCAGCTGTTTACCAGACTCAGTTTGAGGGACGTGAAGTGGAAGCCTGTGAAAGCATCGATGAATTTCCGAATGACGTATTTTACAATGCGCCAAAAGGATTCACATTCCGGGCTGACTGGATCAAAGCAGACGGAAAGATTGTCGGAAGCAGTTATGGTCGTCTGAACAGTATTTACTACCGGAGGATGATTTCTCTGGGATGTATCGAAAAGGAATATGCGGAAGAAGGGAAAGAACTTACGCTTGTATGGGGAACTCCGAGAACCCGTCAGATGGAAATCCGTGTAAAGGTTGCCCGTTGTCCTTATTTGACGCTTGAAAACAATAAGGACATTGATGTCTCAAGTATTCCGCGGTACCAGGGCTAATTTATTATTTTTGATAGCGATGGTCATAGCACCTGGGTAGACAGAAAAAGGGAGAACCGTAAAATTATCTGAATTGGATAATTGAGCGGACTCCCTTTTTCTTATATATTATCCGGGTGCAGCCTGAAAATTCGCCAATCATCGGATTAAAATTCCGCCAATCATCGGAAAAATATTTCGCCAACCGTCCGGTTTCTGTTGTATTTCTGTCTCCAGATGGCTATAATAAGGAATATAAGAATGCAAAAGGGAGGGAGGCCGCTTTTGAAGCAGTATAGAAAACGAATCGCAGACGACATTTTGAAGCGAAAGCTGGAAGGAAAGGGCGCGGTTCTGATAGAAGGTCCGAAATGGTGTGGGAAAACCACCACGGCGGAGCAAATTGCGGAAAGTATTCTTTATATGGACGATCCGGAAAAAAAAGCGCAGAATGTGACGATGTCGGAACTGAGCCCTGGTCGTCTGCTGAAAGGAGAGGTCCCGCGGCTGATTGATGAATGGCAGCTTGCGCCGAAGCTGTGGGACGCCATTCGCTTTGAAGTCGATCACCGCGGCGAAGTTGGGCAGTTTATTCTTACCGGTTCTGCGGTGCCGCCGGATACGACGCAGATTACGCATTCGGGCACGGGGCGGTTTACATGGCTTACCATGCGTCCGATGAGTCTTTTTGAGTCGGGCGATTCCACGGGTGAGGTCAGCCTGAGAGCCCTTTTCGGAGGGAAACAGGAAGTCGACGGAGAATCGCATGTCACGATTGAACGTCTGGCTTTCCTTGTCTGCAGGGGCGGCTGGCCCCAGGCGATCGGGATGCGGGACGAAATCGCGCTGGATCAGGCGATGGATTATTATGATGCGGTCGTTCATTCGGATATCAACCGGGTGGACGACATTCGCAAGAATCCGGAACGGGTGAAGCGTCTGATGCGTTCTTACGCCCGCAATCAGGGCAGCCAAGTGCCTAACACAGTGATTGCACAGGATGTTGCCGTGAATGGTGAGGTTCCTCTTGCACAGGAGACGGTCGCGTCCTATCTGAATGCGCTCAGAAAGATCTTTGTTGTGGAGGATACGCCTGCCTGGAATCCGAACCTGCGCTCCAGAACAGCGATTCGTTCTTCGGATACAAGGTATTACATTGATCCGTCTATTGCGGTTGCTGCACTGGGAATTGGCCCGGATGATCTGCTCGCGGATCTCAAAACCTTTGGTTTTCTGTTTGAGACGCTGTGTGTCAGGGATTTGCGCGTGTTTGCGGATGCCCTGAATGGCATGGTGTATCATTATCGTGACAAAGAGGGTCTGGAGTGCGACGCCGTGATCCATCTGAGGAATGGCAGCTATGGTCTGATAGAGGTCAAGCTTGGCGGGGATCGGCTGATCGAGGAGGGCGCAGGGAATCTGAAGATTCTGCAGTCGAAAATCGACACAGATAAAATGAAGGCCCCTTCTTTCCTTATGGTTCTGACGGGAACGGGGGACTATGCCTATCGTCGCCCGGATGGAGTTCTGGTGGTGCCGATCGGCTGTCTGAGAAACTGAAGGGAATAGAGAGGAAATCCATGGACATTATTAAGAGACTGACAGAAGAGCTTGCGGTGAAGAAATGGCAGGTCGAGGCCGCCGTGAAGCTGATCGATGAGGGGAACACGATTCCCTTTATCTCGCGTTACCGCAAGGAGGCGACGGGCGCGCTGAATGATGAGCAGCTGCGGCAGCTCGACGAGCGGCTGACCTACCTTCGCAATCTGGAGGAGAAGAAAGAGCAGGTGCTCGCGAGTATCGAGGAGCAGGGCAGGCTGACCGATGAGCTGCGCGCGCAGATTGAGGCTGCCCAGACGCAGGTCGCGGTCGACGACCTCTACCGCCCCTATCGACCGAAGCGCCGGACGCGCGCGACGATGGCGAAGGAGAAGGGGCTGGAGGGTCTCGCGAATCTCATCCTGCTGCAAATGACAAAGCGACCGCTCGAGGGGGAAGCGCTTGTGTATCTTTCGGAGGAAAAGGGCGTCGGCAGCGTGGAGGAGGCGCTTGCCGGGGCGCGGGATATCATTGCGGAGACGATTTCCGATGAGGCGGATTACCGGACTTATATCCGCGAACTGACGCTGCGGGAGGGCTCGATCAGCTCCGAGGCGAAGGACGAGACGCAGGAGTCGGTCTATGAGACTTATTATCATTTTACGCAGCCCTTAAGTAAAATGGCGGGGCACCGGACGCTCGCGATCAATCGCGGGGAGAAGGAAAAGGTGCTGACGGTGAAGATCGAGGCGCCGACGGAAAAGATTCTGCGCTATCTGGAAAAGAAGGTGATCACGCGGGACAATCCGCAGACGGCGCCGGCGCTTCAGGACTGCATCGCGGACAGTTACGCGCGCCTCATCGCGCCCGCCATCGAGCGCGAGATCCGGAACCTCCTGACGGAGCAGGCCGAGGAGGGCGCGATCAAGGTGTTCGGAAAGAATCTCGAGCAGCTGCTCATGCAGCCGCCGATCGCGGGACAGACGGTGCTCGGCTGGGATCCGGGCTACCGCAACGGCTGCAAGCTGGCGGTCGTGGACCCGACCGGAAAGGTGCTCGACGCGCTCGTCGTCTATCCGACCGCGCCGAAACACCAGGTGCGGGAGACGAAGGCCACGGTGAAAAAGCTGATCGAGAAATACAACATTACGCTCGTTTCGCTCGGCAACGGTACAGCCTCGCGCGAGTCGGAGCAGATACTGGTGGAATTGTTTAAGGAGATTCCGCAGAAAGTACAGTACGTGATCGTCAGCGAGTCCGGCGCGTCCATCTATTCCGCGAGTAAGCTGGCTTCGGAGGAATTTCCGGATCTGGACGTCGGGCAGCGCAGCGCGGCCTCGATCGCCAGACGGCTGCAGGACCCGCTCGCGGAGATGGTGAAAATTGACCCGAAGTCCATCGGCGTCGGCCAGTACCAGCACGACATGAACCAGAAGCGGCTCGGCGAGGCGCTCGGCAGTGTCGTCGAGGATGTGGTGAACCGGGTCGGCGTGGATCTCAATACGGCCTCCGCGCCGCTGCTCGAGTATGTCTCCGGCGTCACGAAGACGCTGGCGAAGAATATCGTGGCCTACCGGGAGGAGAACGGCCGCTTCACGGACCGCAGGCAGCTTCTCAAGGTGCCGAAGCTTGGGCCGAAGGCCTACGAGCAGTGCGCCGGTTTCCTGCGCATCACGGGCGGGAAGAATCCGCTCGACGCCACAAGCGTTCACCCGGAGAGCTATGCGGCGGCGACGAAGCTTCTGAAAAGTCTCGGCTATTCTCCCGACGACATCGCGAAGGGCGGCCTGCACGGAATCTCCGCTAAGGTCACACAGCCGAAGAAAACAGCGCAGGAGCTGGAAATCGGCGAGCTGACGCTGCAGGACATCCTGCAGGAGCTCGAAAAGCCCGCCCGCGACCCGCGCGACGAGATGCCGCGTCCGGTGCTGCGCAGCGACGTGCTCGGCATCGAGGATCTGAAACCCGGCATGACGCTCAAAGGCACCGTGCGCAATATCATTGATTTCGGCGCGTTCGTGGACATCGGCGTCCATCAGGACGGCCTCGTGCACATCTCCCAGATGTCCGACCGCTATATCAAACACCCGCTCGAGGTCGTGAAGGTCGGCGACGTGGTGGAGGTGAAGGTGCTGAACGTGGACGCGGCGAAGAAACGCATTGGGCTTACGATGAAGCTGTGAGACGCTACCATGCGACATCTGCAAGACATTGTCGAAGCAGGATATAGACTCTTTTTGATCCCGGACAAAAAATTGCCTCTTGTTATTATACTCCTTTGGGAGTATAATAACCGCAAAAGAGGAGGTGACATTACATGACAAAAACACTTTACCATGGTTCCTCCCATATCATCCGGCAGCCGCAGTTTGGGTACGGAAAAGTCTATAATGACTATGGACTGGGTTTTTACTGTACGGACAGTCTTGAGATGGCGAAGGAGTGGGGCGTAGGAAAAGACAGAAATGGTTACGCCAACTGCTACGAGTTAGACTGTGACGGGCTGCGTATCCTGGATCTGAACGCTGAGGAATACTGTATTCTCCACTGGCTGGCGGTACTGCTGGAAAACCGGGAATTTGATGTGCCATCCGGTCTGGCTCTGGAAGCCAGAGAGTATATCCTGGAAAGCTTTCACATCGCATATGAGAGCTATGATGCGCTCATCGGCTATCGGGCGGACAACAGTTATTTCTCCTTTGCGCAGGACTTTATCAATGGTACAATTTCTTACCGGCAGTTGAATAATGCCATGCATCTGGGAAAACTAGGGCAGCAGTTTGTACTGAAAAGCCGTCAGGCTTTTGAGCGCATTCGGTTTCTTCGCAGCGAAGTGGCAGACAGCTCCGAGTGGTATGCAAAGAAGATGCTGCGGGACAAAACAGCGCGCAGGGAATATTTCAGTGTCGAACGTGGACGGCGGCAGCGGGGCGATCTGTATATCACCCAAATCATGGATGAGGAGATGAGAGCGGATGATCTGCGCCTACGATAAGGTTTATCTGGACAAGGCCCGCATTGCTCTGGGACGAATGCTGGATTTCGCGGTATATGACCTGCACTATGAGCTCTCTTCATTTTTTGAACTGTTTATTGAGTCAGGCGTTTCCGGGCGGTTTGAAAATGGAGATTTTCATTTGCTCGTCGGCATGTCCGGCGTGGAGCTGGCTTACGAAGTGCTGGACTGCGCCAAAGTGCCTTATGAGCGAATCAAGTCTGATTATACCCTGGACCGTAGCGCGGAGTACTGGACGGGCTGGGCGCTGGCTTACTATCAGTGGGAAACGGCGCTCAGTTTTGCCAGGATTATTCGAGCAGTTCCGATCCAGGAGATATTGAGCCTGTACTCGCCCTACCATGAAATGGATATCCGGCAGTTCTGCGATAAGATGAATGAGCTGTACGGAAAGGCAAACCCGGAGACAAATCTGAAGCGCCTCCGGCAATCCGCAGACTTAAGCCAGCGCGAGCTGGCTGAGTTGTCCGGCGTTCCGCTGCGCACGATCCAGCAGTACGAACAGCGGCAGAAAAACATCAACAGGGCGCAGGCGGAGTACCTGGCCATGCTTGCGAAGGCGCTGTGTTGCGAAATGGAGGATTTGCTCGAAAGGACAGTACGTGTCTCATGACAGGATGAAATAAGAAACGGCAGCCGCGCAGGTTAAACCCATACGGCTGCCGTTGATGTTATCATACACGGATTTATTCTTCACAGCGAAATACGATCCGGTTCGACGTCCAGGAATTCGTCAGGTACTCCACCTCGATGACTGCGGCATCGTCCGGCACCTCGAAGGTGACAGTTCCCTGCGCCTTGTGCCCGGAGGAAATCGTCGCGCTCAGACCATCGCTGCGGAAATAGATCTGCTCACAGTTCAGCCCGTCGGCATAGCAGTCAAACTCATAGATACTGACATATTCGTCGCTGTCTCCAGTGTTTTCAAACTCAAAGCTGCAGGTGACATAATGGTATCCGCTTTGCGGCTGATAAAAATCGCTGTAGCTGGTATCGGTCTCACAGGAGAGATAGCTGATGGTGAGGCTGCCAGCCTCGATGACATCCCCGACGGAGAAGGCGTCCTCCGATGCCGCTGTACTTCCCTCGAGCACATAGCCGGAATCCTGCTCACCCTCGTACAGAAAGGTAATCTTGTCCGCGGTGAAGTAGTTGGTCGTATATTCCACCTCAATGACCTGTGCGTCTTCCGGTACGGTGAAATAGATATAGCCGGAGACGGAGCGTCCCGCGGAGAGCGTCGCGGACAGGGTGTCGTCAGCGGTGTAGTACATATCGACGCTGTAGCCGTCGGCATAGCACTCAAAGCTGTAAAAACTGATAGAATCGTCTGTTGTTTCGGACTGATTTTCAAAGGCAAACTGGAGATAGATATACTGATATCCCTCGTCCGGCTGCAAAAACTCATTTTCCTCCTGGTATACACCGCTGGACATGTAGACAATCTTCATATCGCCGTCCATCAGGATGTCTCCCACATGGTACTCGGTCTGTACATCTGCTTCGTCAGCCTCCGCTTCCGCACTGTTCGTTTCGCTGCTTTCCTCTGCCGCATCTGTCTCAGCCGTGGCGTCGGAAGAAGTATCGGCTACCGTTCCCACCTTTTCAGCGGAGTCCTTGTCCCCGCCGTCGGATGAGCCTATGATTGCCAGAAGAAGCAGGACGACGACCGCGATCACGATCCATTTCAACGGGCCGCCCCTGACGCGTTTCCTGCAATTCGGACACACTTTTGCGTCGTAGGGAATCTCTGTTTTACAATGTTTGCACTGTTTGGTTTCCGGTTTCTCTTTTGCCACAATCTTTTCCTCCCCTGGCCCTGCCGGGCTGATATTCGAGAAAAGTGTAGCATCCGGTATCCGGAAAGACAATCCCCCAAAACGGTGGAAAAATGGCTCATTCGAGACAGGCGGTGCTCCGCAGCGGGGGCAGCTCGTGGGAGAGCAGCAGTTCGTTCACCTTGTCGATTTCATAGATTTCCCGGTTCAGCGCGATCATCAGGACGGCGTCCCGGGGAATCTTTGCGTATAATTCCGACATCCCGTAGAGCTTCAGCGCTCGCTGCGTCTCCTTCAGGCTGAGTCTGGCCGCAAAGCAGAGCCGGAGAATGTAATCTCTCTGTTTTGTGTTTTTCTCCTGTGTCAGAAGGCGATAGCCGTAGCGGTCGGAGAGCTCCGCCCGCTCAAAAACCTCCCGCTGAGTCAGATTTTTCTGCCGGATGAGCGTGCGCATGTAAGCAGAAAAGGCATGGTCTTCTGCAAACAGGTCGTCCGCGTAAGTCTCAAAATACTGATCGATTTCTTCCGGCTCCAGCTGTTCCAGTACGTGATCCAGAGCGTCGGTAGTCTTTTGTTTCATTGGCTTTTCTCTTTTTTCTTTCTTATCAGAGTGCTATAATAAGTCTGTTTCCGATACAACGATGAGGGGGTGTTTGCGTGAATCTTTCGGACGAGCTGGCGCTGTCCTATTATAAAACGGTGGCGGAGATCGCCGCCGGTCATTCCGTCTGGCTGGTTCAGCATACGCAGACGAAGAAGTTCTATGTCCGAAAGCAGCTTCGCGTCTATCATCTGGATGTCTACCGGTCGTTGCAGGCGAAGCCGGTTCCCGGCATTCCGCGTATCGAACTCCTCGTGGAAGAGGAAGACGGCCTGACGATCATTGAAGAGTACATGCAGGGCGACACGCTGCAGGAGCTGATCGAGCGGGACGGCTCTCTGCCGGAGGAGCGCGCGCTCGAATACGTACTTCAGCTCTGCCGGATCGTCGCAGGTCTGCATCATCGGGATCCGGTTATCATCCATCGCGATATCAAGCCGTCCAATGTCATCATTTCGCCGGACGGCATAGTCAAGCTACTGGATCTCAATGCCGCAAAATATGAGAAGCCGGAGCAGTCCCGGGACACTATGCTGCTGGGAACGGCGGGTTTTGCCGCGCCGGAGCAGTACGGCTTCGCTCCTTCCGGCGTCCAGAGCGATCTTTACGCCATCGGCGTGCTGCTGAATGTGCTGCTGACCGGAAAGCTACCCACCGGGAAGGCGGCGGTGGGTCGGCTCTCGCCCATTATCCGAAAGTGCACCGAGCTCGACCCGGCCAACCGTTATGCCAGTATAGACGAACTGATACAGGCGCTGGAACGCATCAGGATTGGAACCACCGGGACTGCGGACCGTCATGCGCGGACATGGCGGTATTATCTGCCGCCCGGGTTCCGCAGCGGCTCTGTTGCGCACATGTTTCTCGCATTTTTTGGTTATATCTTTATCATTCTGATCAGTCTGTGTATCGAGGTGGAGAACGCGACGCCGCTCACGCTGGCCATGAATCGTGTCACGGTGTTGCTGATCGCGCTGGCCATCGTCTTTTTCTCGGCGGATTATCTGGGCGTCCAGGCCAGTTTGCCCCTGACCCGCAGCAGACATCGGACGGTTCGGCTGGTCGGGATTGTATTATACGATATCCTGATCATGGTGGCTCTGGTGATGGCTCTGGCAGTGTTTGAATCGCTGGTGGGCTGAAAGTATGGTTTTACGCCACTTCCTTGTATTGTATATATACATACTCGTAAATCCGTCTGCGATATTCGGAAATACGGACTTCATCATAGCTCTCCGGCAGATAATTAAAAGGTATCCAGCTGATCATTCAACAGCTTTTTCAAGTCCTCCTTGCTCGGAAGTACGGTTTCGTATTTACTTGCAAAAATCTGTTTATTATTTTCCGGGAGAGTCATCTCCACAACGGCATTATTTTTGTCTTTACAGAGAACTATACCTATGGTCGGATTCTCCTCTGGCAGTTTTACCATGCGGTCATAATAGTTGACATACATCTGCATCTGGCCAATGTCCTGGTGCTTCAACTGACCAATCTTCAAATCGAAAAGCACAAAACAGCGCAAAATCCGGTTGAAGAAGACGAGATCGACTCGGAAGTGCTCCTCATTGAATGTGAATCGTATCTGCCGACCGATGAAAGCGAAGCCGGTTCCCAGTTCCAGAAGAAACTGCTGCAAATGGTCGATAATCCTTGTTTCCAATTCTGACTCAGAATACTCTGGAAGCTCCGGAAGGCCGAGAAATTCCAGAACATAAGGATCTTTGACTGCATCTGACGGTTTCTCAATTACCTGACCTTCTGTGGCGAGCCTGGCAACTTCATCCTTGTCGCGGCTCAATGCCAGACGCTCATACAGAGCACTGTCAAACTGGCGATTCAGTTCCGCGAGGCTCCATTCATTCTTTGCTGCTTCGATTTCATAAAAATGCCGCTCATCCACGTTTGAAATGCGCATGAGCTTCAGATAGTGTGACCAGCTCAGATAGAACTTTCTTCCCGTACTGACAGCAGGCAGATTTTTGAATTGGCTAAACGGTGTTTCGCCAATTTGATCTTCGGAGTATACGCGATAGAACTGCCGGATGTTTTTCAGATTTCCAACAGAATAACCTTTGCCGAAGTTCTTTGTCAGGTACTCAGACAGACCTTTAATCAGCTGTTTTCCATAAGCAGCTCTGTCCTCACCTGCCTGTTCTTCTTCGTAAATTCTGCGACCGATTTCGAAGTAAGTGTACACCATTGAGATATTTACTGCCGTCTTTGCCTGCTTTCTCGCATTCTCCAACAGGTCAGATATCTCTTTCAAAAATTTTTCATTCATATCTGCCATAAAGCCTCCTCCAAATTGGCTAAACAGTGTTTAGCCAATTTATAATTCTGCCGATAAGTACAACAATAACCAGCTAACCTATCCTTCAATCTGCTTCAAAGACCGTCCTTCTTCATCGTGCCACAAAGCATTACCACTCAATGATGCTCCGCCAATAAAACCAGCCGCTGCGCTGGCATTCGTCATAAGAATATCCGCTGTCAGTTCATCGGAAAACATCGTATAGTCATTTGGCAGAACGCCGGAGCGCAGTAAATCCGCCGATTCCCAGAGATCAGACTCCAGTTTTTTGATGTTTACACCGTTCGTCATTGGCAACTCCTGCCTTTTAAAATCACTGTATCCATTATAACAGTCGATTTCCGCGGATTCAATCACGGATTGCGGATCCTGTTTTTATTTTCCTGTTGACATATCTGTCTAATGATGTCAGACTCAAATTGTCTAAAAACATTAGACAGAGGAGGACAGACATGGAGAAATACAAGTTAGGAGAGATGGAGGAGAAGTTCGCGGATCTGATATGGGAGCTCGCGCCGATCGCGTCAGGGGAGCTCGCGAAGCGCTGCGAGGCGGAGTTCGGATGGAAGCGGACGACGACCTACACGATGCTGAAGAGGCTGTGCCTGCGCGATCTGTTCGCAAATGAGAACGGGACGGTCGTGGTGCGCACGGCAAAGGAGGATTTTCAGGCGGTGCAGGGGGAGCAGTTCCTGGAGGAGCATTTCGACGGTTCGCTGCCGCTGTTCCTGACGGCCTTTTCCCGCAGGAGGAAATTGAGCGGGAGCGAGGTGGAGGAGATGCGGAAACTGATCGATGCGTATGAGGAGGGAGAAGATGATTGAAAGACTGTTTATCGGCGTCCTGAATATGAGTCTGACCGCCAGCGTGATCATCCTCGCGGTCTGCGTGATCCGCTTCTTGTGGCGGGGAGCGCCGCGGATTTTTTCCTATATTCTGTGGGCGGTGGTGCTGTTTCGCCTGCTGTGTCCCTTCTCCTTTTCATCGGCGTTTTCACTGCTGAACGCTGTGCCGGAGAGCACGGCGGACGGTGGAACCATGGAATATATTTCCTATGATCTCGCGCACACAGCTCAGACGGGCGCGCAGATGCAGGTGCCGGTTGTCAGGCTGAACAGCGACCTCAGCGTCTCTGTCCCTGCGGCGGTGGGAAATTCGGCGGATCCTGCGCAGATTGCTCTCTTTGTGGCCGCCTGCGTCTGGCTGCTGGGTTTATGTGCTCTGTTGCTCTGGCATCTTCTGTCGCTGCTGCGTTTCCGGGGACGCCTGCGGGGTGCGGAGCATCTGAGGGAGAATATTTACCGCCTGTCGGACGGAGGTACGCCCTTTGTCTACGGACTCCTGCGCCCGCGCATCTATCTGCCGTTAGGTCTTGGCGCGGAGGAGGAGCGCTACATGCTGCTGCACGAGCAGATTCATATCCGCAGGGGCGATCCCGTTTTCCGTTTTCTGGCCTGCGCGGCGCTGTGCCTGCACTGGTTCAATCCGCTGGTCTGGCTCGCCTTCGCGCTGAGCGGCAGTGATCTGTGTCCTTGCGCTCGTCTTCCTGGCTGCAAATCCGTCCGGTGGTGAAAAATCCGGCGGGACGAATGAGGAGATGTACGGAGAGACGGTCGCGAATCTGGGAGACGACGAGCAGTTTGCGCTGGTGGATATCGGCATGGCAAACGACGTGCTGCTCGTGACCGACGGAAGCTATGACTACGACGGCGTGAACGCGTCGATCGGCTGCGAGGTCTATTATTACATCGATGGGGAGGTTCGCGACCTGGGACGGATCGAGAGCATGAGCACCGCTTATCCGGTCTGCTACGGGGACAAGTGCCTTTACACGGCGTCGAATTCGAGCTTTGAGATCTATGTGATCGACACGGCGGAGCGGGTGCTGGTGACAGAGACGCAGTATAAGGCGGACTATAGCGAGGACGACGGCGTCTATTATAAGATTACGGACGGCGCGGAGATTATTTCCGAGGAAGAATTCTGGGCGTCCTTCGAGATCTACGGCGCGGGGACCGTGGTAAACTTTGGCTACGGCGCGTCGGACACTGACAGCGTCGATCTGGGTGCTTACGGGGTGGAATATCAGGCTTTTACGGAGGATACGCTGTATCCGTATCTGCTGGAGGTGGCAGAAAGCGAAGACATTGATCTCCTGGAAACCTGGTATACGCAGGTGGACGAGTTGACCGCGGACATCGGGGAGGACGTTGGAGCCGAGACGATCGAGATTTACACTGGAGACAGCGGCGACGGGGACAGCGGGATCGTGCTGTTCAAAAATGCGGACGGGGAAGTGTTCTACGCGGAGACCGCGCATACCTCCCGGGCCGGCTGGAACAATATTTATCTGGGAAGCATGGACGGGACAGACTTCATCATGACGCTTTATATTGAGGACAGGGACGTCTATGGGGCCTACAGCTATCAGGTGTTCCGGCTGGGGGAGGACGGACAGATTCTCCAGCTCGCGGGTTCCTCCTTCCGCTTTGGCAGCGAGTATCTGTATGACGACGACATTTTTCATGCGTGGCGGATGATATGAGCGCGTATCTTGAGGAGAGCGTGCTGCTGCTCAGTTCCCAGGACGGCGAGCTGCGCACGGAGCAGGTGTCGGAGGCGGACAAGTATAATTATGAGACGTTGAAGAGGTGATTGCTTCGCAGTCACCTTGTAAATAGATCGACTGTCACATACAAGCGAGCTTGACGTGACAGTCGATACATTTCCAAGTGGCTTTGAATCGTAACGCTGTTAAGAAAAATTAAGAATTGCTTGTATTTACAGCAAATCTCAAGCTGAGTATAATGAGCATATTGATGGCGGCGCTCTTTTTGAGGAGGTGTTCATGCCGTGAAAAAGAAAGTGATTCTCATGACCTGCGTGCTGGCCGTGGTCTTCGTGGGAGCGATCTGCCTGGCGAAGACCGGTTCCGGGGAAACGGCATCTTACACGGTGGAGGGAGACGATTTTTCTGCGCAGGTGAGCGGTGGGAAACTGATTCTCGAGCTGCCCTCCAACGCGACGACCGGTTACAGTTGGGTTATTGTGGAGGAACCGGACATTTTTACGAGCGATTACGATAGTTATAACGAATCGGAAGGCGGGGAGCAGCTCGGCAGCGGCGGGACGACGCAGTTTCATATCATCGCGCTGGACGAAGGCAGCGGGACCATGGTATTCCAGTACCGGCGGAACTGGGAGGGCGGAGAGGTCGCAGGGACTTATGAGCTGACGCTCGACATTTCCAGACAGAGGAAAACGCAGCTACAGATCGACAGCGTGTCTTTTGAGCGCAGGGATTCCGGGGAGGATGAATCGTAGATGAAAAATACAGTTTCGAAAATCATGATTGCAGTGGGAGCCGTGCTTCTCATCGTGGCAGCGGTCGCAAAGCTTATGGGGAGAAAATCAATCTCCATAATCGGCGGTGCGGACGGACCGACTTCCATTTTCATTGCGGGCAGAGTGTCGCCAGGGTGGATGCTCCCGACGGCGGTGGCTGGCGTGATTGTGCTGGCGGTCGGTGTTTTCCTGCTGTTGAAGAAGAAATAGGAAAGAGATTGATATTTGTATTGCATTATGCGATACAAAGAACTATAATGAAGTGCAAGGAAAGGTGGTGTCGTAATGGCAATCAAAAGTGCAAATGTAACAGCGCGTGTGGAACCGGAAATTAAACAGGAAGCGGAGAGTATCATTGCAGAATTAGGCCTCTCAGTCTCAACAGTTATCAATTCCCTGTATAAACAGATTATTCTCAGGCGAGGGATTCCCTATACGCTGACCCTTCCGGCAGAACCGAAAGCAGTCTCTGAGATGTCGAAAGCGGAATTTGATCTTATGATGGAAACAGGGCTTTCCCAGGCGCAGAATGGGGAGTCGCTGGATGCCGATAAAGTGTTCGATGAACTTTTGAAGGATATTTAACAAGTGAAACAGTATAAGATAAAAATTACGCCTTATGCAAATGAGCAGTTGAAGGAGATCAGAGATTATATTGCAAAGCAGCTATTGAATCCAGGAGCAGCACGGAATACGATTTTAGCCATCCGAAAAGAGGTGGGCAGTCTCAACAAAAGGCCGGACAGACTGCGCCCGGTGGACGAAGAGCCCTGGGGTAGCAGGGGAGTCAGGAAGATTGTCGTAAAGAATTACTGTGCTTATTACTGGATTGATGAGGCGTTTCTTACCGTTCATGTAATAGCGGTGGTATACGCAAAACGTGATCAGGCGAATGTGCTCAAACAGATCAGAGAATAGCCCTCGGAAATTCTTAAGGTGATAAGATGAAGACAATTTACCGTTTCAGCGGAAAATGTATGTTGATTTTCTACATAAGCGGGCTTTATCAGCTCTGGCAGCTGTGTCAGTACGGCGGTGTGCGGAGGCGTCTTCCGGGACTGGCCGTGAGCGCCGCCGCTTTTTTGCTGTGCCTGATTCTGTGGCTGCTCTCCCGGCGCGTAAGGCCGGAGCGGGAATCCGGGCGGGGAAAGCGTATTGTTCTTCTCCTGGAACTGGTGATCTTCGCAGGTGCAACGCTCTTTTTTGGCGCGAAAATCGTTTACGCGGCGACGCCGTACAACGGGGCGCTGTCCTGGAAGCTGGACGAGTGGCGCAGGAAGCGCGAGGTCGCGCTCACACATGACAATTTCTACGAGAGCGGCGCGAAGGGCATCCTGGAGGATCTGGACGCCGCCTTCGACCTGCCGGAGACTCTGTATGTGACAAACACCTTCAGGATAGGCTACGATGCAGAGGGTACGATCCGGACTATCGAAGCATTTCTGTATGGGGAGAACGACGAGGGCGAGAAAAAAACATACCTTATCAGTTATGATGCCGAGAAGAGCGGCAAAATGACGGTCTGGCTGGACGGGAATGTGAGCGCTGAATACGAGGAGGAAAATCTGCTGGAGCCCATGCTCACGATCCTGGATCGGGTCGACTGGGAGCGGCAGCTGGATCAGTGGAGTGCGCTGGTTAGCGAGGAAGTCTATGAGATTTCCTACAGCGGTTCTCGGAGCTTTACGTCGAAAGAGGGACTCTACGAGGTCTCTGAAAATGGAATCGAGCTGGAAAGCTACACGATTGAACAGCTGGATGCGGGCGGCGAGATCTGCGGCTACGCGCTTAGCCTGGACATTTCGGAGGACATTCCGTCCCTGCACTTTATTCTGGAGCCGAAGTATGTGAGCCAGAGTGAACTGAACGCCGAACGGGAGGAGGAGCAGACCGCGGAGGCGATCGACGCGGAGAGTTGGTATGTGGATTCCGCGGACGGCACGATGTACTATTTCCTGAATGAGAGCAGGGGCTGGCGGCTGGTTGTCGTGGACGCGGCGGCGGGCAGCAGAGCCTACGCGCTCCAGGGTACGGACGATGGCGGCGCGAGCTGGACGGATGTGAATGGCGATCCCTTCCTGGGAGCAGCCGGAGTGGCGGAAGGGCTGATCTTCTATGATGAGAACTGGGGCGTTGCGGGGCTTGGCAGCGCGTCGGGCTCTTATTCGCGGCTCTATGTCACCTGGGACGGTGGCGAGAGCTTTACGCAGATTGTGCTCGACATGGACGCGGCGGAGGAGCTTATGGAGACCACTGCCGAGTATCGATTCGCTGCGCAGGATTATGATTATCTCTGTATGCCGGAGGAGGAAGACGGTGTGCTGACGGTGCTGGTCACGACGGATCAGATCGAGAGCGAGGGAATTATTTTTGAGTCCTCAGATAAGGGATGGACATGGATTTTTGAGGGCGTTTGTCAATAAAAAGAGACTGTCACAGATGATATGGCAGTCTCTAATCCGCTCTGTCTATATATTGGAAGCTTCACCAGAATTCAATGAAAAATATTGAAGAATTCTGGGTAGTTCGCGATTCCAATAGTCCCAGTTGTGAGAACCCGAAAGTTCACTGAACTGTACGTCAAGCTTCGTTTCATTCAGAATTAGACTTTTTAGTTCCAAGTGGTTTCTGTAAAGTGGATCGCTTTCACCGCAGCAAATATACATCTGAGGCTGCTCTATATCAGTGCGGGCGTCGAGCTTTTTCACCAGGGTTTTCAGATCGTTGTCTGAGCCAAGAAAGTTTTCTCTGCTTCCAAAAATATGGTCAAGAAAATCCATATTCGTCTTCTGGTCACTTACCTTAGACATCCGGCGTGCACGTTCAGAACTGTCATAGACATCGCCGGCGCCAGACAGACAGGCAACATGTCCGTATTTTTCAGGATACTTCATTGCATATTTGAGCGCCCCATATCCGCCCATAGATATGCCCGCAATGTAAGTATCCTCGCGCTTCAGGGAGGCGTGGAAGAAGTTGGATATTACGATGGGAAGTTCCTTGACCAGATAATCTTCGTAAGGAAGTCCATTCAGACTATTGGCATAAAATGATCGGTGTGCTGTGGGCATCACCACAATACAGTCACAATCGCGGATCAATATTTCAATGTTTGAACTGCGGATCCACGTTGTGTTGTCATTGGAGTGTCCGTGTAGCAGATATAAAACGGGGTAGTTCTGATTGATAAGCTCTGGAGCTTTACCTCGATGCTCTGGGAGCAGCACAGTCAGCGGGGTTTCCATTCCCAGGTAGTAAGAATAAAAATTCATGTTTATGAATGCCATAGTTTTGCCTCCTTCTTGTCCAATTTATTTTTGAATTTGGTGTTTAGAAAATGGAGTACATATTCTTTTATTTCTTTTTGAAAAAAGTGTCCGTCTCCATGGTCAGCATTTTCGATAAGATAAAGGTCACTGGCGATCCCTTGTTCCTGGAGTGACTGATATAAAAGCTCGCTTTGTTGGTAGGGAACCTGATGGTCCGCTTTTCCGTGGAACATGAGAAAAGGCGGCGTTTTGGCGTTAACAAGCTCTGGCAGATCAGGGAAATTGTCCATTCGTACCCGAAGTTTGCTGTTATTCATCGTGCTGATCAAAGTCGGCGCGTACCAGGTGATGGCGGCTTGTACAGCATCGCTTTGTGTGTCAAAATATGAAGTTTTGTATCGGAAATCGTCACCTGTCAAGGCGCATAAAGCAGCCAGGTAAGCTCCAGCGCTTTCACCTAAGACAGCAATCTGATCAGGGATGATGTGAAGTTCCTCTGCGTTCTCCCGAAGATAACGGATGGCCGTTTTTACTTCCATAAGCCGTTCTGGATGTTCAGTGAAAGGAAACGTACTGTATTCAACACTTGCAATGGCATAGCCATGTTTCGCAAAATATGTAAGTTCTGGCATCCAGACATTACGATCCATTTTCTGCCATGCGCCACCGCACAGGAAAACAATCAGGGGATAGCGTTGAAATGGATCCGGGTCATAGGGATAATACTGGCGCGGTTTCATAAAACTGAGCCTCAGTGGTACGAAGGTAGCGTCGCACCACTGTTTTTTCTGCATATAAGTTATTTCAGATGCAAGGCAGCAGACAGGTTCTTTTTTTTCGATTTTTAATGTTGCTTTCATGGAATTGCCCTTTGTGTATATAATTGAGTTTCTAATCAACATGATAAGCGTAAAGGAAAATCGGATCGCTTGACAATGAGAAACCGTTTATATATTATATACGCATAAGTTATACTTTTGACTTCCGGATATTTGATTATCAGAGGGAATGCCATGAATTTAAAACAACTGAGATATTTTACAACAATTGCATCCTGCAAAAGTCTGTCCATGGCAGCAAAACAGCTTGGAATCTCTCAGCCTGCGCTCAGTAAATATCTGGCATCGCTGGAGAGCGAACTTCAATTACCCCTGTTCTACAGGGACAAAAAGCAAATGCATTTGACTAAGGCGGGAAGAATTTATCTGCAATCGGCGCAAAAGATTATAGATTTGGAAAATGCCACCAGAAGTTCTATTCAAAATCTACAGTCTGGAAATACGCATAGTCTTCGGATTGGGGTTACTCCGCATGAAGGAGTACAGGCAATTGCCTCATTAATTCCAAAATTTCAGAGCCGTTTTCCGCAGTGTGAGATGACCTTAAAAGAAGGATACACGTTTGAACTTTATCGATATGTGCAGGAAAAAAGCGTAGACATTGCGCTTACTACTGATCTGGCAACTCCATTTAATCTGGATTTTATACCATTTTTCCGTAGGGAATTATTACTATGCATGTCATCAGGATGTAAGATGCCTGGAAATCAAGCCGCATTTCCTGCAGAACCTGTCCGGCTAATTGAGTTTATTAACATGCCTTTTGTACTGTTTGATGAAAATACATCCATTGGCTCTGCGAGCAGAGGGCTGTTCGAGAGGGAAGGCCTGACGCCGCTTGTGGCGTATGAAACGAGCAACAGCATTATGGTAAATCGGCTGGTTTGTGAGGGATTGGGGTGTGGATTTATGCCTGCGAATAACGAGATTTCAAATGACAAAGTGATATATTTCCACATTGAGAATCCGGTTTACATTGAATATGGGTTATTGAAACACCCATATCATTCTCTGTCGAAAACGGAGCGTTATCTGGTCAGTGAATTGATTAAAGCAGAACAGAGGGATTCGAGTATTCAAGGATGCAAGGATGACCGTCTTGACAGAATCATGAAAGAGTTCGAAACTCCACCTGAAGTATCCATAAAGGAGGATGTCTGATGAACACAAGAAGCCTGGAAGATTTTCTGGTGTTGTCTCAGGAAAAAAACATATCCCGCGCCGCAGAATTATTATATATATCCCAGCCATCCTTGTCGCGAAATCTGCAGAATCTGGAAACAGAGGTGGGAAGTAGACTGTTTGAGCGAAATCATGGGAATATGGAACTGACGGACGCAGGCAAAATTTTTTTTGATGGGGCAATGGCGATACTTGCCGAAAAACGTGTGTTGGAACATAGATTGGGAAAGCTCAGAAATGATTATAAACAGAAAATTTATGTCATGATAGAGCCCGATTTTGCTTATTTTATGACCCGTCATGTATTTCCTTTCTTTCAGACTGCCAACCCGAACATCGAATTGAAGGTTTCGGAGGCGGAAAGTACATTTTCTGTAGAATATTTGTTGGGGGGCCTCTGTGAAATAGCAGTGATGAGGACTCATGATGAAAATCCGGTATTGAATTACCATACCGTATATCAGGATGAAATCTATCTGGTGATTCCGAATGCGTTGAATCGAGAAGAGAATTTAAAAAAATATCGCGAGATTGGACTGGCTGCTTTTCGGGATCAGTGTTTTTATCTGAACCGTTCGGGAGATAGTCGTGTAATGGAAAGAGAAATTCTGAAGCAACATCAGTTTACCCCTCCTATCATCTGTGAGGTGAATGGAGTCACCAAAGCTCTTCAGTTTGTCAAGAAAGAGCAGGGAGTCGCACTGCTACCTCGCGGGCTGGTCAGATCAAATTCCGATGGAGTCACAGCGCTGCCGTTTAATCCGGCCTATCTATGCAATATTTATGCGGTGCTTCCTGGGCAGACTCCGCCATCCAAGGCAGTAAAGAGTCTTTTGCGGATTTTAAAACAGCAGTTTAAGGATTCGGACGAATATCTTTCCGGATTGAAGGACATTTCAAAAGATATATAACTTTTCTGTATATTTCATATAAACAACTCCAGATTGTTGCTCCTGTCCTTCTTGTTGTAAGATGTGATTACTGAGGACGAGGAGTCCATACATAAGGAGCTTCCTGTATAATTCAAGTATAGGGAATTCCAAGGAAGGTGGTTGATAA
>JAJPXQ010000078.1 GCA_021205385.1 Lachnospiraceae bacterium | reverse complement strand
ATTATTCAAAAGGGCGGAACTGTTTTTGGAAGAATATTATGAGAGCTTTTCAAAACCGAATTTTAAGTAATAGCTGTTGCAGATTTGCTGTCAGCATTCCTTGTGTGGGGGATGTGTATAGTTGTAAAAGGGTACCTTCTGGCGGGGGTATCCTTTTTTCTTTTTAAAAAGGTATGGAAGTGGACGCTTTTTTGTGGTATATTTTCTACATATAAGATTTGCGGAATGTTGAATGCAACTACAGCCATTACAATAGGTGAAAAAGATTGAAAAGACGAATCGAACAACTACTGAACGGAATATTTGAATACGAAGAGGGCCGCATTGTGATTCGCCCGGAAAAGCTTGAACTTGTGGGAGCGCCGGGCGCTGTGCTGCATGGAAAGTTTTTTATAGAAGGTGCCGCAGGGCAGCGGGTTCATGGATTTTTGTATCCTTCTGATGTGCGGATGATCTGTGAACCGGCGGAGTTCCACGGTATTTCGAATGAGATTCATTATCAGTTCGACTGCAGCGGTCTGAAGCCGGAGCACGTTTCTGACTGTGCAGGAGAGTCTGGTGAAGGAAAAATTGTGCTTTGTTGTGACTGCGGGGAATACGAGATCCCTTATCAGGTGCGGATAGAGGAAACGGGGCAGGAGAGTCAGGAACTGCCTTTTTCTGACCTTGCGGGATTCGCTGAGCTGGCACAGACAAATTACCAGAGGGCATATCGCTGCTTTATTTCTCCCGGATTCCGGTCTTTTCTGGAGACATGGCCGGGGCTGGCTGCGCTCTATGAGGGCTTGTGCCTGCCGGAAGTGAGTTATCGCAGCATGGAGGAGTTTCTGGTCGGAGCGGATCTGAAAGAAGCCGTTGTACTCTCTGTGGATGTCCGCGAGCTGGACTACGGAGAGTTGAAGGAGCCTGTGCAGGAGACAATTCAGCTTCGGAAGAATACCTGGGGAGTTCAGACGATTTTGGTGGAGTCAGACGCTCTTTTTGTGCGGCCGGAGCGTACGCTTCTTTCGACGGATGAGTTTGCAGGCAGCACTTGTGATCTGAATCTGGTGCTGGATACGAATCTGATGCATGCGGGGAATAATTATGCCTGGCTGACGCTGACGACTGGTGCGCAGAAGATTCGGATTGCGGTGGCGGCAAAAAAGAAGCCCAAGTGGGCAAAGGACCGCCAGACGCATATCCGCAAAATTATGAGAAAAAATCTGGAGGAACTTTACATCGGCTTCCGCCTGCAGAAGATTGATCTTCCTACCTGGACGGAGCGTTCGGTCAGTGTGATCAATAGTTACAAGCGGGCGGGCGGGGACGACCCGTTTGCAGATCTTTTTCTGATTCAGATGTATTTTGCTGACGGCAGAAAACATAAGGCAGAAAAGCTGCTGGAGCAGGTCGAGGCGCAGAAAGAGAAGCTGAATACGCCGGAGCGCTATTGTTTTTACCTGTATATTACGACTTTTTTTTATCGGGAAGCATCTTATGTGGATCGGGTGGAAGAAGAGGTTGGCAAACAGTTTTATCGTGATTCTGCGAACTGGCAGCTGCTGTGGATTCTTTTCTATCTTCAGGAAAAGTATTTAAACAATGCGGACGCGCGCTATGAGGCAGTGGCGGAACAATTTCAACGAGGGTGCCGCAGCCGGATTCTCTATGTGGAGGCCTGGCTGGTGCTCAGGGAGAACCCGTTTTTGATGCGCCATCTGGGCGAGTTTGAACTCCATTTGCTGCGCTTTGCGGATCAGGAGAAAGTGATGACCGCTGAGATACTTCGCCAGACGGCGAATCTGGCCATGCATCGGACGAATTATGATCGTCGGCTTTTTGAAGTGCTTGCCAATGGCTGGCGGCTTTATCCTTCGGATGACCTGGTGCGGGCGATCTGTCAGCTTTTGATTCGCGGGGAAAAGATGGAGCGCCGGTACTTTTCGTGGTATTCGCTGGGCGTAGAGAGTGGACAGCGGATGAACGGGCTTTATGAGGCCTATCTGCGGACAATGGATCTGCCTGCTTTTCCGGAGCCGGGGGAAGGAGCGGATCAGGAAGATCAGCCGTCCAGTGTCTGCTTTGCGGATCTGCCGCAGATTATCCGTATGTATTTTGCTTACGATACTTCCCTTGATTACCACAGGCGTGCGGCCATGTATCGGAGTATTGTGCAGAATCGTGACAGTGACCCGCAGACCTGGGTGAATCATCGCGCGGCGATGGAGCGTTTTGTGATGGAACAGCTGGAAGCGGCTCATGTGACGGACGATCTGGTGGTGCTCTATCAGAAGTTTTTGCGGGAGAGCATGCTTACCACGCAGCTTGCGCAGAAACTGCTCCGGATCTTATTTACGTATGAGGTTACCTGTGATCTGCCGGAGATTCGTCAGATTGTGGTGCGTTCCGCGCGCATCCCGGAAGAGCGGTCTGTGAATCTGCGAAACGGCAGAGGAGCGATTCGGATTTATGATCCGGACAGCGCTGTTTTTGCAGTAGATGAAAAAGGGCAGCGCATCGAAGCCGGCAGGGTTTGCCGAATCCGGCATATTTTTGAAGATGAAAAGCTGCTCGCATGGTGCGCAAAGAAAGTACCGGAGGAGTCCGGACTGGTGGTTTTCCTCTGTGTGGAAAGCCAGAAAGCATCGTTGATGAATGACCGCCTGCTTCCGTATTTTCGTACGGGCTGCGAACAGCAGAGATTTTCTGACAAATTTCGGGATGAGCTGCGGAAACAGGTTCTTTCATACTATATGGAACATCTACGGGATGATACGCTGCCGGAGTTTCTGGATCAGATTTCCTATGAGGCGTATGCTTGTGTAGACAAAGCCGCGATGATTACCCTGCTCGCCGAAGAAGGAAAATGCACAGAGGCATTTGCGCTTTTGAATGCGTATGGCGCGGAGAATATTCCGCTGATTCAGCTGGTGCGCATTTGCAGCCGCATGGTGCTGGAAGTGGAGTTTGAGGAAAACGCGATGCTGCTTTCGCTCTGCCACTGGTGTTTCGCAAAAGGAAAATACGATGACAAGCTGCTGCGCTATCTGCTGCTTTACTATGAAGGTTCTGTCGAAGATATGCGGCAGGTCTGGGACGCGGCCAATGATTTTGGCCTGGATACCATGCTGATTGAGGAAAAGATTCTCACAATGATGCTGTTCACCAGGCAGGGAACGCAGGGTTCGGAGCCGATTTTTGAGGCGTATGTCCGTAAATTGGGACGAAAAAAGCTGTGCAAGGCCTATGTGAACCTGAAAGCATACGAATATTTTGTGAAAGGACTTCCGGTGGCGGAACCGGTTTTTGCTTATATAGAAAAAGAATACCGACGGCTGGGCGGGACAGAAGGCCTTGCAGAGCAGGAAGAGGTATGTCGGCTGGCGCTGCTGCAGCACTATGCGAGAGCGGTTTCACTGTCTAAGCCGCAGAGGGTTTATGCGGCGGAAATGCTGGAAGAATTCAATACAAAAGGAATGCGTTTTGCGTTTTACCGCCGTTTTGATGAAGAACTGAGGAAGCCTTTGCAGCTGCAGGGACATGTATTTGCGGAGTATGTCGGCAATCCCAAAAGCACGGTGCAGATCGAGTATCGCTATATGGAAATGCCTCCGCAGCAAGGCTCGGAGACAGATCTTGCGGATAACGCGGATAACACTGCGCGCCGGACCGGCGCTGCAGTTTGTACAGAAGTGGTGCCGAATTGTTTCGAGGGCATTTTTGTGCGGGAGTTTACGCTCTTTGACGGGGAAGAACTGGAGTGCAGATTTGTAGAAAAACTTCCTCCTGAAGCGGAAAATACTGCAAAAGGAGAGATTCGCACGGACAAATGGACGTTAAAAGCGGACCAGGAAGAATCAAAGGATACGCCCCCTCGCCAGAGCTCAGCGGCAGAACGTACTGATCATGCGGATAACGCTTCGCGTTGGAACGGTGCTGTTGCGGGCAAATATGGCATGCTGAACCGGCTTTGCGCCGCGGCCCGAACCGGTGACGACGCACAGTTTGCAGAAACTCTGGATTCGTGGCTGACTCTGGAATATCTGGCGGAAGAGGTATTTACACTGGTATAATATAGAAATCGGGTAAGAGTATGATACAGGCAACGAATGAATTGATTGTGGGAATTGATTTGAATCCGGAATATGCGCAGGTGACTTACTGGCATCAGTCAGTAAAAGAACCGCTGACGCTTGGCATGGAGGAGCATACGCAGCTGGCGGCGGGACTTCGGCAGGATGAAAATGGGTTTTGGAGTCTCTGGGACGGCTCTGACGGTGCATCAGTGGAAAATAAGGATCTTCACCGGATTTTGAGAGTGTTTGGAAAGGTTGAGGCCGGAGAGACGATTGAAAGCAATGGCACGGTATTTGCGCCGGAAGAAATTCTGGCGATTTACCTGAAACAATGCATGGCGGGGCTGAAGCTGCTCACAGAAAATACAAAGCTTCAGGTGATGGTTTCCGTGCGGCAGCTTTCGGAGACGCTGAATCAGCTGCTCGTCGAGGCGCTGCAGCGGCTTGGCGTTGACCGAAAACAGATATATATTCAGGATTATCTGTCTTCTTTCTTTTACTATACGATTCACCAGAAAAAAGAATTGTGGATGCAGGATGTCGCGCTGCTCACCTATGAAAAAGAAGCAATTGTTGGCTACATTTTGCACATAGACCGCTCTACTAAACCGGCGATTGCGAAGGCGGAGCCGGTTGCCTGCCAGTCAATGGACGATGCGGTTCGGGACGGACGCGCGGATGAGGAATGGAAAAAAGAGAAAGATAGACTTTTCTTTGAGCTGTTGAAAAAACTGTTTGAGCGCCGTACCGTGTCGGTCAGTTATTTGATGGGAGATTACTTTAATAAAAGCTGGGCAGTGCGCTCGATTCAGTTCCTCTGCAGCGGACGCCGCGCCTATCAGGGCATGAATCTTTACTCCATGGGAGCCTGCTATGCGGCGATGGAGCGCGCTGGTATTACGGCGGGAGGAGAGATTATTTTCGGCGGCAATGATATGGTTGACCGGAACATTGGCATGGAAATGTGTATCCGCGGAAAAGAAAACTATTATCCTTTGGTGAATGCTGGTGTGAACTGGTATGAGGTACATCATGTGTGTGAATTCATTCCGCATGGCGAGCGTGAGATTCGTGTGATTTCGCGTCCGATGACGCCGGGGGATCCGGTGATACACACAATGCGGCTTCCCGGCTTGCCGAAGCGGCCGGATCGCGCGACCAGGCTGCGGATGACGGTCTATTTTTCGTCCCCTGCCTCTTGCCATATTGACATTGAGGATCTGGGGTTTGGAGGTCTGTATAAATCATCCGGTTTAAACTGGAGCCGGGATATCTTATTGTAAAAGCGTCCTCAATGAACCGAAGGAGGTTCTGTTATGAGCTATGATCTTTGTCTGCCCCAGCAGGCGACTCAGCCTTACTATATAGAAAATATCCGTACCGGCATCTATTCGCTGGAGGAATTGTGTTTTTACCTATATAATAATATCTGTCTCATCGATGAGAGCATTATCAATGAGAAACTGTGTGACTGGATTCGGGATGAACTGCACCTGACCCGTCTTTACCGGCAGCTTTATGAGCAGCTGGAAAAAATTGAAAGTACCAGAGAGCGGACAGCCCGCGTGGTATCCGGATCTGCTGCGCACCCTGGGACCACCGGTTCCCGTCTCCAGGAGGGGAAGCACAAGGGGGCTGTTTCTGAAGGAAATGTGGCGTCTTTTGTCCTCCCGATTTTTCGTGAGGCAGGGTATTTGAATGGCCAGGAAATGCGGGATTTTCAGGAACAGATAGCCAAGCTGGAAGTGCAGTCGGATGAGATGAAGCAAAAGCTGCGAGGCGATTACCTGGTCAAGGAAAAAATGTATGCGCGTGCGGCCTGGGTATACCGGCAGATTCTGAAAAACCGCAACCCCGGGAAGCTCGGATCTCAGTTTTACGCGGCAGTCTGGAATAATCTGGGTGCAGCGTATGCGGGGCTTTTTCAGTTTGAAGAGGCCGCGGAATGTTTCCTGGAATCCTACAATCTGATGCAGACAAAAGAGACTCTTCGCAAGTATGTCAGCGTACTGCCTCTGTTTCTTTCAGAAGAAGAATATCAGCTGCGCCTGATTGAGGTGAAAGCGGACGAATACCTGGTGAAAACGATCCAGGAGTATAATGCAAAGCTTTGCCAGCGTCCGGAATTTTTGGAGCGCAAAGAGCGGATGGAAGGGCTTCCGGCCGATGAAGTGCTCTCTGAACTCAAGGAACAATACGGCAGAAGCACGCGCACATAAAAACCAGGATGAAACTGAGAATAGTACGTGAAGAGAAACAGGAAGTCCGGCAAAAATGCTTGACAAAAAGGACAGGGAAATTATAATAACAATGTCAGAAAAAGTTTATTCTTTTTTTATGTTCTGTTTCTTGATATTCGCAGTTACCTGTATTAATATGGCAGTTAGGTTTACGGATAAAGGATAAAACAGTTATGTTGAGATTGCTTATTGTCTGTGCGGCAGCCGGGATTGCAGCGGGTGTAGGCACTGGGTTTGCGGGAATGTCAGCGACAACGGCGATCGTCCCGATGTTGGTGACGTTTCTGGGCGTTCCATGGTATGAATCGGTGGGAATCGGACTGGCCTCTGATGTGTTGGCTTCTGCGTTTTCCGCGTATGTATATAAGAAAAATGACAATCTGGACCTCAAGCACGGGGCGATTATGGTGGCAGCAGTGCTCCTTATGACTATATTGGGAAGTTATTTTTCCCAGTATATGCCGGATCTGGAGATGGGGCGTCTTTCGGTTGTATTTACTACTTTGATGGGGCTGCGCTTTATCGTTTTACCTGCGACTAAGCAGGCAAAGCTTGGTCTTCAGATACCGGAGAACAGGAGAATGCTCCTTTCCATTATCTGTGGAGTCGGCATCGGATTTTATTGCGGTTTTATGGGGCTTGGCGGCGGGATGATGATGCTCTTTATCCTGACGACGATTCTCCGCTATGATTTGAAAACAGCAGTTGGCACCAGTGTATTTGTAATGACTTTTATCGCTTTTACCGGTGCGGTATCTCACTTTTATTTTGGAGATGTCACGAATTACATTCCGGCACTGGTGTTATGTATTGTGTTTACATTGGTGTCTGCCCTGGTATCATCAGCAATGTCGAATCATATGAAGGATAAGACGACCAATCGCGTGACGGGAGTCGTATTATTTGGGCTTGGCCTTATGATGCTGTGGGAGTCATTTTTGTAAAGTGAACGGAACAGCTATGAACAGTTACTATTTCTCCTGAACAGTGAAATGAACAGTGAAATAGAACAAAGCATACGGCCAATTGCTGCAGACGATGACGAAAGCAGACAGCAGCAGGTCGGAGGACATGATATGGAGCAGAAGGAAAGCGGCAGAAATCCTGAATTTTTGTGCATGGGGTTTCAAAAATGCGGGACGACGACATTATTTGAGATATTGCGGCAGCATAAAGATGTTGTGCTGTGCCGTGATGTGAAAGAGCCGATGTACTATCGTGTCGAAGGACTGTGGTTTTTTGGTCGCAAATGGTATTATAAAAAGCGCTACTATGGCCATATTGCGAAGGATGACCCAAGACGATGCGGAGAGGTGAATGCCGGGCTGACGTTTACCGGCTGCGCGAAAAAGGTCTGTCATGATTTTTCACCGGACACAAAGCTGATTTTTATGATGCGCAATCCGGTTGACCGTGCTTACTCTTCTTATAAGTATTTTCTCGCGCGGGGGTTCCTTTCGAAGGGAATGGTGGAGATCGATCAGAAGTATGGGCATGCGGAAGCGTTTGACCGTTATGTGCATTCCATATTGGATGATAAAAAACAGGAAACACAGATTATGAAACAACGGCTGAAGTATCTGGTGTTTTCTCAGAGTTGTTATTATACTTGTATTCAGGAATATCTGGAACATTTTTCGAGAGAAAATATTCGTCTGGTCTTTTTTGAAGAATTTGTTCATGATGAAAAGGCGGTTTGTCAGGATTTGTTCGACTTCATTGGGATCGGGGAGGATGAGAATCTGGACTACTCGATTCGCGCGAATGAAGGAAATGAGCGGGCGGTTTCTGACAGGGCAGCGAAGAAATTACAGATTATGAAGGGCTTTAATTACGGCTTTTATGAATTCGTGATGCTGCCGTACTGGTTTTCTTCCGCTTATGAACGTTTCAAGAGATTTTATCTGCGGAAGCGGAAAGAATATCTGGTTCCGGAAGGGGATAAAAGTGTAATGCTGCCTAAGACGCGGAAATATCTGGAGGCGTATTTTGCGGATGAGGTTCGGGGGATAGAAGCGTTGGCGGGCAGGAGTCTGGCTGACATATGGTACTCGGTGCGGGATTCTCAGAGCAGCGAAAAGGCGGAAAAAACAAGAAAAACAAGAAAAACAACAAAAACAGGCTGCCGCCCGGAGGATGCAGCCTGATCGTTGGTTTGGCAGGGGGCTGATGTTCAGCCCTTTTTTATTTGCCCATTTTTTACATTTGGCTCGATAAAGTTCTCCCGTGAGTAGTCCCAGAGTGCTTCCGAACCGTTCGCGGTGTTCTTATTTCGCTCAAGAATCTGGCTTAGATGTACGCCTTTCTCGCTCCAGGCTTTTCCGCCTGCGGCAGCGTTCAGCATGGCGGGCTGGATATTATCCATCGTGCGTGCAAACTTTGCTTCCGGTGTTTCGCAGGCTTCAAACTCATCCCAAAGTGCCCGCATCTTTTCTTTCTGATCGGAAGGAAGCAGGCCATACAGCCGATCCGCCGCAGCCAGCTCTCGCTGCTGCTGTGTCTTTTTTCCCTCTTCGTCGTAAGCGTAAGTATCGCCTGCATCGATCTCTACAACATCATGGAGCAGCAGCATACTGATGGTGCGCAGGACATCGATCTCTTCATTGGCGTATTCACTGAGAATCAATGTCATGACAGCCATGTGCCAGGCGTGTTCCGCATCATTTTCTTTTCTGACACCATCTGACAGGTAGGTCTGCCGACCAATCTTTTTTTCCTTGTCCATTTCCAGACAGAATGCGAACTGCTGGCGGATGCGATCACTGTTCATAGAATGAGACCCCTTCCTTCGTGTTGGTTAGAATGTGTTGTTGTAGATATTTTTTTGCACAGTTCAGAATGACATTGAAATATTACGCTTCGGGACTGAACTGATCTTTGCCAACCATGCAGAGCGGACATACCCAGTCTTCGGGAAGATCTTCCCACTTCGTACCCGGCGCGATTCCGTTATCCGGATCGCCGATCGCTTCGTCATACTCATAACCGCAGACATCACAGATATACTTCATATTCTTTCACCTCGATTCAGGTTTTTCAAAGCTGCTTTGAATAGTTACGCTTTTCATATATGTATGAAAAATATTTATGCCATGATACCCTGCATTGGCAATGAACATCCAGTGAACAGGAATGGTGGATGTTCTCTGTAAGAATATCACGGAATGAACAGGAAAACAATACCATTATTTTTGGCATATGTCAATAATAATTATTGACATATGCCAAAAACCGAGGTATACTGTTCCACAGGTAGAGAAAACACCTGATATAACAGTTCAGAGCAAACGGTGACGAAGCGTAGATTTGTAGCCTGTTGTTCTGAACAGGAAAAAGAATGAGAGAGGTATCCAGATGTCGAGACCGACCAAATGCAGGACGATCTGTTATTTTCCACAGACGACAGAGTTTATTCCGGTGAGAGATGCAGAAGGGAAGGAACCGGTCATCCTGACAGTAGATGAGTATGAGACGGTCCAGCTGATCGACAGGGAAGGATTATCTCAGGAGCAGTGCAGCCAGCGGATGCAGATTGCGCGGACGACGGCGCAGAAGATTTACGATTCTGCCCGCAGAAAGCTGGCGGACGCGCTGGTAGATGGTTTGCCATTGAGGATTGAAGGCGGCGAGTGCCGTCTCTGCGATGGCAGGAATCAGTTCTGCCAGGGGAAGGACTGCCATATGCAGGTACTTTATCAAATCTACCAGAGAATGAAAGGGGAAACGATTATGAGGATTGCGGTTACCTATGAGGATGGCCGGATTTTCCAACATTTTGGTCACACAGAACAGTTTAAGGTTTATGATGCGGAGGACGGGAAGATTGTTTCTTCCGAGGTAGTCAGCACGAATGGGAAAGGCCACGGTGCGCTGGCAGAGGTACTGAATGCTTTGCAGGCGGATGTTCTCATCTGCGGCGGGATTGGAGGAGGCGCGCAGGCGGCCCTTGCTTCCGCAGGGATTCAGCTGTACGGCGGAGTGAACGGCGATGCGGATGCCGCTGTGGAGGCGCTGCTTGCAGGGACGCTGGAGTATGTACCGGATGTGCAGTGCAGCCATCATGGAGAGGGACATCATGGCGGCGGATGTGGCGGACATCATCAGGAAGAAGGCCATGCGTGCAGACATGGGCACTGTACCGACTGATGGAATTGTTTCAAGCGGGCGTTCACACCTCCCGCGAAGACCATGTGGAACTATGCCATATGAAATTATGCCATATGAACCTATGTAATATGAACCTATGCAGCAAGTGGGGAAAGCCCCTTGTAACTGGGAAAATGCGAACAAGAAAGGAGAAATTTTGCTATGGAAATGAGATTTTATATCTGTGAAAGCTGCGGGAATATTGCTATGAAAGTGAAAGACCAGGGTACGCCGCTTGTATGTTGCGGTCAGAAGATGAAAGAGCTGATCCCCGGCACGACGGACGCGGCTGCGGAGAAGCATGTGCCGGTATACACTGTAGAGGAGAATCTTGTGAAGGTCAACGTAGGTTCCGTGGATCATCCGATGCTTCCGGAGCACTATATTGAGTGGATCGCACTGAAAACCAAAGAAGGTGCGCAGATCAGGGAATTGAAACCAGGAGAGAAGCCGTCCGCATGCTTCGCGATCAGTGAAGGCGACGAAGTGGAAGCGGTTTACGCATATTGCAATCTGCACAGCCTGTGGAAAGCGTGAAAATGATCATACAAAACGATCATATAAAACAATCATATAAAACAATCATAGAAACAGTATAGACATTGTATGAAAAATTGCGGCTGCAAACGCAAGGCGGCAGATTCAGAAAGAAGGAGAGAAAAGATGGATAATCAGAGGAAATTTTGTAAAAGATGTCCATTTGAATTTGCGGTCAAAAAAAGATATAATCCCAGATAGTTTGGCTTTGCAGTTTAGATACAATTGAATCATAAAGGAACGACACAAGTAGTGCTATGCACATAAATCTGATCACGGGACGATATACGGCGAAGAGGATCAGAAGCATAGCATGCTTGTGTTTTTTTGTCCTGAAAATTTTTTCATTTGTAATCTATGCAAAGTAAAGCATGTTTTTGTGTGACGGTTTCAATGGCGGGCTGCGTATGGACGCTTTGCTGTTTTTGCCTGTTGCAAATCAGAGAGAAAAGGAGAATAAGAAAATGCCGAAAAACCAGTTTCAGCGAATGATTTTCGCACTTATTACCGTGATTATTACAGTACACGGGTACGTATTTTACAGCCTTTATGTGATCAATGGCGCGACACTCATGGAAGTGACCGGAGCCGACAGCGTGCTTCACGCTATCCAGGCGCAGGGCGGGGTCTATATGTTCGGGCGCATGCTTCCCATTTGGGCACTGATTCTGATCGAATTCTGCTTTGCTTACGTACTGGAGTGTGTGCTGGGAAGCCCCTGTTCCTTTAAACTGGCCTGCATGAATTTCAATCCAAAGGAAACGCATCCGGTCATTTTTGAGAGCGCAGTGATCTGTGCCACGGTTGGTCTGATGGTGCCGACGATGAGCTTTTTGGCGGCCCTGTTTTATTATCCGTATTATAACGGTTTCCATATTCTGACATTTTTGGCGAACTGGCTGAAGCTGGTATGCTACAACTTCCCGTTTGCGTTTTTCAGTCAGCTGTTTTTCATCCAGCCATTCGTGCGGAAGGTATTTAAGCTGATTTTCAGACAGAAGTAAAAAGGAAACGCTGCGTAATGATTGCCGCCCCGGAGTAATCCTGGAGCGGTATTTTTACGTTAAAGAACGGATTTTAACTTTACAGGCAAACACGGGAGTGTTATAATTAAAAAAATGAAAAATAAAGTTAAAAATTCTGGAGGATGCTATGAGTTTTTCACAGGAACGACGCGAACATATAAAAAGATATATTCTGGAGAAGATATCTGAAGGTCAGGATGGTATTGCGAAAAAAACGTCCGAAAATTTTCAGATATCATTGAATACGGTGTATCGCTATTTCAGAGAATTGGAAGAAGATGGAGTCATTTCAAAAGACCCAAAAAACAATAAAAGATATACTCTTGTGAAATGTCAGAACGTTGTTCATCTAAAACGATCACAGGGAGAATTGCTTGAAGAAGATTCTATTTATATGGAATATATTGATAAGTACATTAAGAAATTGTCGAATAATATTGTAAGAATCTGGCAATACTCATTTATGGAGATGATGAATAACGCGATTGATCATTCATTGGCTGAGGATGTTTTCCTGTTTATTTCTCAAAATTACATGGATACTACAATAATGATTGTGGATAATGGAGTAGGAATCTTTCGAAAGATCAAGGATTATTATCATTATGCTACGTTGGATGAAGCGATTCAGGAGCTGTTTAAAGGAAAATTGAC
>JAJPXQ010000164.1 GCA_021205385.1 Lachnospiraceae bacterium | reverse complement strand
TACTAAGATCTAAATATTTCTGATACTCTTCTTTCTCATTATCATCCAAATCTGTCCGACTCATTACATCTCCCCCATGTTGGCCAACATTCTAATATATTGTATTATCGCAAAAACGTGTTCCTAATATATGCTTGAATTTCGTCAACACTGGTGTAGTACCGGTATCCATACTTACCAACTACAGCCTGCGTCTCAGCTGTCTCGTTCAATAAAAGCGCCAAAGGCTCACTTAATCCCTGTTGAATTCCATGGGGCCAGGCCAAATCAATAATAGCAACAGTCTTACCCGACTCATCTAATAATTCGTGGTTTATTGTTCCTTCATTAAGGCCATGATCAAGCATCCATGAAGACATACTTGCAATTTCTTCTTCTACAACGGTTTCTTCGTGATATTGTTTACCCGAATAATCCTGAAGTTCTACATCAGCAATTTGGCCACAATAAAGAGAATCTAAAAGGCTGTTTGCTGCCTTGGCCAACAAAATTCTACGTTCTTCCAAAAATTTTTCATAATTTTCTATTTTCCAAAGTTCCGGATCCGATGGAATCCAGTGTGTATCCATAGCGCCAGGACATTTCTCCCTGTATTCTGGTATGTAGTCCTCCGGTTTTCTGTTAGAAATTGCAATGTTAGTTTCTTTTGTTAAAAACGCATAATTTGCCAATGCATTTACGATGGCTTTGCTCTTTCCTTCTTTATATAAAAGATCTTTCGGAAATATATGATGTACTTCCAATGACGAATTTTTCCCCAGCAAATTGTTGCTAAGCTCTATATTTGTTCCCCAATCGCGAGAATGGCTTGTCCGCGTAAGTAAGTAAAGCAGAGGATAAAAACGTGCCCCTGTGCTCCATCCCCAAAAATCTTCCGGACGAATTGTCAGATCCCCGCGTGTCTGCTTGATTTGACGTAATAGCCCATCAATACCATCGCCTCGGTTAATTGTATTTAAATCTTGTGCCAACGCGCTCTCTGTTGATGATGCATAGCGCCCCCATAAAAAGGAGTGGACATACCAATATAAAAGTTGATCCCACTCAGCACTCGATGCGATTTTTCCATTGTTATATCTTAAATACCCAATCATCGTGACGATACCAAAGACACCACCAAGTACTCTGGCATGATCAAGACCAAGTCGCGTGCCGATATGATCCAGGCATGTTCCGATCATCTTATCTGTTTCAGGCAAAGCCTTCTTAATATCATCAGATGAGATTTGACTTAACGCATTAAAATAAGGTTGTCCTGTCAAGTATACTGTAATACAACGCAGCAACCAATCCATAGAAAATTCATATCCAGCCGTATGATACTTTTCCAAAATTAATTTCATCTCATCTCGTGCCTCAGGCCATTCTCCGCAGATTTTGGCCAGTGCAAGATCACCTTTGCTCAGTTTTGTTCCACCACTATTCACATTATTAAATATCTCAACAACAACATCTATAGTTTTATCAGGTCCGGACACTGTTTGAACATGAATATCTAATGATTTTATCGCATCAAGTTTGTTCAACGCAGCTATATGAGAAAGCCAGAAGTTAACATTATCCGGGTTTTCCTGCAACTTTTTCTGTAAAAATTTAGATGCCCCCTGCTGCATTAATTCCGTGACACTAATCCATGCGATGTCGTTTTTCATCTTTGCAGCCAGGAAAAATTCGAAAACTTCCTCTTTAACGTTAAAATACAACCCAGTAAATGCATTGGAATTCCCATCAAAAAACTTCGGCGGAACACCACGAATAACTCCATATAAAGAAGTCATTCGCTGTTGACCGTCAAGAATCAGATTTACATTTCCGGGCGTCAACGGTCCTTCCCCACGCGAAAGATCTGGATTTGTTGCAGTATTCCATACCAATAGTTCTCCAACTGGATATCCTCTGTAAAGAGAAGATAATAATTTCTTTACCTGATCTCTGTTCCATACGTACCCACGCTGGAATACCGGCATTGCATAACTGCCAAGATCAATTTGGCTGAGTATCGTATTTATTTCCATAGTAGTATGTCCCTTCCTAATCTTTACTTCAAAAACTCAGATTTTCTTCCATAGCTTGTAATATATACGCCCTTTTGAGCCCTGGTCATGGCAACATAAAGCAGGCATTTTTCCGATGTCAAAGACTCTGCCTCAGACACAGCATCTGTCTTATTTACTGCTGATGGCAGGGGAATGATTCGATTATTTACCGCAGCAATAAAGACATATTTAAATTCCAGACCTTTTACGCGGTGCATAGTTGCAACTCTCAGCCCCTCGAAACTTCTGTCATCCACTTTATTGCGTTTAATTGCATAAGAGCGGACACCTGCCTTTGTAAACTGTGCAATATAGTCGTCCACCAGCTTCTTTGTTCTGGCTACAATGCAAATATCCGTCAGTGCCACTCCACTTTCCTTCAGCTTGTCCACCTCGGCTGCAATAAACTCAAATTCTTCTCGTGCATCCGAAAATTCTTTGATAACAGGTTTTTCTCCATGCGTCAGTGACTGACATTTGTCTCCCGGATCAAACCCTTCATCCAGGTCATCAAAGGAGATTCCGTTTAGCAATGCGAAGGCATGGGTTCGTATTTCTTCTGTAGTACGGTAATTGATCTTTAGTATGCTGCTTCGGCCGCGGACATTAATTCCACACTTTGACAGAGTCGGATGGTTTCGATAAATCCTCTGGTGAGAATCGCCGACGATAAAAATATCATTTTCATGCTCTTCACCAGCAAGTGCTCGCAGAAGTTTATAAGCGTTATCACTAAAATCCTGTCCTTCATCCACAATGATATGAGCATACTTCGGCCGGCGAGACATTGTCCCCAAAAGTTTTGAGCACTCATACATAGCGGTATTGATATCCCGAATCTGGTTTTCCTTCATGAGATTCTGATAATTTTCAAATACTTTCCAGACAAGAATTCTCTTCTTTCGATCCAGTCTGGTACCCCGGCCATTCCTCGTCGCCCTGACATATTTTTCCAATGTCAGCGCTTCCTGCGGAATCACAATCCGATTCCATTCTTCTTTGTAAAACCCATCATCATAAGGCAGATCTATATTGGCCGCCAAAACAGCTTTTTCCCATAGGGGATCAATTTCCTCATCATATCCGATCTGAGCAGAAAAATTTGCTTCCCGAAGGAACTGGTTAACCCAGGCATCCAGATGAATCACTTCAATCCTGCGAAGCTCCTCTGTAGAACAGATTTTCTTCAGATTTTCCCGGATATCTGCAGCCAGATTGGCTGTGAAAGTTGTAAAGAGAATTCGCTCCCGATCCTGCAAGGATGCCGCCAGTTGCTTTGCACGGTGCATAGCTACCACAGTCTTTCCGGTTCCGGCACCTCCCAACACTCTGGCTGAACCGGAATAGTTCTTTTTCACGATTTTCCGCTGGGTCGGATGAAGGAAAACTCTCCACTTTTCCAAAGGTTCCGCCATGATACGGCGCAGTTCATCTTCTCCTTCAACAACGACAAAAGATTTGAGTGTGCTTGGAGTATCCAGAGCCGTTCCCAAGTCATCGCCTGCTGCTTCAGCCATTTCTTCCGCAGCCATTTCCAGTACTTCGTTGACTTCAAAGCCTTCCACAATCCAGGAAAGATATTCATAGGCATCGTGGGGAAGCGAATCTTCTACAGCATAAAACTCAGATTTCTCCGTCATGCCCCGTACATATTTCAGCTGAACCTCGGGCAGACCCAATTTCAGAAGTTCTTCGTCACTTGCTTTTATAAACAAAGACGGTTTTTCATTTTCTTCGACGGTGTCTGCTGTTTTTTCATCAATCGTCTGTACATCGAAGATCTGGATTGCTCCAGTCTTAGGATTCACTTCACATCGTTTCCTGGCTGCCCAAGCATATGCTTCATCATGGTGATCGACCCACAGCAGCAGATATACACCTGATTCCTGCTGCCGGACTACGATTGCCCGGTAAGTATCATCAATTCGGGCAGAATAAATCTTCTTGTCGATTCCCTGACTGAGTTTCTCATAATGGAGTCCCGGCGATGCAGGGTCGTTCCTGAACTTATTTAGAAACTCAGTAACCCTCCCCTGAACATTTCTCGGAAGCCTGGCAAAGGCCGTCAGAAAATCCGATGAGATTGCCACTTTTGTCGTTTCCGTCATGCTTCTTCACCCCCAAACATTAATGATGCATCTGCTGCATCCAATACATTGATAATTTTCCAACCGCGTTCCTCCAGTTTTTCTCTATCATTCATCTGTTCTGCGGTCAGGAACGCAATCTGTTTCTCCGGCCAAACGATTTCCGCAGTAGCAATGACTTCTCCGTCATCACCCTCAATCTCATAACCGATATCATCCTCACATGGTATCGGTATTCCGGATTCTTTTGCCAGCTGAACAAACGTTATGGCTTCATCATCGAACAACAGATCTTTAATTGCATCCCATCCGCTGGCATCGTCATCCGAAATCGACTGTACATTTGTGGAAGACACCGGAAGAGTGAGATAATCCATTCGCGCCAGGCCACTGGAAGAAACTGCGATAAACTGATCCAGAAACTGCATCATATTATGGAAAAGCCACATGCCATTCCATTCCTGTTCATATTTATCTGTCCTCTTCTCTTTTTCGTCATTTAAAACAGCACACACAGTTACCGAACCATTTTTTATCTCCTTTGCGATGATCCCTGCGTAAATCCCAAGATGAACATTCACACTTCTCGGAATCCAGCTGCCAAAAGCTGTTTCGGAGAACACAAATTCAACATCCGTGAAATGCACCTGATCGTTGACTGCATCCACAATCGTTTTCCAGCTATTGAACGCCAGATTATTTCGGAGCAGCTTTGGTTCCAATAATGATCGCGAATACGCAAGTACCTGTCCTTTAAATACAGCTTCACTATCCGGCATCTGCAGGTACGAAAAAAGCAAATCAAAAGAGGTCATTTTCGATGGCTGAATGCTGTCAACACCAAGAGATTTGACCGTGTTCTGGTACATCATCTGGCCGGAAGGCATTTTCGCGGCTTCTAATGTAGGCGTGTAATAATCTCCCTGCGGTGCAAAAACATTCTGGACATCTTTAAAGCTCAATGACCATACGCGGAATCTGCCACTCCTTCGGATTGCTTCCCGCTTTATCGTATCATCCGCTACATTATCTTTGTGGTATAGGAACCCGTCAGTAAACACGGCAACCGGCAAATGTTTTTCATCAGATACAGGCCAAAATACAAAATCAGGTTTACATGGCACCGCCACACCTTCTGAAGGCCCAAGGAGTACCTGAGGTTCAATCTCCCAGTTGATTCCCTCCATCTTCACATAGTAACTGTGTTTTCCGTTTCGAATGGCATCGCTAACATTGGCTGCTCCCACCTTTGTCCTGACTGCCTCCATAAAGCGCTGTTCCAGCTCGCTGTCAAACAAAGGATTCACCTTAATATCGTTGATTCTATTAATTTTCTTCAGATTATCCTTGCCGGATAAAATGGATTTCAGAATCCGCATCGCCGTAGACCGGGAAATATTTCCGATCTGCTGGCTCTGGCGATATGCATACAGGCAATGGTAGCAGCCATCTTTCTGTGGATCATCCTTGCAGCTGCATTGTTCCATGACTGCCAGCGCTTTCTCAAAGATATCAATCAACGCATCTTTCTCATTCATCAGCTGTTTCAGATAGCCGGTTCCGCCAGGCACCGAATCGTAGATAACGAGGTACTGTTTCCTGTAATCTGCGTCCGCAACCGGCACTTCACTTACCGTTGCCCGCAGGTGATCTACGTTGCCGAAATATTCCTTCATGCCCAACATAAATGCCGCTACAAAAGATTCCATGCGCACGGATGAGGAATCCATGGTTGTGGCCGGTACCAGCAGGCGAAGAATTTCCGTTGTGAATTCGCGATATAGGAACAAACATTCTTCGTAGGCATCTGTCTGCATCAGGGAAGTCATTTTACGTGTCTTACATGCGTATGTATGGTTTGATTTGCCTCTTTCCGGCTGGATTTTTCCACAATATTTGCATATTTTAAAACCTTTGCGGACATCTTCTACTCCGGAGACCGTCATTTTTTCACCGGTCATATCGCTCTCGCCAAAGTTGATTTCCCGCAGCGTCGCCTTTCGCACAAACTCATAACCAAATGGAAAATCCTCATTGTTCATTTCATAGGCACTCGATATATCATGGTCTTCATCTACATCCACCAACAGCTGCTTACAATAAAAGACGTTGGAACGATCATCGCTCTCGTCGCTGATCAGGCTCTTAGTATAATCCATATTGGAATATACCATCTGTACCTTCAACATGGTTCTGACCTGACCGGAATCCGCCCAACCAGGACTTCCACACCGCGGACAGGCTGCCGTGTTCTTTCCGGCCTCCTCAATCTGTGCATGAGAGCAGTTCGGGCAGAGACGCCACTTTGCCGTTTGCGCCGTAGTCAAGTCAACCTGATCGATCGTCAGCTTTCGTCCATCCACATAGAAATTGTTATTAGGAGCAAATTCACTGATCGCAGATGATGCAGATCTGCTGTACTCATAGACCATTTTCTGATATTTGCTCTTTTGAGAAGCCGCAGGTTGCCCTTCCTCTTCTTTTCGGAAGAGAACCGCCCGCAAGATAATTCCAGCCTCCGGGAAAGCATAGTTCGGTAAAAGCCCCTCATCTGACAAAAAGTTAAAGACATTCTTTTTCCCAAGCTCCTGAAGAACGCTCAAAAGGGCAGATTCTTCCTGTTTCAGTTCTTTAATTTCTTCATCATAGGAACTGTCTTTCGGTTTTGCTTCCAGTTCCTTTACCATGGCTTTTAAAGATTCTACACTCTCACGGAGCGCATTCTGCTGTTTTTTCAAATCCTCAAAAGCATCCAGAATTTTAATATCCATGGGACTCATCTGGGAATCTTTTCCACGCGCAAAATTCTGCAGTTCCTGACGGGCATTATCGTCCAGATAGGCTGCGAACATCTGCATAAAAGAATTCAGCTGCCGCGATAATGTACTCTGCACATAATTCAGAAAATTAAACGGGAACATATTATCCGGACGCTTATCCAGATTCTTAAGGATCACACCAACTCTATCGGGAATCGCACCATCCGGAACCCCTTTCTTCACCCAGGAATCCATACAAAATGCTACGAACTGACGCTCCAGCACAGCAGAAGCCCGCAAAAAAATCCTTGGCGGTGTTACATCGCCTGCTATCATATCCAGCGGATCAGAATAAAAATACAAATCATGCGGTCTGGCGTTTGCAACCGCTAGGGTCAGGGCATTGCCGTCCTTACGGCCGGCACGACCTGTACGCTGCAAAAACTGGCTCTGACTCGGAGGCATACTGCACAAAATGACCGTTGACAGGTTACCAATATCAATACCCATTTCCAATGTCGGCGTACAGGAAAGAATATTCGGATCCCAAAGTTTCTGGGTATCTTTTCCCCGCTTGAAGTCGGTTTCCAGTACCTCACGATCTGGCCGTTCCAACAATCCGGTGTGCTCCCTTGCATTGATGCGTGACAAGTCTCCATTCCGGTACAGGCGTCCATAATAGTTCACTTCTGATGTTTCATATTGTTCCAATATGCCTGCGCAGTTTGTATGCGCACATGGCGCACCAGCCCAAAGTTCCGCGTTTTCTGCCGCTATCGCATATACAGAACCGCACTCATCACAACGCATCTGAATCACTTCATTCGTAATAAAAACCCGCTGCTTATTCAATCCATATACCTTATAATCTGGAGAGGATGGAAGTATAGAAATAACCTTCTGTTTTACCCCTTCTTCCAGAATAAATCTGCCAATGGCTCGAAAGTTGCTCTCTTCCACCATAACCTCGCTGCAGCAGGCCTGGATCCAATCTTCATATTTATCAGCAGCGACCGTATCAAATTCAAAGGACTTCCTGCCGCTGCCAAGATATTCAACTATGAAACGAGGTGTGTTGCGGCCGCTTTGGCGCCCTGGAAGCCAACGGTTTCTATCATTGGAAAGCATATATCCATTTGCGTTATTCATGATATACTCATCAAATACCGAATCCTCAAACGCACCGTTTTGACGCATAAGATTCAGATACCCCAGCACCATGCGCTGAAATGAAACCGGGCTCTCAGAGGTGAGCACCCCAAGCTCATTGACAGTACGCTCCTGTACTGCTTCCGCAATCGCAGAAATATCTTCGCCGGCAAATGACAGCACACTACAGCCAGATTTCTCCAACGTCCGGCCTATTTTACCGGTCAGACCGTATTCCAGCATAATTTCATACCTGACGCGCTGTTCGATTTCATAGACCAGCTTCTGTGCACGTATATCTTTTCCAAGCTCCCGCCTACTCACCATATCTTCATATGCATGCATCCATGTCATATTCGGGGCGATGAAAAAGCTGACAAATTGCTCCTCCGTCATCCTCTCATGCCAGTATTTGATAAATCCATTCTGAAAATCTTCCAGGGATTTTCCAGAGCCAAATTCTTCGCAATACTTCTGAATCGCTGTTCTTAAACCAAATCGCCAGGTCCTGGAGTTGAAAAAGCCTGCTCTATGGGCGGCATCCTGGACGTTGTCAGAAAATGCAAGAGTCTTCTTATCATCATTGAATTTTGAGGCAAACATCTGTGAAATACTTGCACTGATCTCTGTAGCGCTGCGCACACCCATCAAAGAAAGCCCACGTCTGCTTCCACAGCAAGGGCAAATATACTGCTTATGATCTTTGGAGCCAGAGGTACGAATCGGATTAGGAATCATCACCTTAATCATCTCTGCTCCGCAATTAACGCAATTATCTGTACCCTCATCACCGAGTTTGACCTGTAGACAGTCTGGACAAAGTTTTCCAGGAATCATTCCGCTGATACGCCTCTCATGGTCATGCGGGAAAAGCATTATTACTCTATCATCAGCCCGAAAGTACATATTATAGAAAGCATCCAGATTCAACATCGTCGCATTGCTGCGTTCATTCAGTATCGACACCCAGCCGGTTGCACCGCAGTCACGGCAGTTTACCACCGGCAGATACTGCTTTGCCTGCTGCCTGTTTAGAGCATGGGCAATCTCATATGTAATTTCATTCGGATCTACCTTTGCCACCAGACGGCGAAGTTCTCTCATCCACAGCTGTACACTCACGTTCAAAAACGGGCGCAGCTTCCCTACTTTTTCAATACGGGCATGGGATATCAGTGCAAAAAGTGAATTGATCAGCGGTATAGCCTGGGATTCGTCTTTCAATTCCGGATAGTGGGCAGAAAGCTCCTCTGCTATGGCAGACACCTGGTAATACTTTCCGCCGGTCAGGTTGATCACCGCCTGCATAAAGCTGTGGTGCATCAGAGCCTCAGCAAGGGCAAGCCGGCCATCGTCACTGAGCACATCCAATGCAAACTCCGGGAACCATGCATGGACTGCTGCTTGAAGATAATTGTCCGGTTCATCTTCCGATGACAGGCGATCCAGTTCCGCAATCTGCTCCGGCGAAGGCATGGAAAATTCAGTAATCTCCTGTCCTTCAAAAAACTCCGCAGCAGTCAGTCTGTCCTCCGTAATAACAGAGTCCATATCAAAAAGCTCTCCAAAAATCTCTGCGGCATATTCCCGGATACTGCTGTTATTATCTTTGGAACCCATAGTCGCCGATGTACCAACACAGCACAAATAACCGTCATAAATACCCAATCTCCGCTTCAGGCGGCGCAGCAGGCAGGCAAGGTCTGTGCCCTGTGCCCCGTCAAAGGTGTGCAGTTCATCAACAGCTATGTACTTCAACGTCTCCGAATCATTATCCTGCCAGAGCAGAGCGTCTCTGGGGCGTACCAGCAGATAATCCAGCATCTTATAGTTAGTCAGCAGAATATCCGGAGGATTATTCAGCATCGTCTCGTGGTCAGTGATGACACCGTGCTCCGACATCATTCTGGCAGGCGTATGCTCCTGACCGCCTACATACATACCCACATTCACATTTCCCCGCAGTTCATCACTGCCGTAAATCAACTCCGCAATACGCCTGGCCTGATCGGACGCCAGCGCATTCATCGGATAAATAATCAGAGCCTTGATGCCATGCTCTCCCCTGTGCTGATAGCAATATTCCAAAATCGGATAGAGGAAACATTCCGTCTTACCGGAGCCGGTACCTGTAGCAACCAGGGTGGATCTGCCATCATCTCCAACCAGCCGTTCGAAAGCTTTCTCCTGATGCACATACGGGGGATATTCCGGAT
This sequence comes from Lachnospiraceae bacterium, assembly GCA_021205385.1. GTDB lineage: Bacteria > Bacillota > Clostridia > Lachnospirales > Lachnospiraceae > Hominiventricola. Next base: position 2,463 of record JAJPXQ010000164.1, on the reverse strand, counting down.
GAATCGCCTTAAAGTATGCAGGCATATGCTCTGACACGCGAAAAGGAAGCCGCACAGCAACATAAGGCTCATGATAAACAGAGCCCTTCTGCTCCAGCATCTTCTGAACGGAACCTTTAAACGGCTCATTCGTCATGGGAAACGTAGTCTCTATATAGTCTCCAATGCCCTGTTCCAGTTGTTTTGCAAGTATGGATGGCAGCATACTCGTCTCCTCCTTTGTGTACGCAACACTTTAACATCTTCATTGATCCGGCTGATGCACCAGCTAAATTGTCAATACAGCAATCGGATGCACCAACAGGCATTTCAATACATCCATTGACACATCCGATTTATGCCGATCAATCAATTCAGTTTTTCTCTCAATACTTCTACCCTGCACTCATGCCGCTTCGTCTTATCATCTTTATCATAAGCGATCCCTACCGCAAGCACTCGCCCTGTATACTCCGGCTTCTGTCCCAGCTTACCCTCAAAGCGCAGAGCATACTGACGATCCTTAACCTGCTGGATTGCCTCATCTGCGGTATGATTCACTTTCAGTTCAATAATGATCGCATCGTCATCTTTTTTAAACGGATAGAAAATAAAATCTACATACCCGACGCCAGCCTTATCCTCGCGCTCAATCCGATAATAATTAATCGCTTCCAGATAAACCCACCGAATGATGGAAGCCAATTCCGCCTCATCACTGTACACAAGCAACGGGCTTTCTGTGTTGTGTACAAACTGCAGAATCTCTGTCATCGTTTTCGTGTCACCGGCTTTTGTGGCTCGCAACATACGTCCGGACTCTTTCGTAAGTCTGTGGACATTCCCCAACGACTCCTCTTTCTGAACCATCTCAGCAAATTTGTCCATCAATTCCTTGTTCGGAATCGAAACATAGCCGTCTTCATAATTCAGGAAGCCATAGACTACCATCGCTGAAAAAATCTCATCGCGTGTTTTCAGTTCCATAGAGGTCGCGGCATACTCCCGCACCTTTGCTGGAACCGAGATATCCGCTATCAGCAAAGCAACATCGTCCTTTACCTGGTCCACATTTGCACCGACATAATAAAACAGTTCATCATAAGGGCCAGAACTCGTCCAATAGCTGCCCAGATTATTATTGGTCAATGCCAGGACTACCGATCTCGGATTGTAAACGCGCTGCCCCGCCTTTGTATGGTATCCGTTATACCAGAAACGCAGCCCATCCCTGGTTACATTTCTGCGCGACAGATTCAGCGCAAGATACCTCTGATAAAGCTCATCAACTTCCTCATCTGTAAAGCCAAAATATTCGGAAAATTTCTCCTCCGTAACCATCGTATACTCGCAGAACATATTCAATTCCGAACCGCTTGAGTACTTCGAAATTGGAAGAATGCCAGTCATATACGCCAGCTCTACATATGCTTTATCCTTCAAAAGATTGCTCAGAAATTTCGTAAAGCTTTCCCTATCTTCGTCCGTCATAAATTTCTGATGATAGATATAATCCCACTCATCCAACACGAAAATAAATCGCTCTTCTCCATAGTATTCATAGACATTCGACAGTACATCCCAGAGTGCATCCTCTTTATCAATCTCTGCATCCGGATAAGCCCTTCTGAGATCCGTAATCAGCCGTTTCTTAATTCTTGTAATATATTTTTCATAAGAAAACGGAGCTTCCGGTAATTCGCTAAACACAATATGGATCACATTATGCTGGTTCAAATGTTTTTTATACCATGTATAAGCCGATACTTTCAGCGAGTCAAATTCCCTGCTGCTGTCAATACCCTTTCCAAAATAGGCCGCTATCATATTTGCCATAAGTGACTTCCCAAATCGGCGCGGACGTGTAAGACTGATATACTTTGGATTTGTCTTAATATACTGCGTCTCATTCACAGAATTCACACATTCAGGATCCACAACCGCCACCAGCTCTTCAAGAATCGATGTCTTATCCACATAGTAAGGGAGTGTACACTCATCCCGAAACAATCGATACGCACTGGTTCCATTTAAATAAAGCCCCATGTTCTTCCTTCACCTCGAATTCTTATATCTCCGTTTGAAATCGATCAGATTCATAACTTCCCGTTTATCCGTATCCGATAATTCCTCAATGGTCACGCCATATATTTGAGAGAAACGAGCAAGTTCCTCTGCTGTCACCTTCCGCTGTCCGGATTCAATTGCACTGATGGTAGGACGTGAAAGACACATCTGCCTGGCAACATATTCCTGAGAAAGTCCCAATCGCTTTCTCGCATTTCTCAATCTCGCATTCACATTATCTTCCTCCTCATGAATATGATATTATCAACAGCAGTAAAATATGTCAACAAAAGCAGTTAGGTTTTCTGACATTTTGTTTAAAACTGAAATGTAAATTTTGTCATATCCATTCATTGTCTTCTGGCGTTGTTTTCCAGATATATTCCACGAAATCCTCTCAGGCAGAGTAATGAATCG
>JAJPXQ010000054.1 GCA_021205385.1 Lachnospiraceae bacterium | reverse complement strand
AAAAGGAAAGAGGATTCCTTATATTTTAAGCAATTTCTGAAAGTTGTTGATAAAGGGTCTGGGTAAATGGGGCGACGGTGAATAACTCTGCGGAAACTCAAGAAAACGGAACTTGACTTTCCGCCATTCTGTGTTATAGTAATGATTGATTTGCAAAGGCGATGAAGGTGCATGAGTAGCGTCCTGCTTTCCGGCAGAGAGGATGGGTCGGCGGCTGAAAGCCCGTCCGGGTACAGGCAGTGATGTGAAGTTCCCACCGGAGCCGCGTTCCTGAAAGTACAGTAGGGAGCGACGTCCGCCGCGCGTTACGCGGTATGAGTGTCCGGCGAAGGCCGGAAAAAAGGGTGGTACCACGGATAACCAGCTTCGTCCCTGTTTTATGGGGGCGAAGCTTTTTGTTATACCAGGGGACATCGTGAAAAACAGGAAGAAAGGGAGATTTGCAAAATGAAAGACAGATTGCAGAAAATCAGGGAAGATGCGATAGCGCGCATCAGGGAGTCCCAGAATCCGGACGCCCTGAATGAGGTACGTGTATCCGTCCTGGGAAAGAAGGGCGAGCTGACCGCGCTCTTAAAGAGCATGAAGGAGATCGCTCCCGAGGACAGGCCGGCCTTCGGACAGCTGGTCAACGACACGCGCGCCGAGATTGAGCACGTGCTCGACGACGCAAAGAAAAATATGGATCAGATGCTGCTCGAGATGCGTCTGAAATCCGAGACCATCGACGTGACGCTTCCGGCAAAGAAGAACGCAGTCGGGCACCGTCATCCGAATACGATCGCGCTCGAGGAGGTGGAGCGCATCTTCATCGGCATGGGCTACGAAGTCATCGAAGGCCCGGAGGTCGAGTACGATCTCTACAATTTCGAGAAGCTGAATATTCCGGCGAATCACCCGGCGAAGGACGAGCAGGATACCTTCTATATCAATAAAGACATTGTCCTTCGGACGCAGACCTCCCCGGTACAGGCGCGCACGATGGAGACCGGCAAGCTGCCGATCCGCATGATTTCCCCGGGACGCGTATTCCGCTCCGATGAGGTGGATGCGACGCATTCGCCCTCCTTCCATCAGATCGAGGGGCTGGTCGTCGACAAAAACATTACCTTCGCGGACCTGAAGGGTACGCTGGAGGAATTCGCGAAGGAGCTTTTCGGCGCGGATACCAGGACGAAGTTCCGTCCGCATCACTTCCCCTTCACGGAGCCGAGCGCGGAGATGGATGTCTCCTGCTTCAAGTGCGGCGGTAAGGGCTGCCGCTTCTGCAAAGGCGAGGGCTGGATCGAGATCCTCGGCTGCGGCATGGTACATCCGCATGTCTTCGAGATGTGCGGCATCGACCCGAATGAATACACGGGCTTTGCCTTCGGCGTTGGCCTGGAGCGCATCGCGCTGCTGAAATACGAGATTGACGACATGAGACTGCTGTACGAGAACGATATCCGGTTCTTGCGTCAGTTCTAAAGGGGAGGGAAGAAGAGTATGAATACATCATTATCCTGGTTGAAAGCATATGTGCCGGACCTCGACGTGACGGCGCAGGAGTTCATGGATGCGATGACGCTCTCCGGCACAAAGGTGGAGGGCTATACAAACCTGGACGCCGATCTGGAGAAAATCGTGATCGGACAGATTTTAAAGATTGAGCAGCACCCGGATGCGGACAAGCTGATCGTCTGTCAGGTGGATATCGGAGAGGCGGAGCCGATCCAGATCGTGACGGGCGCGCCGAATGTGAAAGAGGGCGACAAGGTTCCGGTCGTGTTGGACGGCGGCAAGGTCGCCGGTAATCACGACGGCAAGATGACCGCGGGCGGCATTAAGATCAAGAAGGGCAAGCTGCGCGGCGTCGAGTCGAACGGTATGATGTGCTCGATCGAGGAGCTTGGCTCGAATACGGATATGTATCCGGAGGCGCCGGAGTACGGCATCTATATTTTCCCGCAGGATGCGGTGGTCGGAGCGGATGCGCTCGAGGCGCTGGGCCTGCACAATACGGTCTTCGAGTTCGAGATCACGTCGAACCGTGTGGACTGCTACAGTACGATCGGTATCGCACGCGAGGCTGCGGCTACCTTCCGCAAAGAATTCAGGCCGCCGGTCGTAGAGGTGAAGGGCGCAGGCGGTGATGTGAATGACTACATCAGCGTCGAGATCAAGGACACCGATCTCTGCCCGCGCTACTGCGCGAGGGTGGTGAAAAATATCCGTCTGGCCCCGTCGCCGGAGTGGATGCAGAGAAGACTCGCCTCCGTCGGCATCCGCCCGATCAACAACGTGGTCGATATCACGAACTATGTCATGGAGGAGTACGGCCAGCCGATGCACGCCTACGACCTTGACACGATCGCGGGGCACAAGATTATCGTGCGCCGCGCGGAAAACGGTGAGAAGTTCGTGACGCTGGACGGGCAGGAGCGCCTGCTCGACGATGAGGTGCTGATGATCTGCGACGCCGAGAAGGCGGTCGGTCTCGCCGGTATCATGGGCGGCGAGAATTCCATGATCACGGACGACGTGCACACGATGCTCTTCGAGGCGGCGAACTTCGACGGGACAAACAACCGTCTCTCCGCGAAGCGAATCGGTCTGCGCACGGAGGCCTCCGCGAAATTTGAGAAGGGGCTTGACCCGAATAATGCGAAGGAGGCGATCGACCGCGCCTGCCAGCTCATCGAGGAGCTGGACGCCGGAGATGTTGTGGACGGCACGGTCGACGTGTACGTAAAGAAGAAGGAGCCGGTGCGCGTGCCCTTTGAGCCGGAGCGCATCAACGCGCTGCTCGGTACGGACATCAGCCGCGAGCAGATGCTCGACTATTTCAAGCCGCTTGAGCTGGCCTACGATGAAGCTACAAACGAGGTGGTCGCGCCGACCTTCCGTCAGGATATTTTCCGGACGGTCGACCTGGCCGAGGAGGTTGCCCGTTTCTACGGCTATGACAATATTCCGACGACGCTGCCGAAGGGAGAGGCGACGACCGGAAAGAAGCCCTTCTACCTGCGTATCGAGGATGTGGCGAAGGACGTGGCGGAGTTCTGCGGTTTCTCGCAGGGCATGAGCTACAGCTTCGAGAGCCCGAAGGTCTTTGATAAGCTGCTGCTCCCCGCGGACGCGCCGGAGCGAAACGCGATCGTGATCTCCAATCCGCTCGGCGAGGACTTCTCGATCATGCGGACGATCTCGCTGAACGGTATGCTGAGCTCCCTGGCGACGAACTACAACCGCAGAAATAAAAACGTGCGCCTCTATGAGATGGCGAATATTTATCTTCCGAAGGCACTGCCGCTCACGGAGCTGCCGGACGAACGCATGCAGTTTACGCTCGGCATGTACGGGGAAGGCGATTTCTACACGATGAAGGGCGTCGTCGAGGAATTCCTTGCGAAAGCGGGCCTGAGCAAAAAAGAGAGCTATGACCCGAATGCGGAAAAGCCCTTCCTGCATCCCGGACGCCAGGCGAAGATCATCTATGACGGGAAAACACTGGGATATCTCGGTGAGGTGCACCCGACTGTGGCGGCCGCCTATGGGATCGGTGAGCGCGCGTATGTGGCAGTGCTTGACATGCCGTCTGTCGTGGAGCTTGCCTCCTTTGACCGGAAGTACGAGGGACTCGCAAAGTTCCCGGCGGTGCTGCGCGACATCTCCATGATCGTGCCGAAGACCGTACTTGCGGGACAGATCGAGGCGATCATCCGTCAGCGTGGCGGGAAGATTCTCGAGAGCTGTGAACTCTTTGACGTCTATGAGGGTTCCCAGATTAAGGAAGGACACAAGTCGATGGCCTATGCGCTTTCCTTCCGCGCGAAGGATCGGACGCTGACCGAGCAGGAGATTTCCGCGGCCATGAAGAAGATTCTGAATGGTCTGCAGTCGCTGGGAGCGGAGCTGAGACAGTAAGACTATGGATTTACATGATTTTTATTACGATTTACCGCAGGAGCTGATCGCCCAGGACCCATTGGAGGACCGGGCGAGCTCCCGGCTCCTTATGCTGAACCGCGAGACCGGGGCGACGGAGCACCACATTTTCCGGGAAATTATCAACTATCTGCAGCCGGGCGACTGCCTGGTCATCAACGATACGAAGGTGATTCCGGCACGCCTGATCGGGAGCCGCGAGGGTACCGGCGCGAAGATCGAGGTACTGCTTCTGAAACGAAAGGCGGACGACGTCTGGGAGACGCTTGTGAAGCCCGGGAAGAAGGCTCGGCCCGGCACACGGATCCTCTTTGGTGACGGCCTGCTGACAGGAGAGGTGCTCGAGGTGGTCGACGACGGCAACCGTCTGATTCGTTTCGAGTACGAGGGAATCTTTGAGGAGATTCTCGACCGGCTCGGCCAGATGCCGCTGCCGCCGTACATCACGCATCAGTTGAAGGACAAGAACCGCTACCAGACGGTCTACGCGAAGCACGACGGCTCCGCCGCCGCGCCGACCGCCGGTCTGCACTTTACGCCGGAGCTTCTGGACGCGATTCGCGATAAGGGTGTGAAGATTGCGCATGTGACGCTGCACGTTGGCCTGGGGACTTTCCGCCCGGTCAAGGTGGAAAAGATCGAGGAACATCACATGCACTCCGAGTTCTATGTGGTGGAGGAAGAGCAGGCGAATCTCATCAATGAGACGAAGGCCGCAGGTGGACGTATTATCGCTGTCGGCACGACGAGCTGCCGCACGTTGGAGTCGGCTACAGGCGAGGATGGCATCCTGAAGGCCGGAAGCGGCTGGACGGACATCTTCATCTATCCGGGCTATCAGTTTAAGATGATCGATGCCCTGATTACGAATTTCCACCTTCCGGAGTCGACGCTGCTGATGCTCGTATCCGCCTTCGCGGGGCGGGAGAAGATCATGGCGGCGTATGAAGAAGCCATAAAAGAAAAATATCGCGTCTTCAGTTTTGGCGACGTCATGTACATTTATTAACTGATATGATTCTTATGTTTTGCGAGCATGACAGAAAAGAAATCCCCCAGACCGCTGTCCGGGGGATTTCATATTTGAGTGGAATGCTATAAAGAGATCTGTCCAAAGTCAATGGAAAGATCCGGATAAATGACGGAACTCACCGTGTCGGAAAAACTGTATTCTGCTGAATCTTCTCCGGCAAAATCATAAACTGTGATCCGGTTCTTATCAGGATCCACCACCCAATATTCCCGCACACCTGCAGAGCGATATTTGAACAGCTTGATCATACAGTCCATGCGGCGGCTGCCGGGGGAAACGATCTCGATGATCCAGTCTGGCGCGCCGTTGCAGCCCTTTTCCGTGAGCTTGGCGGGGTCGCAGATGACAGAGATGTCAGGTTCGACATAATTATAGTCATCGGCGTTCAGGAACACGGCAAAGGGCGCTACGTACGGTTTGCAGGCTCCGCCTTTTGAGTTAATATGATTACTAATCCTGTTAAACAATTCACCAACCATGCCCTGATGTTTCCGGCTCGGCGGCGCCATGTCATAAATCTCGCCGTCAATCAGCTCCGCGCGTTTTCCATCTGGTAAGGTGTATATATCATCGACAGTATAAATCATACGCTTAATTTTGTAGTCCATTCAGATCATGATAGAAATCCGGATAGCTGATCTGCACGCAGTCCGCGTCCCGGATCTCGGTCTCTCCGTCCGCTGCCAGCGAGGCAACGGCGAAGGTCATCGCGATGCGGTGATCGAAGTGACTGTCGATGGTTGCGCCGTGCAGTGGTCGCCCCCCTTCAATGACCATGCCGTCGTCGGTGGCGGTCACGCGAGCACCCATCGCAGTGAGATTTTCCACCATCACGTCGATGCGGTTGGACTCCTTGACCTTCAGCTCCTGCGCATCGCGGATAATCGTCGTCCCCTCGGCGAAGCAGGCCAGCAGGGCCGCGACCGGGAGCTCGTCGATCAGCGTCGGTATCAGGGCGCCGCCGATGGTGACGCCGTGCAGACTGCTGTGGTGTACGAGCAGATCGGCCGTCGGCTCCCCGTTCTCATCATTTTCATTTAAGAGCGTGATGTCCGCGCCCATTTCACGGCATACTTTGAGGATCCCGTCCCGCGTAGGGTTGACGCCCACGTTTCGGATCAGAATCTCGGATCCCGGCACGATCAGTCCGGCGGCGATAAAGTAGGCGGCGGAAGAGATATCCCCCGGCACCTTGATATCCTGCGCGACAAGCTCCGGCTCCGGCCGGATGGTGGCGGTTGTCCCTGCGCTCGTGAGCTTCGCACCGAAATGGCGCAGCAGAATCTCCGTGTGATTACGGGAGAGATACGGCTCGGTCACGCTCGTCTCAGAGTCCGCGTAGAGCCCGGCCAGCAGAACGCAGGATTTCACCTGCGCCGAAGCCACCTTTGACGTGTAGTGGATACCATGCAGAGAGGCGCTCCTGATGCGCAGCGGCGCGCAGTCGTTTTCCCGGATACTCACGATATCCGCTCCCATCATGGAGAGCGGTTCCATGATCCGCTTCATCGGGCGACCCTGGATGGACTTGTCTCCGTTAAGCTCCGTCGTGAAGGGCTGCCCGGCCAGAATGCCGGAGATCAGGCGCGTTGTCGTGCCACTGTTGCCGACGTCCAGCATGGAGTCCGACGCGGTAAGGCCGTGCAGCCCTTTTCCGTGAATCAGGATTTCCGCTGTATTTTCCTCGATCGCAATGCCCAGTTTGCGAAAACAGGAGATGGTCGAGAGGCAGTCCGCTCCGCGAAGGAAATTTGTGACGCGGGTCGTACCCTCCGCGAGCGCTCCGAACATGATGGAGCGGTGGGAGATGCTCTTGTCGCCGGGAATGGTCACGTTTCCCCGAAGCGGTCTGTCGGCTTTGCTAAGTTTCATAAAAATCTCCATTCAGCGTTCATAAACCGTGTAACGGTGTTTCCTCAAAGTATCAACCGCACTCAGCCGCGCTTCCTCATCATAAAATTCGATGCGCAGTACCGCCTCGACGAATTCGCGGCTGTGGACGATGCCGATATTTTTCAGGCTGATCTGGTTGCTCGCCAGAATCGTCGCCAGCGTGGCAATGCTGCCCGGTTCGTCCGCCATATCGCAGTAAATCTCATAAATACGCTGAATCGCTCCGCTGCCTTTCTTTGGCAGGCTGTTCCGGTAGTCGCGTGAGGTCTCGAAGAGGTGATAGATAGCCCCGGACTGCGCCTGATCAAGCTGCTCCTTGATGGTATTCAGCGATGCGATGTAGTCCGCGAGGATCGCGGAAATATTTTCACGATTCGTCATGCAGATCTGCTCCCACATCTCCGGGGAGGAGGAAGCGATGCGCGTGATATCCTTGAACCCGCCGGCCGCGATCATCCGCATGACGCCATCCTCCGTATCGGAGTCCCGCACGAGATTTACGAGCGAGGAGGCGATGATGTGCGGCAGGTGGCTGACGCCGGCTGTCACATAATCGTGCGTCCGGTAGTCGAGTATGAGCGGCAGCGCCCGCAGGCTGCGCACAAAATCACGGTAGCGTTCGACCGCGTCCTGCGCTACCTGGGAAGTCGGCGTGATGACGTAGTAGACATTCTCGATCAGAATGCGCTTCGAATGCGCGTAGCCTGTTTTCTCGGATCCTGCCATCGGATGTCCGCCGATGAAATTTTTCTCCATGCCGAGCTCCGTCACCTTCGCGTGAATGTCGGACTTGGTACTGCCGACGTCCGTGATGATGACGGAGGGGCGGATAATGGGCTTAAGTCTCGCAAGGTAGTCCGCGTTGCTCGCGACCGGAGCGCAGAGGAAGATGTAGTCGCAGTCGGAATACGCTTCCCCGACTCCATCAAGAACCCGGCTTACGACGCCGTCCGCCGCGGCCTGTTCGACCGAAGCCCGCGTGCGGGAATATGCGACAATCTCCGCCTCCGGATAAAAGTGACGGATCGCCCGTGCAATGGAGCCGCCGATCAGGCCGAGCCCGATAAAACCGATTTTCATAGAACCTCTCCTCTAGCGATTTCCCGCGATCTTGTTGACCAGCCAGATCACAATGCAGGAGCCGATCACGCTCACGATGATGCTGCCGATGAAGCCGCTCCCGTGGATGCCGATGAAGCCGAGCACGATATTTCCGACAACACCGCCGATGATTCCGAGAATAATATTTCTGAGGAGGCCGCCCTCGTTGTCCATAATTTTTCCGGCGATCCAACCGGCGATGCCGCCGATAATCAGTCCGATAATGATACCCATATCTGATTTCTCCTTTCGTAGTTACCGTTCGCGGTATGTGTCTGGCGCGAACTATTTCCTATAATAACATGTTTGTCCGGAAATTGCCATACAAGATGCGGAATTGCAAGATCAGTCGCCGGGTTCCAGCTCCATCCGCCGTTCTTTCCGGTATTTCAGGGGTGTTGTGCCCATCTGTTTTCTGAAAACCTCTATAAAATAGCTTGTCGAACAGAATCCTGTCTCGTAGGCGATCTGACTGATCGAATCCTCGCTGTGCAGCAGCAGTTCGACCGCCGACGCCAGGCGGCAGGTCTGTACGTACGAAAAGATGGTACTGCCGGTCGCCTTCTTAAAGCAGCGGCAGCACTCACTGCCGCTTAAGCCGACCGCTTTCGAGATCTGTTCTATCGTGAGCGCGCCGGCGCAGTTCTTCCGGATGTATTCGATGATATGCTGTACATGTTCACTGCTGACGGCGGAGGGAGCCGCGCTGCCGGACGAAAAATCAAAATTCCGGATCAGCTGTATCCACATGCGCTTCACCAGGATCACAATATCCATTTCATAGCCGAATGCCTTCGAGGTATCGGCGACATAGATTTCCTGAACCATATCCAGTATCTCTTTCTGCCAGACAGTTTTCTTCTCCAGCATCAGCCAGGGAAGCAGCGGATTTCGCAGATAAGGCTGTACATAGCGCAGATTGATCACACTGCCCCAGAAACCTGCGATCAGATGTGCGTCCGCGTCCACGCAGATGTAGGAGCTGTCCGGCTGCCCTTCCGGCCTGACCATGTGCAGCTGATTGCTGTTGACAAAGAAGCCGTCGCCCTCAGGGACGACATAGGACCGGTGATCAACGTACACCCGGATCGCTCCATGGGTGACCAGGTAGAACTGCACGTCTTCATGCCAGTGCCAGTCGACGAAACCCAGAACATTTTTGCTCAGAATGGTATGATAGACTACCAGCGGAAAGGAGAAGTCTCCGTGCGGCGTAACCTCCTGACGTTGCTCATTGATCTGAATATCCAGAACCTGCATATCGAATACCTCAATACAGTTATATTTTATAATTGGATTATGGTATACTTTTTCTCCACTGTCAACTAAAATTATAACAAAATTAAGGTGTGGGAGAAAAATCTCTCACGTCTCCAAAATGCGCAATTTGGTTATAAAAATGTAAAGGAGGGATTCATTTTGAATAAGGAACAGGGAAAACGGTTTACACAGCTCTATGAGGCTCACAAGGAAGAGCTGGTCGAGTTTTACCGTTCTGCCATACGGATACCGAGCTTTTCCAATCAGGAAAAGCCGCTCGCGGAACTGATCGTCTCTAAAATGAAGGAGCTCGGTTACGATGAGGCTTATATTGATCCGACAGGCAATGCGGTGGGCCGCGTCGGCGACGGTCCGGAGATCATCCATTTTGATGGTCATATGGACGTGGTCGGCGTGCCGGACGCGGAGCTCTGGGTCTCGCCGCCTTTCGAGGCGAATATCGTGGACGGCATGGTCTATGGGCGCGGCTCCGTCGATATGAAGGGCGGGCTGTCTGCTGCGATCTATGCGGCGGCGCTCGCGAAGAAGGCGGGACTTCTGGACGGAAAGACCGTCTATGTAACGGGGACCGTCTGCGAGGAATACTGCGACGGCGTCTGTCTGGAACATTTCTACAAAGACAGCGGCGTGAAACCGGATTACTGCGTCATCTGTGAGCCGTCCAATAATGTCATTACCCTGGGACACACGGGAAAGGTGCAGGTGCTGATCACGACACACGGCGTCTCCGCGCACGGTTCCGCGCCGGAGAAGGGCATCAACGCAGTCTATGAGATGGCGGAGATCATCACGCGCGTGGACGAGCTGAACAGGCGCCTCAGCCGGACGGATGGCGGCGGTACGGTCGTGCTCTCGCAGATTTCCTGCAAGTCAGCCTCGGTCAACGCGGTTCCAAACGAATGCTCGATTTATCTCGACCGCCGGCTGCGCCTCGAGGAGACGACGGAGCAGGTCAGAAAGGAGATGGACGAACTCATCGCGGGCAAGCGCGCCTCCTGGGCATCCGGCGATCTGCATTTTGACAGCTGGACCGGGGAGAAGCTTGACTATGTACCGATTCATGATCCGTGGAAGACGGATGTGAATCATCCGTTGATTCAGGCCGGAAACCGTGCCTATACGGCTGCATTTGGCTGTGCGCCGCAGGAATATGATTTCTGGGATTTCAGCACGAACGCTGTCGTGCCCGTTCCGATGGGTGTTACCTGTATCGGCTTTGGTCCCGGCGTCTACAAGCTGGCGCACATGCGTGACGAGTGCTGTGATCCGCGGCAGGTGCAGGAAGCCTGCTCGTTCTACACCCACCTGATCGAAGAACTGTAAATAAGGAGGAAATTTATGGATATGTTGACTGGAATTTACAACGCGTTCAGTTCCTTTACCGACTGGGTATGGGGGATCCCGATTCTGATCGTTCTGGTGGGCGGCGGCATTGTATTGGCGGTCGTCGTCGAGGGCATTCAGTTCATCCACCTGCCGTTTATCTTCAAAACGACGCTCGGCTCTCTTGGGGAAAAGAAGAGTTCTGACGGTATTTCCCCGCTGCAGGGCATGATTGCCGCGCTCAGCGCTACCATCGGCACGGGCAATATCGTCGGCGTCGGAACGGCGATCGCAATGGGCGGTCCCGGCGCGCTGTTCTGGATGTGGGTCTGTGGCTTCATGGCGATGGGCATTAAATATTCGGAGGTGACGCTGTCCTGCGTCTACCGCCAGCCCGACGGGAAGGGCGGCTACAAGGGCGGACCCTTCATGTACATCCGCGACGGCGTAAAGAGCAAAGGGATGGCGGTGCTGTTCGGCATCATGATGCTGGTCTGCCTGTCGTTGATCTGTTCTGTTCACTCCAGCGCGATTACCAGCAATCTGGCGAGCATCGGCGTGCCGAGCCTCGTCTCCTGCATCGTCATGGCGGCCTTCATCATCATCGTCATCTGGGGCGGCATGAAGACGCTCGTAAAGATCACGGACAAACTTGTCCCGGTTATGGGCGTGCTGTACCTGATCCTTGCGCTGATCGTGATCATTGCCAATATTGGAAATATCGGAACCGTCTTTGCCTCCATCTTTGAAGGAGCCTTCAGCGGCTGGGCTGCGGTGGGCGGCTTCACCGGCGCGACGATCGCAACCACGATCCGCTATGGACTGGCGCGCGGCGTCTTCTCCAACGATGCCGGTCTTGGCCTTTCAGCAACTGTGCAGTCTCAGGTGGAGGATATCGGCTGTCCCGCGAAGCAGGGAAGCTGGGCGGTCATCGAGACCTTCCTCGACACGATCGTGATCTGCACGATCACCGGTCTGGTGATCCTATTCAGCGGCACCTGGCAGAGCGGTGGTACCGGAGCGACGCTTACGACCGGCGCGATCGGCGAGGTCGTCGGCACGCCGGGACAGGTGCTGGCGATCATCTGCCTGTTCCTGTTCGGCCTGAGCTCCCTTATCACAGACGCCGAGGGCGTACGCCTGCAGGCGGTCTCCATGTTCGGCAGCTATGGGATTGGCCGCGGCTTCCAGATCGTCGTGTTGATTCTGGTCATACTCGGAAGCCTGGCAGATATCTCGACCGTCTTTGTCTTTGCCGACTTCGCGAACGCGATCATCCTGGTCATCAACATCGCAGCGATGCTGATGCTCGCGAAGGTGCTGCGCAAAGAGACGCAGGAATATTTCAGGAAAAAACAGTAAATTCACTGTAGGGCCGGCCTTTCTGGTCGGCCCTTTTTACGCTTGCCTCTGTTGACAAACCGCAAACGGTATATTAAACTAGATTGGAAAATCAATCGACTTTTATATCATAAGCGATACAGATACAGGAGGATGGATGAAATGAAACACAATTTCCGCAAGATCGAGGGGAAATGGCAGCAGAGATGGGAGGAGGCCGGCATCTTCAAGGCGGTCGACGGCAGTCCGAAGCCGAAGTTCTACGGGCTGGTCGAATTTCCATATCCCAGCGGCGCGGGCATGCACGTCGGGCATATCAAGGCGTATTCCAGCATTGAGGTTATCGCCAGGAAGAGAAGGATGCAGGGCTATAATGTACTGAATCCGATCGGTTTCGACGCCTTCGGCCTGCCGACCGAGAACTACGCGATCAAGACCGGCATTCATCCCCGCAAGATCACGGATCAGAACATCGCGAAGTTCACGAATCAGCTCAAGCGCGTGGGCTTTTCCTTCGACTGGGACCGTGTGATCGATACGACAGACGAGGATTATTATAAGTGGAGCCAGTGGATTTTCCTCAAAATGTTTGAAAAGGGGCTGGCCTTCCGCGATACGGCGCTCGTCAACTACTGTCCGAACTGCAAGGTCGTCCTGTCCAATGAGGACTGCCAGGGCGGTCACTGCGATATGTGCCACGGCGAGGTCGTGCAGCGCTCGAAGGACGTCTGGTATCTGCGCATTACGGCCTACTCGGATCGTCTGCGGGAAGGCCTCGAGCATTTGGAATAGCCGGAGAACGTGAAGCAGCAGCAGATCAAATCGATTGGCAA
>JAJPXQ010000026.1 GCA_021205385.1 Lachnospiraceae bacterium | reverse complement strand
CGTATTGTGAAATAAGGGAATATGGCTTTACCCTTATGTCGCTCTAATCATATTAAATTTTGCGACTGTAAAAAGACGTTTTGATTCATTACAGGCTCCTCTGAAAGGTATATAAATCTATTATATGACATTTGTTGAAAAAAGCAAGGGTATTGTCCCGACAAGGAGGAAAGTGCAGATATGCTGTCGGAAATAAAAGACAGAAGAAGTATTCGAAAATATAAAAAATTGCCTGTTCCCGTGCATATGATAGAGGAGATTATCCAGGCAGGAATCCTTGCGCCTTCTGCAAGAAATCGCCAGCCGTGGAGGTTTATTGTGGTGTCCGACGAGGCGAAAGAAGAAATGGTGGCAGTTATGAGAAAGGGCCTGGAGCGTGAAAAACGGGAGCCGCTTTTGCCGGATGATGTTCCGCTTCTGGGCGGAGTGGAGAATTCAATAAGGATTATGGAGCAGGCTCCGGTTGTAATTATGGTGGAGAACCCGTTGGGAACAGATTTGCGTGATTCCCTGGATACATCGGAACATGTAGATGAGATATGCAATGCCCAGTCTGTGGGGGCGGCCATTGAAAATATGATCCTGACAGCTACAAATCTGGGGCTTGGCAGTCTTTGGATATGTGACATATTTCATATGTACCGGGAGTTGTGCGATTGGCTTGGCTGCAGCGGAGAACTGTTTGCAGCAGTGGCAATTGGTTATGCTGATGAGGCGCCTGCATCAAGGCCTAGGAAAACGATGGACATGGTAGTGGAATGGAAAAGTAAACCAAATGAGTAGGAGGTAATCATGAGTAATATCAGTTTTGTAAGAACAAGAGAAGAAATCGAGAACACCCATCGACTTGATCCGCAGTATCACCATTCAGAAGGACTGTTTATGAGCTGGGAAATTGATCGTGAGTTGTTTCGAAGGGTTCTTCCCATCGGTCTTGAAATGGAAGATCCGGTTGTGGTGGCGATGGTTATCAATCACAACCATCCCGGATTTAAAGGAAAGCCTTACTCGGTGGGAATGATTGCTATGAACTGTCATTATGGAGATGCGTATGGAACTTACCCGATTGGATTTATCGGACAGGTTCCGGATAATGACGATATGACGATTTTCTACGGTCGTGAGCAGTATGGGTATCCCAAGAAAACAGGAACAGTAAAGCTGAAAAGAGAAGCAGATAAGGTGACAGCATCTGTAGTGAGGCATAATGTGGAGGTTCTGAAGGCGCAGGCGAAAATCTCAGACAGGACACTTCCGAATGCGGAGCGCCTTTTCCCGGCTCCGCCATTGGAAACTGCGATGGCAGGTGCAGAGTTTCATATGAAATATAACCGGGAGTGCTTTGGAAACACCAGAAATCCGTATGAGTCCATGGTCTATGATGATCCGAAGCTGGTACATACACAGGTAGAGACCATTGTTCATAAGGAAGAACGTGCAATAGCGGAGGTGCAGATCGGAGTTTCGGTTGATGATCCGTGGGCGGAACTGGCTCCGAAGGATGGTCATGTAAATGCAATCTATCGAGATTTTGACTGCAGTCTGATGAGCAACACCCTTGATAAAAGGTATGTTGGGGAGGAGGCAGAGCAGATACTTCCCTATCTGTTTACGAATTCTGACTATAAGATTTTTGCAGAGTAGTGTAAACTTCAGATACTAGAAAAAGTTGAAGAGCTGAAAAATAACAGGCGGCGGGTGATTCCCTTGGGAGTCGCCCGCCGCGCAGTGTTCAGGAAATTCAGTTTGCGTTAAACAATTCGGACAAGGTATCTTCGTGCTCCTGCAATATCTCAAGCAGGAAAGTATCCCAGTGACGTGCGTCCTGCGTGTCGCTGCCGAAGACGTAGTCCTCCTGACCGTAGTCGATGACGTCGAAGCCGGGGATGGCCTTGCTTGCGCCTGCCGTGCGGTAGGAGGCCGCGTCCGCGAGGGAGAAGGAGACGTTTGCCGTGTCTTCATAGTTTACCCAGGAGCTGAGATCCGTGCCGGTGGCCTCCGTCGCGTCGCCGTTCGTGGTCTGCGCTTCCGCCGCCGCGGCGGTAATCTCCGTGACTTTCGCGTCAGCCGCGTATTCCGCGTACATCTGGTCGACGTAGAGCGCGAAGGAGCTGCTGAAGATCTCGGACGGTACATGGCCGCCGTTCCACTGCCACTCGATGTTGCAGTCAACGCCTGCATTCAGCATGGCGATCTGCAGGTTGAGGGAGGTGAACATTGACATGTCGCCCTCTGAGGCACCCATCAGGATACGCACCCAGGACGGGTTTTCCGTATCTTCTTCGCCAATGTAGTTCAGCGGGTTGTACAGGGAGACGATGTTGTTTCCATATTCGTCGCCAGCGAGAATTTCCGCGATGTCGGCTTCATAGGCTTCCAGCATTTCCTCATAAGAGGAATAATTTGTCGAATCGGTCGAGCCGGAGGCAGACTGCGTTGTGCCCGCGTCGGGTGTGCCGACATCCATCGTGTCGCCGGCGGTTTCGACGTTTTCGTTTGTGATGGAGGAAGTGTTTCCCGAAGTGTCATCCGGCAGGTTGTCGCGTCCGCCGCCTTTGCCTCCCCGCATGCCTCCGTCGCCTGCGTCTGCATCGTCCAGACCACCATCTGGCAGGCTGTTACTGTCAAGGCCATCGGGCAGAGAGTCGTCTCCCATGCCGCCAGGCATGCCATCGGTCTGGCCCATGCCGCCGCCCATAGCTCCGGGCATACCGCCACCCATACCTCCGCTGCTCGCCGCTGCGTAGCGGCCTTCCAGGAAAGCTTCCGCCTTATCCGCGGTTGTCATCGCCGCGACCTCATCATCCGGGAGTGCGTTTCCGTCCGCGTCGAACCAGGTCCAGCCCTCCGCGTAGTCGAGATTGTCGAGATACCACTGAAGATTCGAGACGAATTCAGCCAGATAGAGATCGAGGTAGCTGCCACCGTAGCCGTTGGTGTCGGCATAGAGCTCCTCGTCATATTCAATCGTCAGCGCGATCGTACTTGTGAGCGCGCCGTCCCCGTCGAGGTCAAAGCCGACATCGGCCTCGGCGACGCTTAAGTTCTGTTCATTGATATAGTTCATATAGGCTTCCGACAGGTATTCGGCGAGCTGCGCCTGGAAGTCCGTGCCGAAGCTGTAGTCTGTGTCGAGATAGTACTCGAAGGCCAGCGCCATGTCTGCTTCGTAGAGCGAGGTGATTGCGCTGTAAGCGATGCAGCCCCATGCGCCGTCGGAAAGATCGACCTCCTCGCCGTCGATTGTGACGGTCGTCGTATAGGAGCCGTCCTCCGTCAGATAGACACCGACCGCGCCGACTTCTTCCTGGTAGGGATAGAAGTCAGGGTTATTCGAGGTGGCCGCGAACATCGTCGCATGAGCGCCGCCGCCCGAACCGCCGGTGGAGACGAGATAGTCCACATTTCCGGGAAGATTACCAAGCAGAATATTATACTTGACGAAGCGTGCCGCCGCTTTCTGGTCGGACAGGCAGGAGGGAGCGTCGCCGGTGTAATACGTATTTCCCTCGCTGTCGGTAGCGGTATCCTGCTTGCCGCGGTTGCCGCAGGAGACGTTGATGTAGCCTTCGGCCGCGTAGGTCGAGGAAGCCTGCGTGTTGGTCGAGGAACTGTAACCCGCCGCGCCGGTGTTCAGGATGATCGGGGCGGTCGCGGCTGTGTAGACCTGACCATTTGTGCTTGTGATCTCAGTGTCGTAATCAATGACGAGCGCGCCGTTCACCGCGTCGGAATAATTATCCGCTGTCACATCGACGGTTCCGTCGCCGCTGGTGTCGATGCCGCTCACGTAAGCGCCGGGCACGCAGACTGAGACGCCCTCCTCGTCCTCAATTTCCGGATAGGCGACCGCGGAGACAATGGACATGGTCCAGGCGTCGGAATCGGCGCTGTAGCTCCAGGTATAGTCCGTGTTGTTGGCAAGATTCAGGGTCTCTTCGATGTATTCCTTGTCGGAGACCAGGGCGGAACCCGAATCCGTACCAGTATTTTCCGTATCTTCGGTGCCTTCGGACACCGTACCGCTATCCTCGTTTTCTGTACTGCCGCCGCAGGCCGTCAGGCTGAAAACCATTGCGAAGGCGCACAAAAGCGCAATCCATTTTCTCATGGGAAAGCTCCTCCTTGATATTTTTATTTATTCTAACACGGTTATCTTAAAATAAACTTAAAAGTTTTCGATTTATGGTATATTGTTTCCCAACGAGCACGAGCTGCAGGCCATGCTCGACAGAAAATGGAGACAGTGGAGTAGTTGACCGAAGCTGTATATGGGCTTTGTAAGCAGTATGGGATCTCAAAGACTGTCGTCTCCCCTGACGCATTTGCATTTGGCAGGTTGCGGACGCAGTCTGTCATATGGTATATTGTTTCAGAAGGCAGGGGCATTTTGCTGCCTGTTTATCGAAACTGCCAAGAAGAAGGAAAATTCTTATGATCTATACAGTAACTTTGAATCCGGCGCTGGACAAGACCGTCGAAATTCCATCGCTGACGCCGGGCGGCGTGAACCGCATCACGAGCATGCGAACAGATCCCGGCGGGAAGGGTATCAATGTTTCGAAGGTGATTGCACAGCTTGGCGGCAAGAGCATTGCTACCGGCATCCTGGGCGGAGCGATCGGACATTCCATCGAGCGTGCGCTGGAAAACATGGGCATTGAGAGCGATTTCCTGTTCGTGGAGAGTGAGACAACACGTACGAATCTGAAGATTATTGATCCGGTAAACCATACGAACACGGACATCAATGAGCCGGGGTTTACAGTATCGCAGGAGCTTCTGGATGAACTCCTGGGAAGACTGACTGCCAGAATTGTTTCCGGAGATCTGGTTGTGCTCTCGGGGAGTCTGCCGCAGGGTGCGCCCGCGGATACATACCGGATCTGGGTGAAGGCATGCCGTCAGAGGGGCGCAAAGGTATTTCTCGATGTGGATGGTGCGCTTCTGGGCGCCGGTGTGCAGGCAACACCGTATTTTATCAAGCCCAACGAACACGAGCTGCGGGTCATGCTTAGGCAGAGACTGGAGACCGTGGAAGAACTGGCCGAAGCCGCGTATGGACTTTGTAAGAAGTATGGAATCTCGAAGATCGTCGTCTCCCTCGGTGCGGAGGGCGCCCTGTATGTGACGGAGAAGGAGACAATCCGTGCGCGGGGCCTGAAGGTGCCGGTCGGGAGTACGGTCGGCGCAGGCGATAGCGTGGTGGCGGCCATGGCGGTGGCGGAAGCGCGCGGCATGAGCCTCGCAGAAGCGGTTCGGCTGTCCACGGCCACTGGCGCGGCCAATGTGATGTGCAGCGGATCACAGGCTGCAGGGTATGTGCAAATTGAGGCGCTTATGCCTAAGGTGGAGTTTTATAATCTTGACGAATAAGAAAAGAGAATTACCCATGTCCAGCGAAAAGGAAGCATCTATGGATGCACAGAAAACGGAATTATTTGAGCGTATGCCAATCCCGCAGGCTGTCATGAAGATGGCCATTCCCACGGTGCTGAGCTCGTTGGTGATGGTTATTTATAATCTGGCAGACACTTATTTTGTGGGAATGCTGAATAATTCTATAGAGAATGCAGCCGTCACGCTGGCGGCTCCGGTGCTTCTGGCGTTTAATGCCGTCATTAATCTGTTCGGAGTCGGCGGCTCCAGTCTGATGAGCCGCTATCTCGGGCAAAAAGAATATGCGGCGGTACGGAAAACCTCTGCCATCAGTTTTTACTGCGCTCTGGGTTTTTCTGCTGTATTCTCGTTGGCCTTCGCCGTTTTTCATGCGCAGATGCTGGGAATTCTGGGTACGACAGCGGACACGGCGGCGACAACCTGGCAGTATCTTCGGTGGACAACGGTCTGCGGCGCTGTCCCCGCAATCCTGAATGTAGTGCTGGCAAATCTGGTGCGCGCGGAAGGAGCTTCCCTTCATGCCAGTATCGGAACCATGAGCGGCTGCATTCTGAATATCATTCTGGACCCCATTTTCATTCTTCCCTTTGGGCTGAATATGGGAGCGACCGGCGCGGGACTTGCCACTTTTCTTTCCAACTGTGCGGCCTGCGTTTACTTTTTCATTTTACTGTGGGTACGGCGCAGAGAAACGATGGTGTGCGTTGATCCGAGGGTATTTTCGTTTGACCGGAAAATCCTCCGGCAGATTTGCGGAGTCGGCGTTCCGGCCGCGATCCAGAATCTGCTGAATGTGACCGGCATGACGGTATTAAATAATTTCACGGCTTCTTATGGTTCTACCGCCGTTGCCGCCATGGGCATCACACAGAAAATCAATATGATTCCGATGTATATTACCATGGGTATTTCGCAGGGAATTATGCCGCTGGTAGGATATAATTATTCCAGCGGCAACCGCGACCGCATGAGGAAAGCGATCACCTTTACCGCGAAAATCGGCATCTCTTTTATTCTTCTGATGTCAGTTGTCTACTATGTGGGAGCGGAAGGCCTAATCGGGCTCTTCATGAAAAATGAGGAGGTGATCGCCTACGGCGGGCGTTTCCTCCGTGGAATGTGCATCGGTCTTACGTTCCTGTCGATTGACTTTCTTGCGGTCGGCGTATTTCAGGCCTGCGGCATGGGAAAGGCCTCGCTGATTTTTGCCATTCTCAGAAAAGTCGTTCTCGAAATCCCGGCGCTCTTCATCCTGAACCGGCTCTGGCCTCTGTATGGGCTTGCCTATGCCCAGGCATGTGCGGAGTTTGTGCTCGCTGTCGTGGCGATCATCCTGCTGCGAAAGATCCTTCAAAAACCTTAAATATTTTCCCGGATCTGGATTGTGTGCTCCACATAATTCAGTTCCCGCTCCGGCGTAAGTCCGGCGGTCAGAAAGTCAAACAGAATATCAAGTGAGAGCGAACCCTGCCTTGAGGTCTGCTGGCTGATCGTGGCGGAGATCACGCCGTTCTTCAGCATGTCGAGCGTTGTGGGCACGTCATCGAAGGTGACGATCTTCGGATGCAGCCCGGACTTCTGCACGGCGCGGCAGCCGCCATAGACGCCGGCCGCGGCGAAGAAAAGCGCGTCGATGTCAGGATGCTGCGTGAGCAGTTCCCGGGTGGCGTTATAGCTCTCAATGTCGTCGTCGTGATTTTCGACGATACCGGCGATGCGAATGCGCGGATAGGAGGCTGCAAGTGTTTTCTCAAGGCCACGAATGCGCTCGCTGTGGCAGAGCACACCGGTGGAACCGGTGACGACTCCGAGCTCCACGTCTCCCGCGGTCATCAGAGCGAAAAGCCCTGCGGCCATACACCCGCCCTGCACGTAATCGCTGCCGACGTAGGCTACGCGCCTGGAACCGTCGATGTCAGTATTCACGGTGACGACCGGGATGTGTGCGTCCGCCAGTTCATTGATCTTATCCCGGACGGAACTGTCATTGTAAGGAGCGAGTATCAATCCGTGAATGCCTTCCTGCAGGAGTTCTTCGATTGCAGAGAGCTGCTCTGCCGCGTCGAATTCCACGCGACGCTTCACGAGCGTGATGCCGTAGCTTCTCAGCTCCTCGAATTTTTGCTCCACGCCTTCCATCACTTCGTCAAAAAAAGGGTTGTTTTCACTGAAAAGCACAACACCGATCTTATATTTCTTCTTCTGCGCGGCGAGTGCCAGACCAGCCTTGTTTGGACGGTAGTTCAGTGCCTGTGCGATTTCCTGTACTTTTGCCGCGGTCTTCGGATTGACGTCGCCGCGATGATTGAGGACCCGGTCTACGGTTCCGCGGGAGACGCCGGCCAGATCTGCGATGTCCTTGATGGTTGTCATATATGTTTTCCCTGTGTTTTCCCGATCTGAAAAGTACTTGTATCACCACCATACAGGAAAACGGGAAAAAAGTCAATCAGACGAACCGTGCACGAACACTTTTTGAAAACTGATTTATCGGCGATTATCCGTGAGAATAGCCAAAAACAAAGACCAGATTCACATAAAATATCGCGGAAAATTGTGCATAACTCACGAAAATAAGAAAAATCAAGGTGGTGTGTTGAAAAAAATCACGGGCGGGTGTATGATGAACGTAAAGACCGTGCACGTGCACGGAAAAGGAAGCGAGGAGGGTTTGACTATGTACTACATCGGAGTCGATCTGGGTACCTCAGCGGTGAAGCTGCTGCTGATGGACGGCGCAGGCCGGATTTTGAAAATTGTCTCCCGGGAATATCCGATTTATTTTCCACATCCGGGCTGGTCGGAGCAGAATCCGGAGGACTGGTATGCGCAGACGATCCAGGGGCTGAAGGAATTGCTGGACGGCTTTGGCGGGGAGAAGCTCGCCGGGATCAGCTTCGGCGGACAGATGCACGGTCTGGTGATCCTGGACAGTGAGGATCGCGTGATCCGTCCGGCGCTGCTCTGGAATGACGGACGTACATACGAGGAATGCGATTATCTTAACAACATCATCGGAAGGGAGAAGCTCTCGGAGTACACCGCGAATATTTCCTTTACCGGATTCACCGCGCCGAAGGTGCTCTGGGTGAAGAACAAGGAGCCGGAAAATTTCGCGCGTATCGCGAAGATCATGCTCCCGAAGGACTACATCGCCTATCGCCTGACCGGCGTGCACTGCACGGATGTCTCGGACGCCTCGGGCATGCTGCTCTTTGATGTGAAGAATCGCTGCTGGTCACAGGAGATGCTGAAGATCTGCGGCATCCGTGAGGAGCAGATGGCGAAGGTCTACGAGTCCTACGAGACGGTCGGAACGCTGCTGCCTGAGGTGGCGGCGGAGCTCGGCGTATCTGCGGGCGTAAAGGTGGCGGCGGGCGCCGGGGATAATGCGGCGGCTGCGGTCGGTACGGGCACGGTTGGAGACGGCATGTGCAATATTTCTCTCGGTACGAGCGGCACGATCTTCATTTCTTCGGAGAAATTCGGCGTGGACAGGCATAACGCGCTGCACGCCTTCGCCCACGCGGACGGACACTATCATCTGATGGGCTGCATGCTGAGCGCGGCCTCCTGCAATAAGTGGTGGCTCGGCGATATCATCGGCACGGAGGATTACGCGGCGGAGCAGGCGCAGATCGCAAAGCTGGGCGAAAATCATGTCTATTTCCTGCCCTATCTCATGGGCGAGCGTTCTCCGCATAATAACCCCAATGCGCGGGGAACCTTTATCGGGATGACGATGGATACAACGCGCGCGGACATGACACAGGCGGTGCTCGAGGGTGTGGCCTTTGCTCTGCGGGACTCTTTCGAGGTGGCGAAATCTCTGGGAATCAAAATCGAGCGCACAAAGATCTGCGGCGGCGGTGCGAAGAGCGCGCTCTGGAAGAAGATGATCGCGAATATCATGAATATCAAGGTGGACGTGGTCGAGAATGAGGAAGGCCCGGCGCTTGGCGGTGCGATGCTGGCGGCGGTGGCCTGCGGCGAGTACGCAAGCGTGGAGGAAGCGGCGGCAAAGCTGGTGCGGGTGATCGACACGGTGGAGCCCGAGCCGGAGCTGGCTGCGAAGTATGAGGAGCGGTATCAGCAGTTCAGGCAGATTTACCCAGCCTGCAAACCGCTGTTCGATATCATAAAGTAGGAGGATAACATCATGAACAACATTCCAGAAGTAAAAATCGGTATCGTGGCGGTCAGCCGCGACTGTTTCCCGGAGTCGCTTTCCGTGAACAGAAGAAAAGCGCTGGTGGACGCCTACGCCGCAAAATATGATGCGGCGGATATCTATGAATGTCCGGTCTGCATTGTGGAGAGCGAGATCCACATGGTGCAGGCGCTGGAGGATATCAAGGCTGCGGGCTGCAATGCGCTGGCTGTCTATCTGGGCAACTTTGGACCGGAGATTTCCGAGACGCTGCTCGCGAAACATTTCGATGGCCCGAAGATGTTCGTTGCCGCTGCGGAGGAGAGTGGAAAGGATCTGGTCGGCGGCCGCGGAGACGCGTACTGCGGCATGCTGAACGCGAGCTACAATCTGGCTCTGCGTAATGTCAGAGCCTATATTCCAGAGTATCCGATTGGCACCGCCGACGAGTGCGCGGACATGATCCACGAGTTCCTTCCGATTGCGCGGGCGATCATCGGTCTTTCCGAGCTGAAGATCATCAGCTTTGGTCCGCGTCCCTTGAATTTCCTGGCCTGCAACGCGCCCGTAAAGCAGCTCTACAACCTGGGCGTTGAGATCGAGGAGAACTCGGAGCTTGATCTTTTTGAGGCATATCACAAGCATGACGGCGATCCGCGAATTCCGGAGGTCGCGGCAGATATGGCGGCGGAGCTCGGCGAGGGAAACAAGAAGCCGGAAGTGCTCCACAAGCTCGCGCAGTACGAGCTGACGCTGCTCGACTGGGTCGAGGAGCATCGCGGTTATCGTAAGTATGTGGCGATTGCCGGTAAGTGCTGGCCGGCCTTCCAGACGCAGTTCGGATTCGTGCCCTGCTATGTGAACAGCCGCCTGACCGGACGCGGCATTCCGGTATCCTGCGAGGTGGATATCTACGGCGCGCTCAGCGAGTTCATCGGCACCTGCGTGAGCGACGATATTGTGACGCTGCTCGACATCAACAACACCGTGCCTTACGACCTCTACAATGAGGATATCAAGGGGAAATTTGATTACTCCGCCACGGACGTCTTTATGGGCTTCCACTGTGGAAATACCTGCTCGAAGAAGCTCTCCTCCTGTGAGATGAAGTACCAGTTCATCATGGCCAGAAGCCTTCCGGAGGAAGTGACGCAGGGCACGCTTGAGGGCGATATCGCACCGGGCGACATCACCTTCTACCGTCTGCAGAGCACGGCGGACAGTCAGCTGCGCGCCTATATCGCGAACGGCGAGGTGCTGCCGGTGGCGACGCGTTCCTTTGGCAGCATCGGTATCTTTGCGATCCCGGAGATGAAGCGCTTCTACCGCCATGTGCTGATTGAGGGCAATTTCCCGCATCACGGCGCGGTCGCCTTCGGCCATTATGGGAAGGCATTATATGAAGTATTCAAGTACATTGGTGTGGATGTAAAAGATATCGGTTACAACCAGCCGGCAGGCGTGCGCTATCCGACGGAGAATCCGTTCGCCTGAAAATAAGCGTATAGAAATGATGTCCCGCGTGGTCCAGAAACTGCGCGGGACGTCCATCATAAAGGGAGATTATGAAAAAAAGATGGATCAGCCTTTTTGCGCTCCTTGTACTGCTGGCGCTGAGCAGCTGCGGTTTCGCCTGGATGGTGTTTAATTCCGGAATCGGGGAGAGCGAGACCTGGGAGACCTATGAACGACACTACGCGATGGTCACGGACGGCACGGACAGTGAACTGTGGGATCGAATCTATGAGAGTGCGCTCTTGGAAGGAAAAGAACGGGGCATCTATGTGGAACGCTTTGGCGAGAGTCTGGCAGTGCCCTACACAAGAGACCAGATCCTCGATCTGGCGATTAAGGCCTCTGTCGATGGCATCATTACGACCGGTGATGAGGATGAGGAGACGATTGCGCTGATCGATGAGGCGGTGGATGCCGGAATTCCGGTTGTGACGGTGCTGCAGGACAGCACTGGAAGTCGCCGGCAGTGTTTTGTTGGCTGCAGTAATTACAGTATCGGGCAGGAATATGCCCGGCAGATTCTGAACCTGGTCGAACAGTCCGGGGACGCTGATATTCAGGATGTTCTGGTGCTGCTCGACACAGATGCGCAGGACGCCTCACAGAACCTGATTCTTCTTGCCATCCGGGAGACGCTGGAGGAAAGTCTGGGCGCGGACTCGCCGCTAGTCGTAGAGAGTGCGGCGATAGACAACAGCAGGGACTTCAGTCCGGAGGAGTCGATCCGGGATATCTTTCTCAGCGCAGAGGAGCTGCCGGACGTTCTGGTCTGCCTGAACGCTGTCTATACCCGCTGCGCTTACCAGGCGGCGGTGGATTATAATAATGTAGGAGACGTCGAGATTCTGGGCTACTATGATTCGGATGTGATCCTGGAAGCCGTGTCGAAGGGCATCGTCGCCTCAACGATTACGTTTGACGCCGAACAGATGGGAGCGCTGTGTGTGCAGGCGCTGGATGAGTATGATGAGACCGGTTACACGAACAATTATCTGGCTGTTGATATCCGGCTGATCGGCTCCGCGGAAGCGGAGGCGCTGCTGAGTGGGGAGTGAGGACAGTGAAGACAGTGAGCCAAAAACTGAACAATCTCACGCTGCAACAGAAGCTGACACTGCTCTTTGCACTGACGACGGCGGTTGTCCTGCTGGTCAATCTGTGTATTTACACAATGATTAACTATATGACCGGACGGGTCGAGCAGGTCTATGTCAGTAATGTGAGTCTGAATGATCTGGGTGATGCTCTGGACGACGTGCAGGAGAGCATGGAGGACTATCTGAATACGAAGAGCACAGAGGCGCTGGAGGCCTATTACCGGAATGATCAGGCGTACCGGGAACTGGTTGGAGAACTGAACACGCAGGCCACAGACAATCCGATTCTCCTGGCACAGAAAAATATCCGGAATCTCTCGCTCAGCTACCTGGATACTGCCGCGGAGGTGATTCAGGCGAAGCGCAATCGGAACGTGGAACTCTACGGTTCGCTTTATGAGGACGCTGTGGTGCTCTGCGATGAGATACACACTTATGTCTACAGCCTGAATAATGAGCAGTTTAAGGCGAACGCGGACACTTATCAGGCGCTTCGCCGTTCCCTGCAGGGCATGGAGCTGTTCAGCCTGGCTGTATTGCTTACTGTCATCCTGGGAAGTACGGTGGTGATTCTGTTTACCACGAGATCGGCGATTGCGCCGCTTCACCAGCTTGCCCAGTCCGCGAATGAAGTGGCGAAAGGAAATTTTGACATTCAGAAAGTGGAGGTGCAAAGCACGGACGAGGTCGGCATCGTGGCGGGAGCCTTCAACCAGATGGTTGTGAGTATCCGCGATTATATCGAGCAGCTACGGGAGACAATGGAACGGGAGCTGATGATGCAGAGCCACCTGAAGGATGCACAGCTCAAATATTTCCAGGCGCAGATCAACCCGCATTTTCTTTTTAATACGCTCAACGCGGGGGTGCAGCTCGCGATGATGGAAGGGGCTGAAAGGACTGAATGCTTTCTGGAAAACACGGCGGAGTTTTTCCGCTATAATGTCCGCATGAACGGGAAGGACGCGGCCCTGGCGGATGAGATCCGGCTGGTCGACAATTATGTCTATATTCTGAACGTTCGCTTTTCCGGGGAAATCCTCTTTCAGAAAGAGATTGACGAGAGCCTTCTTGACGTACGCGTACCGAGTATGATCCTGCAGCCGATCGTCGAGAATTCCGTCAACTACGGAATCCGAGGGCTGGATCGCGAGGGGCGCATTGAGCTGGATGTCTATCAGGAGGAGAATTCGATCTGCATCAGCATCTGGGATAACGGAAACGGGATGGAGGAGTCACGCATCCGGGAGGTGCTCGAAGGAACGATTCAAAGCGACCCGGTCACGTCCGGTTCGAATGGTGTGGGACTGCGAAATGTGATGGAACGACTGCAGCTTTATTATAAAGAAGGAGCGAAACTGGAGATCCTGAGCGAAGGAAAGGATAAGGGGACGGAGATCCTGATCACCATACCGAAGGAGGGAAGCACATGTACCGTGTGATACTGGCGGACGACGAGGGAATCGTGCTGGATTCCCTGCAGATGATCATAGAGAAACATTTTCCGGATCAGTGTGAGATTGAGACGGCCAGGACCGGACGTGCAGTGATCGAACTCTCAGAGCGCCTCAGCCCGGATATTATTTTTATGGATATTCAGATGCCTGGCATCAATGGCATGGAGGCGATCCGGGAGATTCGAAAAAACAACCCTGCGGTGGAATTCATTATTCTGTCGGCTTATGACAAATTTGACTATGCGAAGGAGGCCATTAACCTCGGTGTGCTGGAATACCTGAACAAGCCATTCAGCTCTGCCGTGATCGTTGAGGTGCTGGAACGGGCGATGCACAGCATTGATTCCAAACGCAGGAAGCGCAGTGAGAATCTGCTGATCAAGGAGAAGATGGAGACGGTCGCCCCGATCATCGAGAATGGCTTTATTTATGCGATGCTGTTCCAGGAATACTCCACAGAGGACACGGAAAATTACAAGCTCCTGTTGAATCTGAAGGCGGAATACGGCTGTATGCTGGTGTTCGTCATGGGGGATGATCAGAAGGGCAGTCATATGACGAACGCGGTCGGAGCCGGCGTGCGGACACAGATGAACTACACACGGGTGCGTGAACTTATCAAGGAAACCTTTCCGGACAGCATCGTCGGCTCTGTGCTCTCGAACCGGATACCGGTTTTCCTTCCGATGGAAAAGACCCGCATTGGCTATGAGGAGCGCATTGCCATGATCGACACCTGCCGGGAGCTGGCGCGCAGACTGAAGCGCAGCATGGATATTGCTTTCCGTATCGGCATCGGCCAGATCCGGAGTCTGGGTGAGAGCATGGAGTCTTATGAGGGAGCGCTCAAGGCTCTGGCGAGCTCGACAGGGAGCGTCGCCCATGTGGATGACCTGCCCATCCAGTGTCGTTACGACGAGGAATATCCGATCGAGCTGGAACGGAGACTCTTCGAGGAACTGAAAAAAGGAGCAGTGGAGGACTGCGAGCGCAGCGCAGGAGAATACTTCGACTGGATGCTGGCAAATTACGACGAACAGGACGAAAACGTGCGTCTGAAGATCCTGGAGTTCGTGCTCTGGGCGGAACATGAAGCCTATATGAACGCGGGGCTTGATTATCATTTCAGTGACAGAGGAAACTATCTTGAACTGGTGACCGGAGCGGAGAAAAACAGTGATCTGCGAGAGTGGTTTGTCGGCAAATTCGGGGACGCAAGCCGTAAGATGTCAGCGAAGAACACGGTGCGCGAGAATCAACTCGTAGCCAGGGCAAAGAGCTATATTCAGGAGAATTTCCAGAAGGATCTCTCGCTCGATGAAATGTCGAAGGAGCTCGATATCAGTCCCTATTATTTCAGCAAGCTCTTCAAGGAGGAGACCGGGAGCAACTTTGTGGAGTATGTGACCAGCCTTCGGATTGAAAGAGCAAAGAAGCTGCTGGTTGACGAGACGCTGAGTATGAAGGAAATCTGTGCGCAGATCGGTTACAGCGATCCGAATTATTTCAGCCGTATTTTCAAGAAAAACACGGGCGTGACGCCGACGGAGTTCCGGGGAGGAGAGAAGCGATGAAAAGAGTAGCTATGCTGCTCGCCCTGACCGCGTTGCTGGTTGTTTTCACAGTATCCTGTGCGCAGGAGAACCGGCAGAATACGCAGGAGGAGGAGCAGGATGACACGGTGCAGATCGGTATCACCTTCGATTCCTTTGTTAATGACCGTTGGCTGCGCGACCGGGACGTCTTCGTGTCGGCGGCGCAGGAACTTGGCGCAGAGGTCAATGTGCAGAGCGCGAACGGGGATTTAAGCGAGCAGGTCGCACAGGTGAACTATTTTATAGAAAAAAAGATGGATGTGATCGTGATCATCCAGGTGGCGAGCGGCGATGAGGTGGACGATCTGATAGCCGCAGTGGCGAGAGCCAAAAAGGCGGGGATTCCGGTCATCTGTTATGATCGCCTGATCCTGAACGCAGATGCGGATCTGTATATTTCTTTTGACAATGAGGAGGTTGGCCGACTGATGGCCGAGCATATGACGGAACATCTTGGTGGAGAAGGTTCTATTATCCAGATCTGCGGTCCGCTCGTGGATTACAACGTGCCGCAGGTGATGAGCGGTTTTGAGGAGGTGCTCGGGGAAAGCAGTATCGAGATTGAGCTGGTGGAGCATGCGGATGAGTGGAAGCCGGAGGTCGGTTTCTCTGTGACGGAAAGCTACCTGGACAGCATGGGTGTGGGAGAGAGCCTCGCAGGAATCATGTGCGGAAACGATGGACTGGCCGGACAGGCGATTCGCGCGCTTTCGGAGCACCGCCTTGCAGGAAGTGTCTGTGTTGTCGGGCAGGACGCCGATCTGGAGGCCTGTCAGCGGATCGTGGAGGGAACGCAGTGCATGACTGTCTACAAGCCGGTTGAGCAGCTTGCCAGACGGGCGGCACAGATGGCGATGGATCTCGCGCAGGATGGAAAGGCTGAGACGGAGGAGACAATCAACAATGGCTTCTATGATGTCCCCTTTGAAAGGCTTGAACCCGTTGCGGTGACGAAGGAAAACATGGACGAGGTCATTACGGGGAAGTACCACGAGGAGAGCGATATCTACCGAAACGTACGGAAATGAAGTAATAGGATTTTTTTGCACAGGACAGATTTGCGGAGAACAAATTTGTCCTGTTTTTTGCGGAAATAGCAGGCTGTACTGCGCGAAATGTACAGAAAAACACAAAATTGTCCAGTTTCTTTTGTGGTATATTGAGCATATCAAAAAAAGGAGGAACCTTAAAGATGAAAAGAAAATTACTTAGTGTAATGCTCATCGCTGCAATGACGGCTGCACTGACAGCCTGCGGCGGAAGCTCTTCTTCGAGCTCCAGCTCGACGGAGGAGGCTTCGAGTGAGGCGGCTGAGGAGAGCACAGACGAGGGCGAGGAGGCTTCCGCAGAAGCAACCGGCCAGAAGATCGGTATTTCGATGCCGACGCAGTCCCTGGAGCGCTGGAACCGTGATGGTGCGTACCTGGATGAGCAGTTCCAGAACGCCGGTTTTGAGACGGTCCTGACCTATTCCGACAACGACTCCGGACAGCAGGTCAACGACATCCAGAACATGCTGGCTGACAATGTAGACCTTCTGATTGTAGCTGCTATCGACGGCGAGGCGCTGAACACCGCCATGAACGAGGCGGCTGAGGCAGGCGTACCGGTTATCGCGTATGACCGCCTGATCATGAACGACGCTGTTTCTTACTATGTATCCTTCGATAACTACACGGTCGGCACGCTGCAGGGCCAGTTTATCGTAGAGACCCTTGATCTGGACAATGCAGGCGATACCGTGTACAACATGGAGATCACCGCGGGCGATCCGGCTGACAACAATGCAGGTTATTTCTATCAGGGAGCGATCGATGTTCTTCAGCCCTACATGGATGCGGGTACTCTGAACGTTGTGTCCGGACAGACCGATTTCGACACGGTTGCAACTGATCAGTGGAGCACCGACACCGCTCTTGAGAGAGCGCAGAACGTGCTTTCTTCCTACTACGCGGATGGAACGCAGCTCGATGTGTGGCTCTGCTCGAATGACTCCACCGCTCTTGGCGTTGCGCAGGCTGTCACCTCTGACTATGCCGGCTCTAACACGGTGATCATCACCGGACAGGACGGAGATGAGGCGAACCTGAAGAACATCGTTGACGGTGTGCAGACTATGACGGTTTACAAGAACGTGAGTAACGAGTCCATCGTTACGCTTTCTCTGGCACAGGCCATGCTGGCAGGCGAGACCATCGATGAGTCCCTGATTCCGTCCTTCGGCATCGACTGCGCGTTTGATACCGAGTCTTATGAGACCTCAGATGGCAACAAGTGCCCGTCCTTCCTGCTGGTTCCGAGCGTAATCACCGCTGACAACCTTCAGGAGCTGGTCGACACGGGGCTGTATGAGATGGGCGAGGACGGATATCTGTCCGCGGTGCAGTAAACATACAGTGGTATAATTTAGACCTTTGAAAAGGGCGGGGCGTCTGTCCCGCCTTTTCTTAGCAGGGAGAAAGGAGGAATCATTTTTGGCTGATATTATATTGGAAATGAAAAGCATCACCAAAGAATTCCCGGGGGTAAAAGCACTGGATGATGTCAATCTGGTTGTGGAGCGCGGAGAAATCCATGCGCTGATCGGTGAGAACGGCGCGGGAAAGTCCACACTGATGAATGTCCTCTCAGGAACCTATCCCGTTGGCAGCTATACGGGGGAAATTTATTACAATGGAGAGCTTTGCGAGTTTAAGACGCTGAAGGACAGCGAGGCGAAGGGAATCGTGATTATTCACCAGGAGCTCGCGCTCATTCCGCTTCTCACGATCGGTGAGAACATGTTCCTGGGAAATGAGAAGAAGAATAAATACGGCAGCATTGACTGGGATATGACCTACAATGAGGCCGAAAAGCATATGAAGCAGGTGGGCCTGCAGGAATCAGCCCAGACATTGATCAAGGATATCGGCACCGGCAAGCAGCAGCTGGTCGAGATTGCAAAAGCCTTCTCGAAGAACGTGAAACTGCTGATTCTGGACGAGCCGACTTCTTCACTGAATGACGAGGACGCGAAGATGCTCCTCGATCTTCTGATGGAATTCAAGAAAAACGGCCTGACATCGATTATTATCACACATAAACTGAATGAGATTATCTACTGTGCCGATAAGGCAACGATCATCCGTGACGGCTCCACGATTGAGACACTGGTCAAGGGCGTGGACGAATTCAGCGAGGACCGAATCATCAAAGGCATGGTCGGACGCCCGATGGACGACCGCTATCCGGCGCGTGAGCACAACGTAAGTCCGGAAGTGAGTCTGGAGGTGAAGAACTGGACGGTTCATCATCCGCTCTATCATGAAAAGGTTGTCGACAATAATATTTCCTTCAATGTACATAAGGGTGAGGTCGTGGGCTTCTCCGGTCTGCAGGGAGCGGGACGCACGGAGCTCGTCATGTCGATCTTCGGCAGGAGCTACGGCACAAACATTTCAGGCGAACTCTACCTGAACGGAGAGAAGGTCGACCTGAAGACACCTGAGCAGGCGATTCACAATAAGATTGCCTACGTGACGGAAGACCGAAAGACGAACGGCCTGATTCTGGGAGAATCCATTCGCTTTAACACGACGCTGGCACGGCTTGACAAAGTGTGCTCGGGCGGTGTGATCGATACAACGGCGGAGAAGAAGGCCGCGGAGGATATGACCGAGGCCATGGGAACCAAGACGCCGTCTATCGAGCAGAAGGTGGGCAACCTTTCCGGCGGAAACCAGCAGAAGGCGCTGCTTGGCAAGTGGATGTTCGCAGAGCCGGATGTACTGATTCTGGATGAGCCGACTCGTGGTATTGATGTCGGTGCGAAATATGATATCTATTGTCTGATCAATCAGATGGTCGAGAATGGGAAATCGGTCATCATGATCTCCTCGGAGATGCCGGAGCTGATCGGTATGTGCGACCGTATCTATGTCATGAACGAGGGAGAACTGCGTGGAGAGCTGGATGCGAAGGAAGCAACGCAGGAGAAGATCATGAGCTATATTATCAGCGCTGATAATTAAAGCGAAAGGAGTATATTATCATGTCAACGAAGAAAGAAAATCAGGGCGGCGCACAGTTTAATCTGGGAGCTTTTCTGACCAAAAACAGTATGGTCATCGCCCTTGTCGTCGTATTTGTTTTATTTTATTTCCTGACAGACGGACGTCTTCTGTACGCGCAGAATATGTCCAACCTGCTGCTGCAGAACGGCTACGTACTGGTCATGGCCTGTGGTATGCTGCTCTGCATTCTGACCGGCGGCAACATCGACCTGTCGGTTGGATCCGTGATCTGTTTTGTCGGCGGTGTGGCGGCAGTGCTGATCACCAATCAGGGCTTCAATGTATATCTGACAATTCTCATCTGCCTGTTGCTCGGCCTTGCTGCCGGCGTCTGGCAGGGCTACTGGATCGGCTATGTCCGCATTCCTCCGTTCATCACGACGCTGGGCGGTATGTTTATCTTCCGCGGCTTTGGACGTCTTGTGCTGAACAGTAAGACGGTCTCCGTCCAGGATACGACATTCCTCAACATTTTCACCGCCTATATCAAGATCCCGGGACTGGATACGGACGGCCGCATTCTCTCTCCGCTGGTCATAGGAGTGATTGCGGTGATTGTGATCTTCTACAGCACAATTTCTTCCAGAGCAAAGAAAGCGAAGAAGGGGTACCGTCAGAATAGCGCCATCGCAGATTTTGGACGCAGCGCGGTGATCTCTGTCGTACTCATGATTTACTGTTATATGCTGACGCAGTACAAGGGCGTTTCTGTCATGCTCGTATGGGTAGTCGTGATCTGCCTGATTTATCATTTCATCACCTCCAAGACTGCATTTGGACGTTATTTCTACGCGGTCGGCGGCAATGAGAAGGCAACGCAGCTTTCCGGCATTAATACGAACAAGGTCTATTTCATCGCCTACGCGAATATGGGATTCCTGGCAGGCCTTTGCGGTCTCCTCTGCCTGGCGCGTGTCGGTTCTGTCAATGGTTCGACCGGTAATTCCTTTGAGATGGACGCTATCGGTTCCTGCTTCATTGGCGGCGCATCTGCTTATGGCGGCAGCGGCACAATCCCCGGCGTCATCATTGGTGCTCTTCTGCTTGGCGTCATCAACATGGGTATGTCGATCATGGGTATCGGTGACTCCTGGCAGTATGTCGTCAAGGGAGGCGTGCTTCTGATCGCCGTTATCTTCGACGTAGTTTCCAGCCGCAAGAGCGGAACGCGCTAAGGAGAACGCTATGGAAATCAAAAAAGTGACAGATCCGGCCTTCCGGAAATACGGGCGGATCGTGCAGAATATCGATTTCTCCGGGCTGGTGGAGGCGCTGAAGGAGACGCCGCTGCCGGACGACGTGGTCTACGAGCCTTCCGTGGAAGAGCTCGAGAAACTGCAGGTATTCGCGGAGATTCAGACGAAATGCTACGGCGAGCTGCCGATCCAGATCGGCTACTGCAACGGAAAGAATTACCTCCTGAACGCGCTGGAGTATCACCGCTCTTCCGAGATCAACGTGATGGGAACGGACGCGATCCTCCTTGTTGGCTCGCAGCAGGACGTGACGGACGATTTCACCTACGACACCTCTCTGGTCGAGGCCTTCCTCGTGCCGAAAGGGACGGCAGTCGAGCTCTATGCGACGACGCTTCATTATGCGCCGTGCAGCGCGTCTGAGAGCGGCTTTCAGGTGGCGGTCGTGCTGCCGAAGGATACAAACCTGTCGCTCGAAGCGTCCCACGAGGGCTGGGAGGACCGGCTGCTTACCGCGAAGAATAAGTGGCTCATCGGACACCCGGAGGGCGGCCTGCCCGAGGGTTCGCCGCTGGGGCTTGTCGGAGAGAATATCTCGGTGAAAGCGTAAACGAAATAAAATTGGTATGAAGAACAGGGAGTCCCTGCCGGATGAGTTCGGTGGGGGCTCCCTGTTTTGATAAATGAATCCGCGATTGAATTAGCAGAAACCGACTGTTATAATAACCGATATATTCCGTTATCCCTTTACATTTGATGCAAAACGGGTATAATGGGTATAACTGGATGTGAGGTGTAATTATGAATCAAAACGAACTCGTCGCGCGCATAGAGGAGCTCGAACGCGAAATTGGCGTATTGCCGCCCGGCAGTATTGCTGCCAAGAT
The DNA here is from genome assembly GCA_021205385.1 of Lachnospiraceae bacterium. Taxonomy (GTDB): domain Bacteria; phylum Bacillota; class Clostridia; order Lachnospirales; family Lachnospiraceae; genus Hominiventricola. Next base: position 21,894 of record JAJPXQ010000026.1, on the reverse strand, counting down.
GGTGAAGGGCAGGGAATATTACTATCATCGTGTTACAAAAAATAAGAAGCGAACGGAGACTTATGTGGACTTTGACAGGGTGGAGGAGCTTCGCGTGCAGATTGAAAAGCGTAAAGCGCTGGAAAAAGAGCTGAAAAAACTTCAGCGCGCACTTCCGGCAGAAAAAGTGGAGGCGGGAGAAACTTCATCTCATGAATTCTTTACCTATACCCGCATTGGCCGTCAGCTGCAGGGTTTTGCCTCTCCGGTAAAGAAGTACAGAAGGCGCGAGTGCTATGTCAAGCTGCATGATTATATATTTGGGGAGCAACAGGATCGGGTATTTATCCTCTATGGCCTTCGGAGAACCGGCAAGACGACAATGATCCGGCAAATTCTGCTGGAAATGACGCCGGAGCAACGGGAGCATGCGGCTTTCATGCAGGTTAAAAATGGGGATACGCTTTCTGAAATTAATTCTGATTTGAAATATCTGGAGAAGCAGGGCTTTCGGTATCTGTTCATCGATGAGGTAACTCTTATGGAGGATTTTATAGAGGGGGCGGCGCTTTTCTCTGATATTTATGCCTGCAGCGGTATTCGGATTGTGCTTTCCGGGACGGATTCTCTTGGATTCATTTTCACAAAGGATGAGCAGTTGTACGACCGCTGCATTCTCCTTCATACGACATTCATCCCCTACCGGGAATTTGAGACGGTGCTTGGCATCAGGGGGATCGACGAGTATATCCAGTACGGCGGTACTATGAGTATGGACGGCGTCCATTACAATGAAACATCTTCTTTTGCCAGCAAGACAAGTACGGATGAATACATCGACAGTGCGATTGCCCGAAATATTCAACATTCGCTGCAATATTATCAGGATGGCGGACATTTCCGGCATTTATATGAATTCTTTCAGAAAGGAGAACTGACCAGCGCGATCAACCGTGTGGTGGAGGACATGAACCATCGCTTTACGAAGGAGGTTCTGACGAGAACGTTTGTATCCGGTGACTTGGCAATTTCAGCCCGAAATCTGTTGCATGACCGCACAGAACCGATTGATCTTCTGCAAAATATGGACAATGCATCTGTCACGGATATTTACAGAAATCTGCTGGATATTCTGAATAAAGAGGAGCAGACGGTAGAGATTGACGATACGCATGCCTGGCAAATTGAGGAGTACCTTACTCTTCTGGATCTGGTCATGAAGGTTGATCTGCTGCACCTTCCCGATGTCAGCCTTCGGGAGAAAATTACGATTATCAGTCAGCCTGGCCTGCGTTACGCTCAGGCAAAAGCCCTGGTCAGCAGCCTGCTTCAGGATGAGAAGTTCAGCGCCCTGTCCATCGTGGAGCGCGGCCGCATTCTTGACCGCATTTTCAGCGAGATAAAAGGCCGTATGATGGAGGACATTGTTCTGCTGGAAACCTCTCTGACGAACCCGGACAAGCAGGTCTTTCAGCTTCAGTTTGCCGTAGGCGAGTTTGACATGGTGGTTCATGATCCGGCTACGCTGACTTGCAGGATCTATGAGATCAAGTACAGCCGGGAGGTGGTTCCAGGCCAGTACCGGCATCTCGTAGATCAGGAGAAATGTGCCGCGGCGGAACATCGTTTCGGCACGATAACCGGAAGGTATGTCATCTATCGCGGTGAAGCTGCCGAGTCGGAGGGCGTTCAGTATCTTAATGTGGAAGAATATCTCAAGTCCCTGAATCAATAAGCGAATCAAAAACAGAATTGAAAGGAAAGCGGATATGAAGAGGGATACGACACTGAAAATCAGATGTACAAAGGAGACTGAAGACATGAATTACATAGACTTTGCCAAAGATGTTGAAGCCGCGCGGCAGGGAGATACCGCAGCTTTTGAGGAACTGTACAATAATTCTGTTCAGCTTTTCCGGGCGGCGATTTACCCGATGCTGAAGAATGAGTATGATATCGAGGACGTACTGCAGGAGGCCTATGTTCAGATCTTCAAAAATCTGGATAATCTCGAGGAACCGGGGGCTTTCATTGGCTGGGGCAGGACCATTTGCAAAAACACCGCGCTTCACCATATCCGAACCGCGCAGCGCCACTGGGGACAGGACGATTTTCGCCCTTCTGTTTCGGATGATGAGTATGAAGGGATGGATACGCTCTCTGTAGCGGATGAGCGCGGAGACTATGCAGATCCGCAGGAACAGATGGACGCGGCGGAGACGAAGCGTCTGCTCGATGAGATGATCGGCGATCTGCCTGAAATGCAGAGGCTGTGCATTGTATTGTGGCAGGAGGGCCTAACGACGGCGGAAATTGCGGAGAGGTTGGCAATCCCGAAAGGGACGGTGAACAGCAACGTCAACTACGCCAAAAAAAAGATTAAAGACAAGGTACTGCTGCTCGAGAAGCAGGGGACGAAGCTCTACGGTCTCGCGCCAATTCCGTTCTTCCTGTGGCTTATGCGTCAGTTCGAGGGTCAGGGTGTGGCGGCGCTTCCCGCCGGCTCAGGTGCAGCCTCGTTTTCCGCGATTATGCAGAAGGCCGGTACCGGAAAGACAGTCGCCGAGGGAAGTGCGGCTGGTGAAAGCATGGCCGGAGAGACAGTGTCGGGCGAGGTGGTGACAGCGAGCGCGGCTGGCGAGGTCGTGTCAGGTGAGGCGGCAGCCGGAAAGCTGGCGGTCGGCAAGACGGCTGCCGGAGCGGCGAAGCTGGGAGCGGCGAAGATCGCAGCGATCGCGGTTGTCTCAGCCGCAGTGATCGGCGGCGCGGGCTTTGTGATTGCTTCCGGCATGGGAAACTCGGCGGAGGAAACCGAAAGCGCGGCAGTGGAGGAAGTGATTCCGGAGGAGATTGAGGAAGAACCTTCGGAAGAGGAGATCGTCGTGGAAGAGATAGAAGAGGAGGCGGCAGAAGAAGAGCCGGAGGAGGAGATTGCGGAGGAAGAGGCAGTCTCTGAGGCTGACGCCGCCACGTGGATACAGGGGATCTATGACGCGTTCTTGGCGAGCGACTTTGAGTCTGTGAGGGCAGTGATGCTCGACGAGGATTTCCTCGCGAACTGCGAGCCGTATGAGTATGAGGAATGGGCATGGTGGGAGTATGAGACCGCCTATCGCCTCCCGCTGGAGGATGGGAGCTGCATCGGAGTCATTGTCTATAGGTATTCGGAGGATCTCAGTCTTCTGTCGAGTGTAAGCGTGTTTATCGGCAGTCCGGATGGTGGGTATGGCTTTGACTACTTGGGATATGGCGATTATGAGTTGACGATCAGTTTTGCCACGGATGGAACCATCAGCGGAGAGTTCTACAGTGACGGAACGAATGAATGGGGCACCGGTGGTTACGAGGGGACTTTGAACCCAGGTGATATCACAGGGGTATGGCATATGTAGGGGCGTTTTGTCTGCTCCGGAGACTGCGTTCCTTCTCTGTTGAAATAACGCCCGAAATGCGTTAAGATAGGAGGAACAACGAACACGAAGGAGACATGACATGCGGGATTCTTATGGCAGAGAGATTGACTATATGCGCATATCCGTCACGGACCGCTGCAATCTGCGCTGCCGTTATTGCATGCCGGATGGTGTCGAGTGGATTCCGATGGAGGAGATCCTGACATTCGAGGAGATCGCGCGGTTGTGTCGCGTGGCGGTGAAGCTCGGGATCACGAAGTACAAGATCACGGGCGGCGAACCGCTGGTGCGGCGCGGCTGCCCGGCGCTGGTGCGGATGATCCGGGAAATCCCGGGCGTGGAGCAGGTGACGATGACGAGCAACGGGATCCTGCTGGAGCGGTATCTGGGCGAGCTGCTGGGTGCGGGGCTTACCGATATCAATGTGAGTCTTGATACGACGGATCGCGGGAAATATCAGGAAATCACGGGTTTCGACGAGTTGCCGCGGGTGCTTCGCTCGATCCGGGTCGCTTCAGAGGCGGGACTGCGCATCAAGATCAACGCAGTACTGCAGACGGGGCTGAATGAGGATGCCTGGGACGGTCTTTTGTCCTTCGCGCGAGAGGGGTTGGCGGATGTCCGTTTCATTGAACTGATGCCGATTGGCCGCGGGGCGGATGGACATATGGTGTCGAATGAGAGATTGTTTCATAAGATAGAGGAGCACTATGGACCTCTCACGGCAGACGGTGTTTCCCATGGAAATGGACCAGCTGTCTATTACCGCATCGCAGACTGGCCGCGGAGTGTCGGTTTCATCAGTGCGATTCATGGAAAATTCTGCGGGCAGTGCAACCGACTGCGGCTGGGATCAACCGGTCGGCTGAAGCCTTGCCTCTGCTATGAGGACAGTCTGGACGTGCGCGGCGCTCTGAGGGACGGCAGTGATGCAGAAGTTTGTGAGATTCTGAAGAAGGCGATTCTGGGAAAGCCGCGGATGCACTGTTTTGAGAATACAGGAGCGGTCACGGAGCGTCAGGAGATGGCGAAGATCGGGGGATGAGACAGATGGGAAAGATTATAGGGATCTGTATCAGTGAGAAGCGGGGAACGGCGAAACATGAGGTTGAAGCCTGCGAGATCGTGGAGGGCTGGGGCCTTGAGGGTGACGCCCATGGCGGAGACTGGCACCGGCAGATCAGCCTGCTTTCTTATGAAAAAATAGAGGAGTTTCGTGCGCGCGGCGCGGAGGTTGACCTGGGAGCTTTCGGGGAGAATCTGATTGTGGAGGGATTTGATCTGCGTGCGCTGCCGGTCGGGACGCATTTCCGGATCGGGGAGGCGGAGCTTGTGCTGACCCAGATTGGGAAGGAATGCCACAGCCATTGCGCGATTTATAAGAAGATGGGCGACTGCATCATGCCGCGCGAGGGCGTCTTTACACGCGTGCTTCATGGCGGCAGGATTCAGAAAGGGGACGAAGTGGAAATGATTCCGCCCGAAAAGGACAGACCCTTCACCGCAGCGGTCATCACGCTGAGCGACAAGGGCGCGGCTGGAGAACGAGAGGACAGGAGCGGCCCGGAGGTGGAGCGTCTGCTCACGGAAGCGGGCTATGAGGTCGTGGAAACGCTGCTGCTCGCGGACGAGCAGGCAGCGCTGGAGCGGCAGTTGATTCGCCTGGCTGATCAGCGTCAGGTGAGCGTCATCATGACGACTGGCGGCACGGGATTTTCCGTGCGCGATGTGACGCCGGAGGCCACGATCGCGGTCTGCGACCGCATGGCAAATGGGATTGCGGAGGCGATACGCGCCTACTCGATGACGATCACGCCGCGCGCGATGCTCAGCCGCGCGGTTTCGGGCATCCGCGGACGGACGCTGATCGTGAACCTGCCGGGCAGCCCGAAGGCCGTGCAGGAGGCGCTGGAATTCCTGTTGCCGAATCTCGGACACGGACTGGGGATCCTGCGGGGCACGGAGGGGGAGTGCGCGAGGACTTTATGATTCTGTCGCGGATACAATCGTTTCCATTGCATACAGCGGCAGATTTACCAGCCCATCTTCCTTTTTGAAATCAGCCATCGAAGTGCGGACAGATACTGCAGGAGAGAACTTTTCCCGGTAGGTTTTCAGACTCTTGGCTTTTAGATTTACCTCCGCTGTTACCTCAAGCGGAATAATTTGTTCGCCTGTATCAATAACAAAATCAACTTCGCAGGCCCCTCTGTCGTTGGTGTAATAATAGATGCCCAGATCCGCTATCGTTTTAAGCTGCTGACAGACATATTGTTCTGTAAGGGCGCCCTTGAATTCGATGAAGAGATTATTGCCGTCGAGTAGCGTGCGCTGGCGCAGTCCTGCCATACAGCCGAGTAAGCCGACATCTACCAGGAATAATTTAAATGATTTCAGATCTTCATAGGCCTTCAGCGGAATCCTGGCCGTATTAACCCGGCTGATCTTATGGATCAGGCCGCAGTCAGAAAGCCACATAATTGCCGCCTCATATTCTTTGGCACGTGCGCCTTCGCGGACAAGACCATAAATGAATTTTTTGTTTTCCTTTGCAAGCTGAGAAGGAATACTGTTCCATATCATGCGGATTTTCGGAACGATTTCATTGGGCGCATGTTTGGAAAAATCCTGCTCGTAGGCCGTCAGAATTCGTTTTTGAATTTCCCGTACTTCATTAAAATCCTGATTTTCGGAAAAGCTCTGCACTGCTTCAGGCATGCCGCCAACAAAATAATAGTATTTCAGGGCGTCGATATATGTCTGCCTGAAATTTGTGATCATTTCAAAATCCAGTTGCTCAAAGAGCTCTGCAAAACGTTCTTTGTCGATCGCCATTAAAAATTCCTTGAAAGACAGCGGATAGAGCTTCAGAAAATCAACCTTGCCAACAGGAAAGGAAGTACCCTCGTGCAGAGCAATTCCGAGCAGGGAACCGGCACAGACAATGTGATACTGCGGGGCATTTTCATAAAAATATTTGAGTGACGTCAATGCCCTTGGGACTTCCTGCACTTCATCAAAGATCAGCAGCGTACTGTCGGGGACAATTTTACGCCCTGCATACAGCTCCAGCCCCATAATCAGCCGGTCTGTATCCAGATCGGACGCAAACAGTTCCGCCATCCGGGAATTAGAATCAAAGTTAATATAAACCGTATCCGCATAGGCCTGTCTGCCAAATTCTTTCATCAGCCAGGTTTTGCCAACCTGTCGTGCGCCTTCGATGATCAGGGGCTTGCGGCGTCTGCTTTCCTTCCATTTTAACAGCTTTTCCATTGCGATTCGATACATGGACACACCTCCGGAATCGGGATAAGAATAGTATAGCCTGTTATTGCAAAAATTACAACGAAATTCTGCTGATTGATAACATTTTTACATGGAATTATAGGAAATAACTACAGGTTTTTCTTTTTATATACGAAGTACAGTCCCAGCGCGGTGAAGACCACGAGGTAAGCCAGCAGGACAAAAATCCCGTACAGATTCGGCGTCTCGCCGTAGGCGATGCTGCGCACGATCCGGCTGGTCTGGGAGAGGGGCAGCGCCGCGATGAATTCGCGTGCGCCGTGCGGGATCGTGTCTGTGGAAAAGAAAGTATTACACAGATAGGACATCGGCATGATGATATAATTTGAGAAGCGCGGCACGTCGGCGTGATTCTTCGCAATGAAGGACACGACAATGCCGATCGAGGCGAAGACCGCGCCGTTCAGGAACAGGATCAGGATTGAGAGCCAGTTGAAGATGAGACCGGTTTTGATCGGCCAGACGAGCAGCAGGATGATGCCGCCCGCGTAGAGGCCGCGCAGGGCTCCGGCGATGATCTGTCCCGCGACGAACTGCCACAGCGGAGTCGGCGAGATGATGACCTGATCGAAGGCCTTCTCATAGAGCCGCTGTACGTTCAGATTCTGTGCAATCGCATTGAAGCTGCCGTTCATTGTGCTCAAGGATACGACGCCCGGAATCAGATAATAGAGATAAGGCTGGCCGTTCATTGTCGTACGGATGCCCCAGCCGAATACGATCAGGTACATGAGAGGCGAGACCATCGCCGCCAGTGTGATTTTGGAGAAGTCACGCAGGAATTCTCTCCATTTTTCCCATAAAATTGTCACGATTCCCATTAGAATTCCCCTTTTATAAACTTCTGCCCACCCGCTCGATAAACACGTCTTCGAGGGTTGTATCGCGCATCGCGCATTGTCCGTCGAGTTCGGAAAGACAGGCGATGGCTTCCTTCCGATCATGAAAATAGCGGCTGCAGAGTCGGTCCGGGAGCTGCTGGTCGACCGCCCAGGCTCCAAGATCTTCGATAAATCCTGCGGGCGTATTGACTTCGGTCAGTTTTCCCCCGTTCATCAGTGCTACCCGGCCGCACAGCGACTGCGCCTCTTCGATGTAGTGCGTGGTCAGAAGGATGGTCAGTCCCTGTTCGTTCAGCTGGCGCAGCAGGTTCCACATCTGCCGGCGTGAAATTGCGTCCATACCGGCGGTCGGCTCGTCCAGCAGCAGAATCTGCGGGTCGGTCAGCAGCGCGCGGCAGACCATCAGCTTGCGTTTCATGCCGCCGGAGAGCTGGCGGATCGTCTTTCGCCGGTGGCTCGTGAGATTGGCAAACTCGAAAAGTTCCTCGGTCTTCGCGCGGATCTGGCGAACCGGCATATAGTAGAGCCGCCCCTGATATTCCATGATCTCATCCATGTCCATGTCCTGACGCATGGAGTATTCCTGTGTGATGACGCTGACCTTTCGCTTCAGATCCTGGCGCTGCCGGGTGAGGCGCTCGCCGTCGATGAGAATCTGCCCGCTGCTCGGCAGGAGCAGGGTGGACAGCATGCCGATCGTCGTCGTCTTTCCGGCGCCGTTCGGTCCGAGCAGGCCAAAAAATTCACCGCTCTCGATCCGGAGATTTAAAGAATCGACCGCGGTGAAATTCTCAAATTTTTTTGTCAGGTTCTGAAGTTCGATCATATGGTATCACGGGCTCCTTCTGATGTATAGGGACTATTATAAAGCCCGTGATAAAAATTTTCAATAAGTTTCATAAAAACCCCGGACGGCAGTTATGTGGACGGCGGCTCACAGTGATTCGACGTCCACACCTTCCAGCCGCCTGTTCTCATAGATACGCGTATTTTCCCCGTCCAGAATATAGGCACGATAGATGAGAACGCACATCGGCTCGCCGACGTGCACCGGGCGGCGTTCGAGCGAGCGGTTGGTCGTGAGTTGTATGCCGTTCACGTCGAGCGTCAGCTCGAGGTAGCTGCCACGGAAGGCGATATTGGTAATCACACCGGATTCCGTATCCGCGATCAGGCTCTTAAATTTCTCATTGTCGCTCTTGAAGGCCTCGACGAACTCGGGGCGGACGACGGCCTGTCGGCCGGCCGGGACATCCTCAAAGCCCTTCAGCCCTCTGAAGTCGGAGAGTACCGCGGAACTGCCGATGAACTGTGCGACGAAGGAGGTCTTCGGGTTCTTGTAGATGTCGATCGGAGCGCCGGCCTGCTCGAGTCTTCCCTCGTTGATGACGAGGATCTCGTCGGCGACCTCGACGGCCTCCTCCTGGTCATGGGTCACGAAGATGCTCGTGATGCCGACCTGGGAAATCATGTTTCTGAGCCAGAGACGCAGCTCTTTACGCACTTTCGCGTCGATGGCCGCGAAGGGTTCGTCAAGCAGCAGCAGGCTGGGCTCCGGTGCGAGAGCGCGCGCGAAAGCCACCCTCTGACGTTGTCCGCCGGAGAGCTGGTTCGGATAGCGCTTCTCGAGGCCGTCGAGCCCGACCAGGTGGACGAGCTCCATGACGCGCGCGTCGATCTCCTCTTTCTTACGCTTCTGTACGCGCAGCCCGAAGGCAATATTTTCATAGACTGTCATGTAGCGGAACAGCGCGTAGTTCTGGAAGACAAAGCCGATGCCACGCTCCCCGGCGGGGACATCGTTGACGACTTTTCCATCTATCAGCACGTCGCCGGAATCCTGCTGTTCAAGCCCGGCGATGATGCGCAGCAACGTTGTCTTGCCGCTGCCGCTCGGCCCTAAGAGCGCCGCCATGCGGCCCTCCTCGACGCCGAGGCTCACGTCCTTCGCCGCTTCGTAATCCTCGAATTTTTTTGTAATATGGTTTAACTGTACGTACATTATGCTTCCTCCGTCCGTTTCGCACGGTATTCTACGACCTGTTTTATCAGTAAGATAGCGACAGCGATAATCACGAGCAGCGACGACACGGCGAAGGCCTGTGTGATCGAGTCCGCGCCTCCCGCCATGTAGAGCGCATCGACCTCGAGCGTCAGCGTGAAGGTCTGTCCGCGTGTCTTGGAAACGGCGTAGACCGCGCCGAATTCCCCGATGGCCCGCGCGGCGCAGAGAATGATTCCGTAGAGCAGCGTCCACTTAATATGAGGGAAGGTGACTTTCCGGAAGATTGTGAATCCCTTCGCTCCCATCATCGCGGCGGCCTCCTCCTCGGCGTTTCCCTGCGCCTGCATGACCGGGATCAGTTCGCGCGATATAAAGGGAAAGGTGACAAAAATTGTCGCCAGCACGACGCCGGGTACTGAGAAGACAAGCGCAATGTCCGTGCCGAAGGTGCTGTTGATCCAGTCAATGAAGGGCGTCGCCCAGCCCATCCGTCCGAAGGTCATGATGAAGGCCAGACCCGCGATAACCGGGGAGATCGAGAAGGGAATGTCGATCAGGGTCGAGAGCACCTGCCGCCCGCGAAATTCAAATTTTGTGATCAGCCAGGCCGCACAGAGGCCGAAAAACGTGTTGACGAGGACCGCGATCGAGGCAGCGATCAGCGTCACGCGCAGAGCGGACAGAGTATTGGGGGCGGTGATTGCTTCGACATAGAGCGTAAGGCCGTCCTTCAGCGAGCGGTAGAGCACGATGACGAGCGGCAGCACCAGCATGACGACGAAGAAGACGACGCTGATCGCGATCAGCAGAGCGGGAACAATGGATTTCTTCTGATTTTTCATAAGATTCCTCCTCCTTTAAGACGCCCTGCGGCCTGCAGCCAGCTGCACCATGTTGATGAAGAAGAGCAGCAGGAACGAGATGATCAGCAGGACGAGCGCGATTGCCGCCGCGCCCTCGTAGTCCGCGCTGCCGGAATTCAGCTTCTGCATGATGACGTAGGAGACGACCTGCGTCCCGTTTTTCTCGCTGTTGCCGGAGATATAGATCACGCTGCCGTATTCGCCGATGCCGCGTGCGAGCGCCAGGCCGAAGCCGGTCAGCAGCGCGGGCGTCAGCTCCGGCAGAATTACGCGCCGGAAGGTATACGAGCGGCTCGCGCCCAGCATTGCGGAGGCTTCCTCCAGAGAGGGAGGCAGCTTCTCGATCACGGGCTGCAGCGCGCGCACGACGAAGGGAATGCCGATGAAGACGAGCGCGATCGTGAGGCCGATCTTCGTGTAGGAGATCGAGATGTCGTATTTTGCGAAGAACTGTCCGATCAGGCCCTTGTCGGAATACATTTTTGAGAGCGTAATGCCGGCGACAGCGGTCGGCAGCGCGAAGGGAAGCTCGATCATCGCATCCATCAGTCGTTTTCCCGGGAAATCATAGCGCACGAGCACCCAGGCCAAGATGAGCCCGAAGACACTGTTGATGAGCGCGGCGATGAGCGCGCAGGAAATGCTCGTCTGAAAGGCGCGCACAACGTTTCGCCGGGTGATCAGTTCCACAAACTCGCTGAAACTCAGGCGGAAGGAGTAGGTCAGAATCGAGGCCAGCGGGATCAGAATGAGGAGCGAGAGCATCGTGACGGTGATGCCCATGGTGAGCCCCCGCCCCGGGATGACGCTTTTCTGTTTTCTCTTAGTATGCGTAGATTTCATCGAAAATCGCTCCGTCCTGGAAATAGTCTTCGTATGCCTGGTCCCATCCGCCGAAATCGTCGATCGTGCAGAGCTCGACGGAGAGATCAAAGGTATCGGAGAAGGTGCTGAGAATCTCCTCGTTGCCCGGGCGGTAGAAATGCTCGCCCGCAAGCTGCTGCGCTTCATCACTGTAGAGGTAGTTAAGATAGGCCTCCGCGATCTCGCGTGTGCCGTTCTCGTCGACATTTTCATCGACGATGGCAACGGAGGGCTCCGCCTTGATGCTGACGCTCGGCGTGATCATCTCGTACTCGCCCGGATATTCTTCAAGTACGAGAAGAGCCTCATTTTCCCAGGCGATCAGTACGTCGCCCTGTCCATTTTCGACGAAGGTCGTGGTCGCGCCGCGCGCGCCGGAGTCCATGACGAGCACATTGGCATAGAGCGCCGAGACGAAGGATTTGATCGCGTCGATGTCTCCGTCATAAGCGAGGTCGGCGTAGTGCCAGGCCGCGAGGAAGTTCCAGCAGGCGCCGCCCGAGGACTTCGGATCGGGCGTGATCACGTCGACGCCTTCTTTGATAAGATCGTCCCAATCCTGGATGTTTTTCTCATTCCCGGCGCGGACGAGAAAGGTGATGGTGGAGGTGTAGGGGGAGCTGTTGCCGTCGAACTCGTCGATCCAGCCCTCCTCGATCAGGCCCTCCTCCTCGATCAGTGTGATATCATGGGCCAGAGCGAGCGTCACGACATCCGCGTCGCTGCCCTCGATGACGGAACGCGCCTGCGAGCCGGAGCCGCCGTGCGACTGCACAACCTCGACGTCCACGCCGCTCTCTTCCTTATAATATTCTACAAACAGTTCATTGTAGGCCTCATAGAACTCTCTCGTGGGGTCGTAAGAGACGTTGGTGATCGTGATCGCGTCGGTGTCATCGGCCTCAGACGTGGAAGAACTGCCGCCGCAGGCGGCGAGGGAAGCCGTAAGAAGCATCACGGTGATCGCGAGTACAGATTTCTTTTTCATGGTAAGAACCTCCGATAAGCAAACGTTTGCTTTAAAAATTGACTGCAAACCAGATATATGATATGCTATTTTATAGATAATATCGAAAAATACAAGGGATATTTACACAAACGTTTTCTTTCTGCGCTTAAAGGGGTAGAACTATGTCACTGAAAAAAATTGCGGAGATGGCGGGGGTATCCGCCTCCACGGTATCAAGAGTCCTGAACAATGCCTCGCCGGCCTGCGCGTCGCGCGAGACGCAGGATCGGATCTGGGAAGCGGCGCGTTCGATCGGCTATGTGCCGAACGAGACAGCCCGGAAACTGAAAAAGGCGTCGGAAGCGCCGGCTGAGACGCGATCCGTTACGATCGTCATGGCGCGTGTCGCCTCCCTGGAGGCGGATCCGTTTTTTTATGAGCTGTTTCGCAGCCTCGAGGTTGAGCTGATGAAGCAGAGCATGGTGATCCGGCAGACACTCTATGCGGAAGAGTCGCTGGCGGAGAATCCGATGGAATCCGACGGATTTATTATTCTGGGGCGCTGTTCCAGACGGCTCCTTGCACATATCAGCGCGTGCAGTCGTAATATTGTCGGCATCTGGCGCAACCCGATGGATTTCCATGTTGACGAGGTTGTCTGTGATGGAGAGAAGGCCGCAGAACTCGCGATGAACCATCTGCTTTCGCTCGGCCACCGGCGGATCGCCTATATCGGCGACTGTTCCTACGAGAGTCGTTACGTCGGCTATTGTAATACGCTGTTTCGCAATCATATCTCGATGGATTACAGTCTGATCCGGCCGACGGATCAGACGCGGGAGCAGGCGGAACCCGCATTTCGGGAGCTCCTTGAACAGAAGGTTTCGGGAAAGGCTGATTTCTCAGCAGTGTTCTGCGCGAATGATGCGACGGCAGTGCGGGTGCTGGAAATTCTTGCGCAGCAGAAGAAAAAGCTGCGCGAGGCAATTTCCGTCATTTCGATCGATGACATTGAAGAGGCGCAGAACACAAAACCTTATCTCACCACGATCCACATTCCACGCGATGAGATGGCACATATGGCGGTGAATCTTCTGCTCGACCGTACCTCGCGGGGGCATAAAGAGCCGGTACGGATCGAATTTCCCTGCAGAATTGTGCAGCGGGAGAGCTGCTATCGCTGCGTGACGACTTGATTTTCTGCATTGTGGGGGCTAAGATAGGATGCGGGTGGAGGAGAAGTTTATGTTCGGAGAATGCCATGCCCATATCATTATGGACGGAGTCAATTATAAAGCGGCGGTTGCCCTGCATGAAACGAAGGTCTGTGAGGAAGCGGTTCGCCGGAACCTGGAAGCGTACCGGGCCGCGGGCATTACCTTTGTCCGTGACGGCGGTGATGCGAGGAATGTATCGAAGCTTGCCAGAGAGCTGGCGCCGGAATATGGGATCGATTATCGGACGCCGGTTTTTGCGATTCATAAAAGACATCATTACGGCGGTATCGTGGGGCTGCCCTTCGATGACTGGACGGAGTATGAAGCACTGGTGAAGCGCGCGAAGGCGGAGGGCGCGGATTTTATCAAGATCATGGTCAGCGGCATTCTGGATTTTTCCCGTGCGGGAGTCCTGACGGAAGAAGGCCTCGACAGAGAATCGATCCGGAGGATGATAGGCGCGGCACATGACGCGGGAATGGCTGTCATGGCACACTGCAACGGCGACCGGACCTGCTATGATACATTGGAGGCGGGCGTGGACAGCCTGGAACATGGATTTTTCATGGGGGATGAGACGCTCGCACTGCTCTCGGAGAAGAGAACGGCCTGGCTGCCGACTTTCGCACCGGTGACCGGCCTTCTCGGACATGATCGCTTTCCGGATGCGGAAGTGCGGGAAAATATTGCCATGCAGATGGAACGGGTGTCGAAGGCGGCTGCGTTGGGCGCGCGCATCGGCCTTGGCAGCGATGCCGGGGCATGGATGGTGCCGCACGGGCAGGGAACCGTGGATGAATATCACGCATTGCAGAAGGCAGGTGTCTCCGACCGACTCATCCGGGATACGGAGGAACAGATCCGGAAAACCTTCCGCCGGTAAACGATCAGCGATCGGAAAACAGCGGGATCAGATCGGCAAATGTATCAATAATATAGTCCGCACGCTGCGCTTCCCCATATCCATAGGAAGCAAAACAGAATGCGGCGCCGGCCTCTTCTGCTGCGCTGCGATCCGCGTCGATATCGCCGACATAGACCGGCTTTTCCAGCTGGTAGCGTTCTATAATCTGGCGGATATTCGGCCCTTTGACAAGTCCGGTGTCCGCCGGACAAAGGTGATCCTTTATGAAGGGCGTAAGCCCGGATTTTTTCAGAAATGTTTCAATATACCCGGCCTGGCAGTTGCTGACGATGAACAGCGGAATCTGTCCTGCAAGCATCGGAATGGTATCGGCCACGCCGGGATAGAGCATGTCGAGCTGCGTTTCCTGCAGGTGTTTTCCCTGATACTTCATACACTCTTCAATCAACGCATAGCGATCATCCGGCACGAGATCCGGGAAAACCGCGTCGGCAATCGCCGGTATGGGCCGTCCGAACAGACCGCGCAGCTGCCCGGCAGTAACGTGCGGCGAGGTCATTCCCCGGGCCGCGATAGCGTCATTATACCCATCGGCCGCCGCAGGCGTCGCGTCCCAGAGCGTACCGTCCACGTCCAGAATAATGCCGTCAGTCTTCATAACCGTACTCCCTTCTGTCCATATGTTAATCATTCTACAAAAAACGTTGAGGAAAATCAAGTAGCTGTGGTATACTGAACTCTGGAGCAGGAGATGGACGAATGTTGGAACAGATTGTAAGGCCACTGCTTTCGTGGTACGATGAGCATGCGCGCACGCTCCCCTGGAGAGAGGAACCGACGCCCTATCGTGTGTGGGTGTCGGAAATCATGCTGCAGCAGACCCGCGTGGAGGCGGTCCGGCCTTATTTTGAACGCTTCTTAAGAGCGTTCCCGGATGTGAAGGCCCTGGCGTCCTGTCCGGAGGATGAGCTTCTGAAGCTGTGGGAGGGCCTCGGCTACTACAACCGCGCGCGGAATCTGAAGCGGACCGCGCAGATCATCGTGGAGGAGTATGACGGGCAGTTTCCCGCGGACTATGAGGCGCTTCTTGCGCTTCCGGGTATCGGCAGCTACACGGCAGGGGCCATCGCCTCGATCGCGTTCGGGATTCCGGTTCCGGCTGTCGACGGGAATGTGCTGCGTGTGCTCTCGCGTCTTACGGCAAGCTGCGACGATATTCTGAGGCAGTCCGTGAAACGCGCGTTTGAGCGGCAGATTCAGGAAATCATACCGATAGATCGCGCAGGAGATTTCACGCAGGCTCTGATCGAGATCGGGGCGCTTGTCTGCGTACCAAATGGAAAAGCGAAATGCGATTCCTGTCCGCTTGCCTCGCTTTGCAGGGCGCGCGCGCTTGGCATGGTGGACGAGCTTCCGAAGAAAAAGCAGCCGAAGGAACGCCGGATCGAGGAGCGGACGGTGCTGGTCTTGCGGGAAGGCAGCCGTGTGGCGATCCGCAGGCGTCCGCCGAAGGGACTGCTGGCCGGACTCTATGAGCTGCCGAATCTCGAGGGGCATCTGTCAGAGCGCGAGGTTCTGGAGGCGCTCCGGGAGTGGGGGCTGTCCCCACTGCGCATTCTGCCGCTCGCCGATGCGAAGCATGTTTTCAGCCATGTAGAATGGCGCATGAGCGGCTATGCGGTGAGCCTGGAGGAGACGGACGATATGGAGAAGAGCGGCCTGCTTTTTATCGAGGCGAAGGAGACGCAGGAACGCTATCCGATGCCGGCGGCTTTTGCAGCTTATGCGGGATATATGAATATTGTACTGGGACAGGAGAAATACGAGGAGGAGAAAGAGCATGTTTGACAGCATTATTATCGGGACCGGCGTGGCCGGCTGTGTAGCGGCAAGGGAGCTGGCGGAGTCAGGACGCAGCGTGCTCGTGCTCGAACAGCGCGGCCATATTGGCGGCAACTGCTATGATGAGCCGGATGAGCACGGGATACTGGTCCACCGCTACGGCCCCCATATTTTCCACACGAAGGAGCAGCGGGCCTATGACTACCTGTCCCGCTTTACGGAGTGGTATGCCTTTGGGCATGAGGTTGTGGCGAATGTACACGGAAAGCTGATTCCGGTGCCTTTCAATCTGAACACGCTGCATATGGTCTACGATGAGGCGAAGGCAGACGAACTCGAGAAGAAGCTGATCGACGCCTTCGGAGAGGGCAGCCGAGTACCGGTGCTGAAGCTGCGCGAACACGATGACCCGCAGATCCGCGAGATCGCGGAGTTTGTCTACGAGAATATTTTCCTTCATTATACGATGAAGCAGTGGGGACAGACGCCGGAGGAGATCGACCCGGCGGTGACCGGGCGCGTACCGGTGCTGATCTCGCATGACAATCGCTATTTTCAGGAGCCATACCAGGGCATGCCGCTGCACGGCTATACGGCGATGTTTGAGGCGATGCTCGATCACCCGAAGATCACGGTGCAGACGGGCGTGGACGCGCGCACGCGCATTTCCATCCGGGAACATGAGGTATTGCTGGATGGCGCGCCTTTTGCGGGGGAGGTCATTTACACAGGCCCGCTGGATGAGCTCTTTGACTGCCGTTTTGGCCGCCTGCCCTATCGTTCGCTGCGCTTTGATTTTGAATATTTCGACCGGGAGGATTTCCAGGGGCACAGTGTGGTAAACTACACGGTGAGCGAAGATTTCACGAGAATTACAGAATTTAAGTATCTGACCGGACAGAAGGCGCCGGGAACGACGATTGTGCGGGAGTATCCCTTCGCCTATACAGGCGCGGCGGGTGAGATTCCTTATTACTCGATTGCAAATGATGCGAATCAGGCATTGTACGAGCGTTATCAGGCGTTGCTTGACGGAGTTCCGCAGGTACATCTGCTCGGCCGTCTGGCAGAGTATAAATATTATAATATCGACGCGATGGTGCTGAAGGCGCTGGAGCTGGCAGAAAAGATCAAGAGTACGAGAGAGGTGTGAGAATGAAACTGTTATCCATAGCGGTACCCTGCTATAATTCAGAAGGCTATATGCGAAACTGCATCGAATCCCTGCTTCCCGGCGGGGAGGACGTGGAGATCATCATTGTGGACGACGGCTCCACGAAGGACCGGACGCCTCAGATCGCAGATGAGTACGCCGCGAAGTATCCGGACATTGTCAGGGTGGTTCATCAGGAAAACGGCGGGCACGGTGAGGCGGTCAATACCGGCCTGAAGCACGCGACCGGCGTCTATTTCAAGGTCGTGGACAGCGACGACTGGCTCGACAAGGAGAATTATCCGAAGGTGCTGGAGCGGCTCTCGGAGCTGGTGCGCAGCGGGCAGACCGCGGACATGGTGCTCTGCAATTACATCTACGACAAACAGGGAGTAAAACATAAACGAACGGTCCGTTATACTTCGGCGCTGCCGCAGGATACGCTGTTTACCTGGAAGGACGTGAAGCATTTCCATCTGGGGCAGTATATTCTGATGCATTCGGTCATTTACCGCACGCGGATGCTGCAGGAGAGCGGGATGGAGCTGCCGAAGCACACCTTCTATGTGGACAATATTTTCGTTTACTATCCGCTGCCCCATGTGAAGACACTCTATTATATGGATGTAGCCCTCTATCATTATTTCATCGGGCGCGCGGATCAGTCGGTCAATGAGCAGGTGATGATCAGCCGCGTCGACCAGCAGATCAAAGTCAACAAGATTATGATCGACCAGTATGACATTGGAAAAATCCGGAATAAAAAGCTGCGGAACTATATGGTCAGTTATCTGAGCATTATGATGACCGTGTCCTCCATCATGCTGATCCGTTCCGGGACGCCGGAGAGTCTGGAAAAGAAAAAAGATCTCTGGCAGTATCTGAAGAAAAAGGCTCGCCGCCTCTATTACCGCCTGTATTATTTCAGCATTTTCGGACGGTCGATGAACCTTCCCGGGAAGGGCGGGCGTAAGGTGTCCGTCGCGCTGTACAGGATGGCGAACCGGGTGATGGGTTTCAATTAGAAAAATATTCTTAAAAATCGAAAAAAATGACCAGGGGATTAGCTGGACATGTGGTATGTAATGAGTTAAAATATAAAGATAGTAATCAACCATCTAAATATCAGGAGGAATGACAGTATGAAGACAAAGGCAGTCAGGATACACGGAAAGATGGATCTGAGACTTGAGGAGGTCGAACTCCCCGAGATTGATGCCGATGGCGTACAGGTGAAGATCATATCGGATTCGATTTGTATGAGCACCTGGAAGGCGGCCGTAGAGGGCGGCGAGCACAAGCGTGTTCCGGATGATGTCGAGAAAAATCCGACGATCGTTGGCCACGAGTTCTGCGGACAGATCGTGAAGGTCGGCGAGAACTGGAAGGATAAGTATCAGGTGGGCGACGGCTTTTCGATCCAGCCGGCTCATTTCTATAAGGGTTCCCTGATGGCGCCGGGCTATTCTTATCCCTATTGCGGAGGCGCTTCGCAGTATGCGAACATTCCGATCGAGACCCTGAAGATGGACTGCCTGCTTCCTTATGATTCGGATGTCTATTTCTATGGTTCCCTTTCCGAGCCGATGAGCTGCATTATCGGCACCTATCACGCGATGTACCACACGAAGGCCGGCAGCTATGAGCATCAGATGGGCATTGTGGAAGGCGGCAAGATGGCGCTGCTCGCGAGTGTTGGACCGATGGGCCTGGGCGCGATCGACTATGCGCTGCACTGCGACCGCCGTCCGTCTCTGCTGGTCGTGACCGATATTGACGATGCGCGTCTTGCGAGAGCGGAGAGTATCTACACGGTGGAGGATGCGGCGAAGAACGGCGTGGAGCTTCATTATGTGAATACCGGAAAGACGGACGATCCGGTGGCAGCGCTCCGTGAGCTGACCGGCGGCACGGGTTATGATGATGTGATCTGCTTCGCCCCGGTGAAATCGGTTGTGGAGCAGGCGGACGGTATCCTGGGACACGACGGCTGCCTGAATTTCTTTGCGGGTCCGACGAACACGCAGTTTAAGGCGGAGTTCAATTTCTACAATGTGCATTATGCGAGCACGCATGTTGTTGGAACGAGCGGCGGAAATACCGATGATATGCGCGAGGCGATCCAGATGATGAACAGCGGACGGATCAATCCGGCGGCGATGGTGACGCATATCGGCGGTCTGAACGCCGAGGCGGAGACGACGCTGAATCTGCCGAATATCCCGGGCGGCAAGAAGCTGATCTACACGCAGATCGATTTACCGCTGGCGGCGCTTGCGGATTTTGAGGAGCTTGGAAAGACGGATCCGCTGTTTGCGGAGCTCGACAAGCTGGTAAAGGCGAACAACGGCCTGTGGAACGGCGACGCGGAGAAGTACCTGCTGTCCCACGCAAAACCGATCGAGTAAGATCATCAGAAGACAATACGCAGTGGCCTGTAAAAAGCCACTGCGTATTTTTTTGTCTGTCATAAAACCTGTCCCCTTTCATATATTGAAACAAGGGGACAGGGATTATGAAGAAACGGGATATTTTCTCAATATTTCCGGAGATGCTGCGGCAGCCGCTTGTACATGGAGGATTTACACAGCAAAATCTTCGGGAGCTTCGCATCCGCGCAGAGCGTCCGCTCATTGTGAACTGCAGCGGACGGGAACGAATACTGGATCGGCGTTTTACAGGGGCGGAGATCGGTGAGATCCTGACATATCTGGGAAATTATTCTCTGTATGCCTGGGAGGATGAGATCCGGCAGGGCTTCCTTTCTCTTCCGGGAGGACATCGCGTTGGCATTGCCGGGAAGACGGTGCTGGAATGTGGGAAAGTACGCACGTTGTCCGAGGTCTCTTCCCTGAATATCCGTTTTGCACACGAGGTGAAGGGCTGCGCGGATGGGGTGCTTCCACATTTATGGGAAGGCGGGCGGTTGTGTCATACGCTGTTCGTGTCTGCACCGGGCAGAGGGAAGACGACGCTGCTTCGAGACTGTATCCGGCAGATTTCCGATGGGGGCGATGAGCATCCGGGCATGACAGTCGGGCTTGTCGACGAACGATCGGAGATTGCAGGTTCTTTCTGCGGTATTCCATCCAATGATGTCGGGCTGAGAACGGACGTGCTCGACGGCTGCCCGAAGGCGGAGGGACTGATGATGCTGATCCGTTCGATGTCCCCGGACGTAGTGGCAGCGGATGAGGTGGGAAGCCCGGAAGAACTGGCGGCGCTGCGGCATGCAATGAATTGTGGCTGCACGCTGCTGGCAACCGCACACGGCGACTCGCCGGAGGAGCTGAAAAGAAAGCCGGTACTGGCTGAGATGATCGAGACTGCCCTGTTTGAGCGCTATGTGTTTCTGAAAAATGGGAAGGAGCCGGGGCGTATCAGAATGATTCTGGACGGACAATACCGGAACATAAAAGTATGAGGTGGCTCGGGATTCTTCTGCTTCTGGCAGGAACGGGCGGGCTCGGCATGCGTATGGCGGATGAGCTGGATATGAGGATCCGGGAGCTGCAGTCATTACAGCAGATTGTCCTGCTTCTGAATGGGGAGATCCGTTATCTTCACCGGCCGCTGCCGGAAGCGTTCAGCAGTGTGGAAAAGAGGTCGCAGCCGCCGTTTCAGGACTTCTTCCGACGTGTGGCGGAAGATCTTAGAAGACGAAACGGACAGAGTGCACAGATTATCTGGGAGAGGAATCTGAAAAGCTGCGTCAGGGAGCTTCATCTGACAGAGCAGGATGTGAGAGAGCTGAAGGAACTGGGCGGCATGCTGGGATGCCTGGATGTGAAGCAGCAGCTTGGGGCGCTGGACTATTATCAGGAAAATCTGAACCGCGCATTGGATGATGCTGTGGAGGACGCGAAGAAGCGAAAAAAGCTGTACCGTTATCTGGGGATCCTGAGCGGAGCGCTGGTGGCGGTTTTTATTCTGTAAGGTGGGACGGTTATGAGCGTAACGCTGATCTTTAAAATTGCCGCGGTGGGGATTCTGGTTTCTGTGCTCTCGCAGGTACTGAAACACAGCGGGCGGGACGAGCAGGCATTTCTGACGAGTCTGGCAGGGCTTCTTCTGGTACTGTTCTGGCTGATTCCCTATGTCTATGAACTCTTTGAAATGATGCAGGAGCTCTTCACGCTCTAGGAGGTGGATGAGATGGTGCGGATCGCCCTGTTGGGAATCGTCGGCGTTCTGCTGGCACAGCAGCTGAAAGCTCTGAAATCGGAGTTCGCGGTTTATCTGTGTCTGGGTGTCAGCCTGCTGATCTTCCTGAGCCTGACAGAGCAGCTGGCGCTGATCATGGATACACTTGCGGCAATTCAGGAAAGTCTGCCGCTGAATACCGGTTATCTGCAGATATTGATGAAGATTGTCGGGATCAGCTATATCGCAGAATTTGCGTCAGATCTGTGTAAGGATGCAGGATATCAGACGATTGCAGGGCAGATCCAGATTTTTGGCAAGCTGACCGTTCTGGCGGTGAGCATGCCGGTTTTCTCCGCGCTGCTTGATGCGATACATGGATTCCTCGGGGGATAAAGTTTGAAACTGGAACGTGGCGGTTAGAAAGCAAAAAGGGTATAGCAAACAAAC
>JAJPXQ010000143.1 GCA_021205385.1 Lachnospiraceae bacterium | reverse complement strand
GGCGGTGGTGAAGACATCGGACATGACGATGAAGATCACGTACACGCTGACGGAGACGGCCTGATGGGAAAAAACGGAATAAGGTTAATGTGCTTCCGGGATCCGAGGGAGCGGAAAACAATGCGGTCTGAAAGGGCCGCTTTTTATATAGAAGAAACAGGAAGGGGGAATGCGGTATGGTGAACATTATCTGCGCTCTGATCGCGGCGGTGGCTTCGATTATCTGCGCTGTATGTGCGGAGCAGGGGAACCGGCTTCTGAAGGCACAGAAAAAGAACGAGGCGCACGCGAAGATGCGGGCGGAGGAGGCACGGCTGCAGCTGGAAATGATCGCGGCGAACAATGAACTGACGGTAGGGGTGGCGCTTGCCCTGAAGCACGGCCACACGAACGGCGAAGTGGACAGCGGGTTAAAATCTGCGGAGTCTGCGAGGAACAAGTACACGAGGTTTCTGGAGGAGGTCGCGCTTGCGGCCATCAATGAGAAGGAGGATGCGGAATGAGTAAGAAATGGTGGAAGAATGCGGGGATTCGGGCGGTCAAGACGGTGGCGCAGTCGCTGGTGGCGGCGATCGGTGTGGGAGCTGCGGTGAGCGAGGTGGACTGGCTGCGGGCATTGAGCATTGCGGCGGTGGCCGGGCTGGTATCGGTTTTGACGAGCCTTGCCAGCCTGGATGTGATCTGCGAGGACGAAGGATATGCGGATGCATATGATGATTATGAGGATGTGGAAGGAGAAGGTTAAGATGGCTGTGAAGATTACAAAAAAGACAAGCACACACAATACGACAGCATCCGCCGGGAGGGCGATCAAATATATCGTGATCCATTATGCGGCGGGTGTTTCCTCTGCGAAGGGGAAGGCGGCGAACACGGCGGAATATTTTGCCGGCACGACGAACCAGGCGTCTGCGGATTTTATTGTGGATGACGAGACCATTGTGCAGTACAATCCGGATCTGGAAAACAGGTACTGCTGGCACTGCGGCGGTAGCAAGCTGTCTACAAAGGGCGGATCCCTGCATGGCGTGGCGAAGAATGCCGATTCCATCGGGATTGAGATCTGTTCGATGAACAGCACGGGGAAGGTTCCGTCCGCGAATGATAAGACATGGAGTTTTACGGACGCGGTTGTGGCAAAGGCGGTGGAGCTGACGCGGTATCTGATGGAGAAGTATTCCATTGATGCGGATCATGTGATCCGTCATTACGACGTGACCGGGAAGCTGTGTCCGGGCATTATCGGATGGAATGCGGATTCCGGGGATGAGAGCCAGTGGAAGGCATTCCAAACAGCGATTGCGTCCGGGACAGCGGACACTGCAGCATCCGGGACGGTGCTGTACCGGGTACGGAAGACTTGGGCGGACAGCAAGAGCCAGAAGGGCGCCTATAAGATCCTGGCGAACGCGAAGAAATGCGCGGATAAGTATGAGGGCTATTCCGTGTTTGATGCGGACGGAAATGTGGTGTATGTCGGCGCGCTGACGGCGGCAGATGCTTCCGAAAGTGCGGAGACGGAAAGCTTCCAGGTGAAGGTGAGCATCAGCAACCTGAATATCCGCACGGGTCCTGGGACGGGGTTTGCGAAGACCGGGAAGTATACCGGGAAGGGCGTGTTCACGATTGTGGAGACTTCCGAAGGGACAGGATCGGCTGCCGGATGGGGACTGCTGAAAGCGTACCAGAGCGGACGGAACGGCTGGATCAGTCTGGAGCATGCGGTGAGAGTGTAAGAGTGCGGGGCTGCGGAATGCAGTTCTGATATAAGGATGGAAATGGGCCTGTCGGCTGTCTCGTTTGAGATGGCTGGCAGGCTTATTTTTATTGGAATCGCACATAAAACCTGTTTACTTTTCTCCAAAAACTGATATAATATAAACAAGAAGGGAGGCGGTGAGATGTTTCATAAGAATTTGAAATTTTATCGTCTGAAAAAGAACATGACGAAGAAGGAACTGGCCTCTTTGGTGGGCGTCAGTCCGATGTCAATTACCTATTATGAAGAAGGCGAGAGGAAGCCGGGGATGGACGTGATCAAGTCTCTGGCGAAGGCCCTTGATGTACGGGTTTCGGATTTCCTTGTGAACAGGGATGAGAACCTGGTATTTACGCACGGGGAGTTCCGCAAGAACAGCAAGCTGCCGGAGAAGCAGCAGGAGTACATCAAGGCGTCCGTGGAGGAGTATCTGAACCGTTTTTACCAGACGGTGGATATCCTTGGGGGCGAAGTGCTGCCAGATGCGCCGGACAGCCACAGGGTGGAACTGCACGAGGATCCGGAGCAGGACGCTGTTGCTATGCGGAGATATCTTGGAATCGCAGAATTCGGTCCGGTGGGGAATCTGGTGGAGCTGTTGGAGAATAAAGGGATTCTGGTGTATTTCTGCGACATTGATAATGATGCGTTTTCCGGGATGAACGGGTTAGTGAATGACAGGCCGTATATGATCATCAATCAGAATATGACGCCGGAGCGGATCCGCTCTACGATTGCGCATGAGATGGCTCATTTTATCTTTATCTGGCCGGTGGATATGGTAGAGAAGGATATTGAGGCGATGGCTACGGCAATCAGCGGCGCGTTTTTATTCCCGGCGGAGGATGCAAAGCGTGAACTAGGGATCCGCAGGAGTGCGGTTACGAAGGATATGACACTGATCTGTAAAGAGTACGGCATCTCCATGTACCTGTTGGTGAAGCGTGCTGCTCTCTGTGGTATTATTAACAGCAGTGTGGAGAAGGATTTTTATATCAAAGCGGGCAAATGTGGATGGAAAAAGAATGAGCCGGTGCGTATTGAAAGAGAGGAGCCGACGCTGTTTCTGCAGCTGGTCCTGCGTGCGGTGAGTGAGAATGAAATCTCCGTCCAGAAAGGTGCAGAGCTCCTGAAACAGCCGTACACGTTTGTGGCGGATCAGTGCTTTGCCGCAGAGGGCTGATGGATGGAATATATCAGCAGCGATACAAATGTCTGGCTGGATTTCGCGACGATTGACCGCCTGGAGCTGCCCTTCAAGCTGCCGTTTACCTATCTGATGAATGAGGAGGCTGCGGAGGATGAGCTGTTGAACCCGCCGGGGCTGGGCGAGGGGATTGTGCTATATT
Source organism: Lachnospiraceae bacterium (assembly GCA_021205385.1). GTDB lineage: Bacteria > Bacillota > Clostridia > Lachnospirales > Lachnospiraceae > Hominiventricola. The sequence goes on along the minus strand of JAJPXQ010000143.1, from coordinate 9,930 downwards.
AGTGTCAGGTTAGCAAGAGCCGCATAAATCAAGGCTTTCCGCTGATTTAGTCCTACAAAAAAATGTCTGCGAAGGGTGGCATTTTCGGTTAGGACGGGCCCGTTTTAAACGTAAAAAATCAGTCTTGTACATTATTATGACACAAGGTATCCAGACCGTTCGCTGGCATTTCTCAGGCTTATTATGAGAAGAAAACCGCTTCTCATAATACTCCAGAATCTGACGATTCTGTCGCTGACTTATCGGTTCAGCGTACGCAAGCGTCCGCTCCTTCCGATAAGTCATATTATGCTCTGGGATCACAACTGAATATGGAACTTAAGGTAGGACTTAATCGGAGCTTCTTGACGACCGATGGGTCCTTTTTTATACCCTGCCTCCGGTCGCACGTTTCGATTAAGCCCGGCAGTGAACCGGAAGGAGGTGAAAGGAACGTGGCAATGGGAAAAGATTCCAGACTGCTGACAATCGGAGAAGTGCCAGCTGGATATGGAAGAAAAGCAACGCCGCAACTCCGCATTCAAGGTCTCTGGATGCAGACGCTTGGTTTTAAAATCGGGGATACGGTGCGTGTAAAATGTGAGGATGGAACTCTTGTAATTACACGGGCAGACGGAAGAAGTTCATGAGCTTTTGCCTGAATGAAAAACGAAAAAGGAGATGACGCTATGGGAAATTTAAGACCGAGAATCCATGACAAGGAGAACGGACTGGATTATGTGCTTGTCGGGGATTATTACATTCCAGATTTGCGGCTGGATGCACCGGAGGAAAAGAGAACCATCGGGAAATGGGGACAGATGCGTTTCCGGTATTTGAATGAGCATCATCCGAATATCTGCACAGAACTTACACTTTCCGGCAGGATGGAGAGCTATCTTGCTGACATTGACGAGCAGGCACAGACAAGATATGAGCAGCTTATCGACCAGATGAAAGCAGGCGAGGGTGTGACTGAGGAACTGAAAGAAAACAACTGGTGGAAGTGTGTGCAGTCAATGGGCAGCATTCAGAGCCGGGCAGAAGAAATCGTTCTGACCGAGATTGTATATGAATAAAGGAGAAGACGAAAATGATCATGGAATTACTTTATGACGGGCGTATCTATCCCAGAGAAGAAATTAATTGTAAGGATGAACGGTACAAGCAGGCAGAGAAAGAAAAGAAGATCCTGTACGATTCTCTATATGATCGGCTGGACGATGAGGACAAACAGTTGCTTGAAAAAATCCGGGACGCGATGTATGACAGCCAGAGCTACGCACAGGAAGAACATTTTTACTATGGACTTTCTATGGGGATGATGCTTACACAGGAAGTCTATGAGAGGTATGGCAAAAGATACTTTAAAACGGATAAGTAGGAGGCGAGGTCATGGTCCCGTTAAAACTATCTTTGAAGCTTCTGGTTCTGCCGATGGCGGTGATTGTGACTGTATTGCAGTGGTTCGGCATTTTTCTGACCAGCTTTGTCGGTGGATTTCTCTATATATTCTCCGGTGTATGTTTTCTGGCTGCGGTTCTTGGTTTCCTGATGAATATCTGCACGGGGCCGGAGGCGGTAAAGCTGTTGACGACAGGGTTCGTGGCCTTTGTCTTCCCAGTTGTCGCTGGGTGGCTAATTGGGAAGATCGCGGTTTTGAAATGCATTCTGTGGGACTTTATCAAATCTTGATACGGATAATTGGAAATTGGATGCAAAATATTTCTCTATCCGGTCGATGTGCTAACCATATAATATAAGAAACATCTGAACTTGCTCAAAAAAGAGCAAGTTCGGAATAGTTTCTTTTGGCGCGTTTGGGATCAGGAAATTTTTCGGCAACCCTTGACATTATTGCGATATACCGCTATATTTTTATTATAAAAGGCGGAGGGATTTGATAATGATTATTGATGAATTATTAGCTGAGCGTGGCATGACAAGGTATGCCCTGGCAAAAAGGGGAAATATCCCATATAACACATTGAAGGACCTCTGTTCGGGCAGAACCAGCATCGAAAAATGCAGCGCCGGGACGCTGTACAGGATAGCAAAGGAGTTGCGGGTTCCAATGGAAACACTGATGGAAAGCGCATTCCCCAAACGATGCTCGTTTGAAACATTTAAAAGCAATGTCTGCCACAGGCTTAAAAATCTGGGCGATATTGATTTCCTGATTGTAACGATAGAAGGTGATGATATCTTCGAATACTTTTCGCGGGGCTGGTATCCGGAATGTCTGTATCTGCTGGCCATGGTGGACTATATTAGCCGGCTGAATGATGTTGAGATTTGTGAGGATTATGATGACCTGCGTGGACTGACACTCGAGGAAACCGTTTACCCAACAAGCCTGCTGATATTATCAGAGGTGCTTGGGGATGAGGGGATAAAAGAGGAAGCATACGCAAACGCTATTCCTGAATTTATACGGTTTAATATTGTGGAAAACGAGGTGCGGAATGTCTGCTGATAATAGTATAGTATTTACAAAAAGAAATATTGACCTCTACTTGAATGAAGTTGCGAAGGATTACAAAAAGCATGGGGGAAAGAATGTCCCGGTGGAGATTGTCCTGATCGGCGGCGCGGCTGTTATTGAACGGTATGGTTTCCGGGAAATGACGAGGGACATAGACGCGGTTTTACCTGCCATTTCCATTTTGAAGGAAGCAATCAACCGAGTCGGTGATAAGTATGGTTTGGAACGCGGCTGGCTGAATATGGACTTTGCAAAAACGGATTCATACTCGCCCCGGCTGGTACAGTGTTCTGTCCCTTACAAATCCTTCTGTCAGGTACTTCATGTCAGGATGGTCACAGGTGAATACCTGATTGCGATGAAACTTCGTTCAGGCAGGAGATATAAAAAGGATATTTCGGACATAGTAGGGATTCTTAAAGAACATGAAATGATGGGAAACCCGATCAGCATGGGAATGATTGATACCGCGGTAAAGAATCTCTATGGAGGGTGGGACTGCTTCCCGGAAACAGCTGTTTCTTTTATTAATGAGGCTCTTGAAGCGGAAGATTATAATATTCTTTTTGAAAAAGTCGTTGAAAGTGAAAAGCTGGCAAAGGATCACCTGCAGGCATTCCAGAAATCCTATCCAGGCGTGTTGAACAGTGAGAATGTCAACAGAATTCTGGAAAGGCGGGCAGACAGCGACCACAGACCTTCCGTTCTGGACAAACTGCATGAAAAGCAGAGAAAACAGTCGGAGATGAAGGACGCACAACCGCAGCAGAAGAAAAAGAATATCAGCAGGGACGAACGGTAAAGAAATTGCCGAAACAGGTTATGATAGTTGAATCATTTTAAAATGTCATTCCGGATGATATGAGCAATTAATCTTATGAAAGAAAGAGCGGACAACCCCGCTCTTTCTTTCATAGAGACTGTTTTGTTTCCTTAAATTTCGGGTCTCATCCATGCCTAAGAATTATTATTACAGGCTCTGCGTGTCCCGCTCCGCTTTCAGAGTTTTCCCCTGTCCGAGAATAGCATCCACATTGGAGCATACCGTGCGGATGTCTTTTTGGTCGGCTTTGCAGTGGTCGAGGCTGGCCTGCAGCGATTTTTGCCGGTCAGCCAGTTTCTGTTTTTTCTCTTTCAGCGCTTTCATGGATGGAGCTGTGCTGTCGGGAAATCTCTCTTTAATGTATTTGACGGCTTCTTCGTAAGCGGAGATCTCCGAAGCGTGTTCCTGCCGAAATTTCCTTTTGTTCCGGGCATTGAGCATCTGTCCGTATACACTTTTGTTGGCGAGGTACTGCCCGGTATAATGAATCTGTTTGTTTACATCTTTAAGCTGTGCGTCCACCGCTCGCAGCGCCTTGCGGGTGTTTTTCATCTCCTGTGTAATGGTTTCGTATTTTGTACGCAGGTCTGCCCTTGAACCATATCCCTGTTCCTGAACATAAGCAATCGTCTTGGCCATTTCCTGCAGATTGGAGATTTTCACTTTCTGCGCGTAAGCCCTGCTCATTTTGGCCTTTGTACAGCGCTGAAGGTCGGTGACCAGACGCAGGTTTGAGCGGATGTACAGAATCGCATAAGGATCACTTCTGTAATCGTAACCGGGGTCAAAATCCGGGGAGCGGCGGCGAGTATCATTTTCTTCCGCAGCCTGCTGCCAGAATTCCTGATTCTGCTTATCCTTATCCATACCCTTATCCTTATCCTGCATCTTTCTGTCGGTCTGGATTTTCCGGGAATCTTCGGAACCATGCGAGGCCGGAATTCCATCTCCACGCTCTCTGTCAGCGGCAGCAATCATATTTTCACGGAACCGCCTAAGCAACGATTCACTCTCGTAAAGGGTTCCCAAGGCTCTGTCTGTGATATTCTTTTCACGATCCGGATGCAGGTAGCTGTATCGTCCACGTCTGTCCGTCACCTTGATCTTGTACTTTTTATATAAGGCTGTCTGGAACGTTTCGAAGCTTTCAGCAGTAGCAGCTATATCCTCGATTGCATCGCGGAGGAACTGCTTCTGTGTCTGGAACTTCGTCCGTCTGGGTGTCAGCCCATATTTAATGATTTGCTCGTTCAATTTATCAAGCTTTATCTGCCCACGCTGTGCGGCACGGTATTCTCTGTCAGTAATTTTTTGCTCCGCGTGGGAAAGCAAATCTACCTGATGGAGATTTTCACGTTCGCAAAGTTTCATCAGATCCTTGCGGAGATATCGGAGGTAATCCTTCGTTAGATGGTGCTTGTAACCGGCGCGGCTGTCGCAGGCACGTTCTGTAAATACCTGCGGCTCGACGTCCAGCTTCCTTACACTGTTGATGATAATGTGTGAGTGGATATTGCCGCTGCCGTTATTTCCGTCCAGATGGGTGCAGACTAGAGCCTGATATCCGGGGAAATTCTTCCGGGCATATTCAAGGGCAAGTGCCTGCGCCCGATCACCCGTAAGACCGCGCTCTGCCTGATCCTTTGGGTCAAAGCTGATAATATAATGATGACTTTTGATTTCACCCCGCGTCTGATTTTTGTGATAGCGGTCATTGAGCTGTTTGCATTCCAGATAAAATGTCTCCGGACAGCGGCAGTTCAGCACGTCCATTTTGTACCAGTCTCGAAATATACGGTACCCGTCCTTGCCTCTGATGGGTTCCATCGTCTGTTCATTATACTGGTACTTCATATAATTGACGGCATCATTGTAATTTGCGTTTTTGCTTGCGGTATGTTTCAAGATTGCCACGATAATCACCTGCCAGTTCTAATGTTTTATCTTTGAGGTCATCAAGTTCCAGGAGACGTTTTGAAATTTCATCCTGCATAGCTTTTGAACGGATGCCGCCCATGTTGAAAAAAGCAGCAATCTGATTTAAGTTATTTCCAATCCTGCTATACTCCGTTGTGAGCGCCATAAGCTTCGGCATATCTGCGACGATTTCAATGTTGTAAACGACTTTCGCGTCAATGGTTGCCCTGCGGACGTATTCGGAAACGGTCATTCCCGCGTCTTTAGCGGAAGTGGAGATCAGGTCATATTCCACATCTGACAGTCTCACTGTGATCTGATGGGAAAATACCAGGTCTTTGTCTTTCTTTGGTCTTGCCATAATTCATCATCCTCTCTTTTTTGATTTTCGCCACAGAATGATTTTTCAAAATCAGTGGCAGCCGCATGGAATGGCTGGGAACGTTTTTGGCTTTCGGCATTATTCCATCGGTAAAAATGCGCCAGCATTTCCGGGAAATGAAATTTCCCGCTGCGACTGTTTTCAACAGGAGCCAAAACCGCACAAATCCAAATTGTGCGGAATCGCGAAAATCCCATTTTTTAAAAAAACAGATTTTCGCATTTCCGAGGGAATGGGGAGCGGAATCCCCATCAAGTTCGCGCGCATCGAAATAATCCGAAATCGGGTTATTGACATGCAGGGCGAATCTTGCCCTTCGACTTTGAATTATTGTAGTGCAAGAAAAATCCCTCTACCTATCACAGGCGGGAGAGAGCAAATTGTCACGTCTTCAAAAATTGTTTTTTCGCTTTTTTCAAAAATTCGTTTTTCGGCTTGTTTGCTGTGGAGAGGATTGCTATAATGTCTTCACTGGAAGAAATGCGAAAATGCTGGAATCAGATATGCGGGGGCGAGCGGGATGGTGTATTTTACAAGTGATTTGCATTTTGGACACAGCGGGATCATTGTGATGCAGAACCGTCCGTTTTCTGATGTGGAAGAAATGAACCGGGCTCTCCTGCGTAATTACAACTCATATGTCCACAAGAATGATACTGTTTATATTCTGGGGGATGTCTGCCATCACCTGCCTATGGATCGGGCGAATGACCTGATCGGCAGGATGAACGGGAAAAAGATTTTGATTCGGGGAAACCATGACAAAAAATATGATGAGAACCTTTTTGAAGAAATCGCTGATTTTAAAACAGTATCGCTGAACGGGACTTATTTTGCGCTCATGCATTACCCGATGCTGTCGTGGCCGAAGAAGAACAGCGGAAGCATCCATCTGCATGGACATATCCATGCGGACGGGAACTATAACCTGCAGAACCGGGACGAGCATATTTTCCGATATGACGTTGGGGTGGATGCAAACCAGTTCTGCCCGGTCTCTGTGAATCAGGTCCTGGATTTTTTTAAAGGGCAGCAGTGAGAGATAGCTGTTTAGGCTCAGGATTGACTGATAAGGGGGGAGGCGTGGACAGACAGAATATTTTCGATTATGCAGAAAAACGATATGGCACGAAGCCGGAGTATTTATGGACGAGCTATCCGTCCTATGCTGTTCTGCGCCATCCGGACAATCAGAAATGGTATGGTATTGTGATGGATGTTCCAAAAAGCAAGCTGGGGCTGACAGGCACCGATTTGGAAATGGTTGATATTCTGGATGTGAAGTGTGAGCCAGTGATGGCTGACCTGATGCGGAAGTCTCCTGGATTCTTTTCCGGCTATCATATGAATAAAAAATACTGGATCAGTATTCTGCTGGATGGCACAGTATCGGAAGATAAAATTTGGGATATGCTCGATATGAGCTTTATGAACACGATGAAAAAACGGAAAAAGAATGAGTGAGAAGACAATGAAATACGACCTGCGCCCGGAGTTTCAAAAATACAGATGGATTCATCTCCCGATACAGCCATGGATGCTAAAAACGGCAAATGCACTGATGCCTGTGATACAGCGTGGCAGAAAACTGGATTCCCGTCTGCAATCCAGAAAAATTAAAATCGGAGAATGCAGCGCTGATCTGATTCAGCCAAAATCCGGTAGAACGGATGCGCTGCTGATTTATTATCACGGCGGAGCATTCCTGATGAAAGCAGCCGCCTACCATAAGAACCTGGCACAGACATATGCTTTGAGAGCAACCTGTGCGGTACTGTTCGTTGATTATCGGCTGGCTCCGGAATATAAATTTCCAATTCCGGTAAAAGATTGCTTTCGGGCGTATTCGTGGGCATTGAAAAATTTATCATTTGACAGGGTGGTAATTAGCGGAGACAGTGCCGGGGCCGACCTGGCGATGTCAGTTATGCTTTTGGCAAAGAAAAAACAGATGCGGATGCCAGACGGCCAGATGCTGATTTATCCGGGGTGTGCTGGTGATCCGGCTACAGAATCCATGCGCAGGTATACGGAAGCTCCATTGTGGAACTCGGAATTGAACCGAAAGGCTCTGGCACTTTATGGGGACGAAAAGGATTATCAGAATCCACTGTTCAGGCCAATTCTTGCTGACGGCTTTTCCAGATTCCCGAAGGCGTATATTGAAACGGCAGAGTTTGACTGTCTCCATGATGCAGGAGTTCAGATTGCGGAGCGTTACCGCAAGGATGGGGTACCGGTTATCCGGAATGATACCAAACGCACCATGCATGGATATGACATTGATGAGAAATCACCCTATGTGCGAAAACAGGTGGACAAAAGGATTCGATTTCTCAATGGAGTTTTTCAGGACGATGATTGAGAAACTGGCATCGGTAGATTGGAGCAAGGTCATTTTTAAGAAAATCATGGTGCTACAAAGAGAGGAATTTAAGAAATGGTAAAATATAAAGCATCAGAGCGCAGGGTTGATTTATATGATATTGGGGACGGATTGACCCTGATGAACATCATCCTGAAAAATCAGGACGGAGAGATGATGGCGATTGACACGTATATCGGGATAGAGGGGAATGGTTTTACTCAAGTAGGCCATACAGAGGGGCTAGATCAGCCGGGAGTGATCTTCAGTTATGCAGGATACGTCAGGACGATCAGGCAATATTTACCCGTTTACCGGGATATATTCTACTCGAATATAAACGCAGGATATGGTGCACCGCCTGTCCTGTAATAAATTCGTGGTCAGATCTTGCGCGGCTCGATTCTATAATAATTCATGGTCGGGCCTGCGTGGTATCCGGCTCATAATAAATTCGTGGTCAAATCTTGCTTAGCTCGATTCCATAATAATTCATGGACGAGCCTGCATGATATCCTGCCATTAATAAATTCGTGGTCAGGCTTTACAGCAGCACTCTGAAAATTTCCTCACTGTAACATACTCATAGCTTCCTGAATCTGCTCGGCAGACATCCCAATCTCATAGTCCTTAACGTATTTGGTTGCTGCCTTTAGGCCTCTGGTTTTGTCACCTTTCAAGCCTTTAAGAGCCACTTTCACGTCGATCATATAACAATATTCAAGAAATGTCTTCAGCTGTTTTTCTCTCTGACTATTTTTTACTAGAAGATCCCGAACCGTTGGCATATTCTCATGATAGAGAAGCACGACGATATCACCATATCTGACTGCAAAATAATGTTCCATAGATATTCTCCAAAGCAAATTGCGGCGTTTAAAGATTCACGGAATTGATATTGGAATCAACCTGTTCATAATAAATTCGTGGTCAGTCCTGCGTGCTGCGTTTCTTATTAGAATAGTGACTGAGTCCTGGGCAAAGAATCTTTCAAATAATAAATTCGTGGTCGACATCACACGGCTTTATCCTGAAATAAAATCAGGGATAAGCCTGCGTGGGTTTCATCTAATAATAAATTCGTGGACAAACCTCACGCAGCTCCATCCTGTAATAAATTAGTGGTCAGCTCCTGTCATCTCCATCGCTTCCAGCAGGACATTGATGCCATGCTCTACAACACTCATCTGTCCCGGTGTCAGGTATTCCAGACGTTTCAGCACATCGGATATATCGTTCTTATCCTCGCGTCCCATCATGATATAGTCACAGGAAACCTGCAGGACATCGCAGATGCGGATCATTGTAGGAATAGAAGTGCCGACAATACCGCGCTCCAGCGTGGACAGATATTGTGTGGATACGCCGATCAGATCGGCCAGTTTTTCCTGTGTGTAGCCGGCTTGCTCCCGTTTTTCTTTTACGCGTTCGCCTATGGACTGGTAGAGACCTCTGTTTTCATCTTTCACGGATAATTCCCCCTTACATTTAAGTGTATCTGTTTTCACATTTATTCTAAATAATGGTTGCACCTTTATGAAGAAAGTAGTAAAATGAAACGAAATAGAAGTATTACATTTAGGAAAAAGGCGGTAATAGGAGTCTGTATAAGTTTCGGGGAAATTCTGTTGCAGATACAATTCTCTGTTGCGGCAGGACGTGGAAACAGATAAAATCAAGATTTGAACACTGACTATGGATTAGAGGCCTTTCAGTATACGGAAAAGAAAATAATGGGGAAATAAAAACAGCCGTTCCTGCAATATTGCAAGCGGCATTTTAAAAGAAATTGATGTGGTTTTGGGGTTTAGCAGCCTCTGGAAATATCCGAAAGTAAAGTACTAAAGGATACGGCTTTCCGGACAAAAATCCATGCATCCGAGCCTATTTTGTTCCTCGACAGGCCAAATTCTACATCATTCTGGGTTCTCTGTCAAGATAAACATAGAAAATCCCTTGATTTTCCGTCTGCCGGATGG
>JAJPXQ010000036.1 GCA_021205385.1 Lachnospiraceae bacterium | reverse complement strand
ATAATCACAAAAACATGTTTTTATTGACATTTTTATTATACCATGCAAAAATATCCATTAAAAAGCAACGATATTTTCCACAAACTACAACTATATGGTTTCAATATGCGAAGGGATGTAAAACATGCTAAGTGAAACAAAAATGAGAATCTATTTATGCGCCGCGCAAACATTAAATTTTACCGATGCATCAAAAAAACTGTTCATGACGCCGCAGGCAGTCAGCAAAACGGTTCGGGAACTGGAAACCGAATTGGAAACACAGCTGTTTCTTCGCTCAACGGGCAAGCAACTGGAATTGACCGCGGAAGGCATCGCACTGATGGACTGTTTTTCAAATTTTCTGAATGAATACGATGGGATTAAAAAACGACTGAGCGCTTCTTCTCGACAACATTACGAGATCCGGATGGGCGTTCCTCCCTATGAAATTTCTTCCGCATACACGAATGCACTTTCAAAAACAAGGCAACTCAACGCACAAAGAAACATTACCGTTCAGATCAAGATGTATGATCAACTCTTCTACATGCTGAGCAACGGTATGCTGGACGTTGTACAGGAATATTTGCCGCGCTCAGAATTATACCTGCAAAAAAAATATCCAAATCTGGAAAAGGAAATCAAAACCATAAAGCTGCTGAACTTGCAAGAGCGTCTGCTCGTCTCCTCCGCAAACCCGAAAGCGACAGACCGTGCAACTTATTTGGATTTCAAAGAGGAACCTCTGATCTGTCAATCTTCTGCCGGGGAGGCTCCCAGAGAAACGATCGCAAAGGCAAAAGCCGCTGCAAAAAAAAACGGCCTTACCCCTTCTGATTTTATCATTAAAAATGACCGTGATTCCATATATTCCGCCGTGGAACTGGGACAAGGCGTAACCATCGCTGCCCGCAGCGTATCACTGGCCGTCAGAACAGGAAGCATTAAATGGTATCCCCTTAATAATCAACTGACTTTTTGCTTCTTTTATCGGAAAAGCCTGGACAAAACCAGTCAGAATTGGTTGAAAATATTTGCCGAAAACCTCCAGGAAGAACTCCTATTATACGAAAAATAAGAGCCGGACTTAAAGAGCCGCATTATCCAGATAAAGTGCCTCGGGAGAGCGGCCTACAGCCGCTCTCCGGTCAACAATTCATAGGCCTGCAGATACTTCCCGATCGTCTTCTCCACGATCTCCTCCGGCAGGGTCCAGTCATTCCCCGGATTCGCCTTCAGCCAGTCGCGGGCGAACTGCTTGTCAAAGGAGGGCTGGCCATGTCCCGGCTCGTAGCCCTCCGCGGGCCAGAAGCGGGAGCTGTCCGGCGTCAGCATCTCGTCGCCGAGCACGATATTGCCCTGCTCGTCAAGGCCGAACTCGAACTTCGTGTCCGCGATGATGATGCCGCGGCCGAGCGCGTAGTCCGCGCATTTCCTGTAGAGGGCGATCGTATAGTCGCGCAGCTTTGCCGCGTACTCCTCCCCCTTTCCGGGGAAATATTTCTCGAGATGCGCGATACTCTGCTCATAGGAAATATTTTCGTCGTGGTCGCCGATCTCGGCCTTCGTGGACGGCGTGTAGATCGGCTCCGGCAACTTATCGGACTCCTTAAGCCCCTCCGGCAGAGCGATACCACAGACTGTACCGCTCTTCTGATAGCTCGCCCAGCCGCTGCCCGTGATGTAGCCGCGGACAATGCACTCGATCGGGAGCATCTGAAGCTTCCGGCAGAGCATGCTGTTGCCGTCAAACTGCGGCTGCCGGAAAAATTCCGGCATATCCTTTCCGTCCACCGAAATCATGTGATTTGGGAGAATATCGCGGGTCATGTCAAACCAGAAGCGCGACATCTGCGTCAGCACCGTGCCCTTCTTCCTCACGTCATTTTTCAGAATCACGTCGAAACAGCTGATGCGATCCGTCGCGACCATGACCAGGCTGTCGCCACAGTCATAGATCTCACGCACCTTACCCTCTTTGACCGGTTTCATTTCCGTACTCATATCTTTCTTCCTCCGTATTTTTCTTTATCGAAACATTCCAAATATGGAACTATTCAGGGAATCTGCGAGCTCCTGAATCGCCTCGCTCGCCTCGTTCAGGTTCTCGATCGCCTCCGTGAGCTGCTCCATGTCCAGCGCCCGCATCGTCTCATTCAGCGTGTCAACGTCCAGACCGGCAATGGTCCCGGAGAGCTGCTCCCAGTCGATGTCTGAGGCGGAAATCTTCGTCAGCACACTCTCCGCCTCCGTGAGCGTGCTGTTCACCGTATCGATGTCCAGCTGTGACACCTGCTCCACCACCGGCTCCAGCGTTCCGGCCGCCCAGACCAGCGCTCCCAGCAGACAGACCGTCAGCAACACAGATACGATACTGATGATTCTGTTCACCTTCAGATCCCTGCGCAGCTTCTTTAACTGCTTCTCCAGCTCATTGTCATCCATGGCTTTCTCCTCCTGTAGTGTGCTCCTTCTTCACCTGCTCGCGGATATTGCGGCGCACTCTTACTTCCACCTCGGAGAGGCACGTGCGTTCCTCCGCACTCAGGCCATCCATGCAGACACTGCCAAACTGCAGGAGAATCGCCTCGATTCTCTCAAGACACTCCCGTCCCTTTTCCAGGACAGCGACGATCAGCATTCCCTCCTTGTCCGTGCGCGTCGCGATATACTCGCCGCGCTTCAGACGGCTTAAGGTCCGCGTCGTTCTCTGCGATGTCTGTCCGGTGATCACAGCAATCTCCTTCTGCCGTCCAAACTGCCGGATATCCCGGAACAACCAGAGCAGCGTAACATCGTCAAGTGTCAACGGTTTCAGCATCTCGTCAGCCCGGAGAAGCTCCTTCAGCAGTCTGCGTCCATAATAAAGATCCGGCCAGAAACCCACCTTGCTCTGCAGCTCCTGTTCGGTCTGCGGACTTAAGTCCGAACCGTTCTTCTTTCTGGTCGAAGGAAGCGGCGTGACGACGCCGTCCTTCGCCGCGCTGAGCAGGTAATAGCGCACCTTACCCTGCACGTCCTCATAGTCGTCGCCATAGACGTCCTTGTAAAAATCATTATAATACTCAAAAGTAATAATTTTCGTCCTGATCGTGGTGGCAATGCTCATACTCTGCGAGACCAGGCTGTTTTTTCGCTTCAGATAATAGTAAACCGGCTCCTGAATCGCACGGAAGGTCTCCGCATAGCGAATGTACTCCAGATTAAAGAGAAAGTCCTCGCACCAGCTCAGCTCCGCGTCCATCCGGATTCCATGCTCCATAATGATGGAACGGCGGAACAATTTATTCCAGAGTACCCCATAATAAAAATCCGCCGGATTCTCGATCATGTGCGAAGCGAACTCGACGCGGTCCATCACCTGATCCTCATCGATGTCGCCCTTCTGCGACATGCGGGTGCCTGACACACGATAGAAATCCGCGATCACCATGTCGCAGCCCGCCTCCTCGGCTGCACTGACCAGCAGACTGGTCGCGTTTTCCGGAAGCCAGTCGTCGCTGTCCACAAAGCGGATATACTCCCCGCGCGCAGCCTCGATCGCCCGGTTCCTGCTTAAAGAAACGCCCGCGTTCTCCTGATGAATCACGCGGACCCTCGCATCTTTCTCCTGATACTCATCCAGCAGAGTCTCCGAGCCGTCCGTGCTCCCATCGTCAATCAGGATGAGTTCCAGATTTTCATAATCCTGCGCCAGCAGGCTGTCAAGGCAGCGCGCCAGATATTTCTGCGTATTGTAAACTGGTACGATGATGCTCACCAGTGGATTTTCCATGCCATTCCTCCTCATGCTCTCTGCTTCGTCAGCTCCGCAAACTCCGCGCCCGCCGCGCGGCAAAGATCCGCGGGCGAGAGCTCGATCTGTGAGCCGATTCGTCCGCCGCTGACATAGATCTGCGGCTGCTCCTGCGCGGAACAGTCAATGCGCGTGACATACTGCTTCTTCATACCGACCGCCGTACAGCCGCCGCGGACATAACCCGTGACCCGGTTGATGTCCTTCACATGGAGCATCTCCACACTCTTCTCGCCCACAGCGCGCGCCGCCTTTTTCAGATCCAGCTCCTCTTCAATCGGAATCACGAACACGAAATAATTTTTACTGTTTCCAACCGTTACCAGCGTCTTAAAAACCTTCTCATGGGGAAGTCCCAGCTGGTCCGCGACCTGAATCCCGTCCACAAACTCCCCGCACTCATATGTATGATACTGAAATGGGATCTTCATCGATTCGAGAATCCGCATTGCGTTGGTCTTGACCTCTTTTTGTTTCGCCATTTCTTTCTCCTCACACAGCTTCTATTTTTACATGTTTCCAGAGAAATTGCAACCGCAAAGTTACTCCGCCAGCGGCAGGCAGATCTCTCCCACAAAGCAGTCGTCCTCGCGCCGCCAGCTGAAGCTGCCGCCGTGCTTCTCGATGATCTTCCGGCAGGTTTTGAGGCCGATCTGCGTGCTCTCTCTGCGGTTTTCCTGTTCGCGCACATGATTCGTGACCTGAATTTTCAGCTGACCTTCTTCTTCCCGGATACGAATCGCAAGCGGATAAGCCCTGTCCGCATATTTCTGCAGGTTCCGGAGCAGATTGTCGACCACGCGCTGCATATATTCGCCGTCCACCATCACGGCGCCGGAGAGCTCACCTGCCTCACAGTCAATCTGCCCGCCCTGTTCCTTCCAGTCCAGGAGCTGCCGGCAACAAAGTTCATTCACCAGATCCGCACAGCTCATGCGGATCAGCACCAGACTCTTCTCCTCCTGGCCATACACAAGAAAATATTCAAAAAGCCGGTCGGACACGCGCTTCATCTGGAAGGCTTTCTCCCTGCAGCGCTCCAGATAAGACTGTCGCTGCTCCTCGCCCTCGCAGCGCCCGCGGCTCAGGAGCTCCAGATATCCGATCAGCGAAGTGAGCGGCGTGCGCAGATCGTGGGACATCGCAGTCACCAGCTCCATATTCGCCTTCTCCGCCTCGGCCTTCTTCTGCTGCTCCTCCAGGATCCCGTTTTTCAGCGTCTCGATGCCCTTCGCGAGATCGGTGAGCTCATCCCTGCCGCGGATTGTGACCGGATAGCTTAAGTTCCCGGCACTTAAAACTGACAGCTCTCTTTCCAGGCAGTTGATATAGCGAATCTTCCGGTGCACCATCAGAAAGAGAAGAAGAATGAAAACAATCCCTCCCACCGCGTATTTCAGGACATTCAGCCAGTCCATATCCCGCATCGTGATATAGTATTCGAGCTCCGCCTTGATCGGCGTTCCGTCACAGAGCTCCAGATCGTAGTAAGTCATCCGGTTCAGCTCCAGCATTTCCGGAGGCTCGTCCTCACCCTCGTTGATCGTCAGATAAGGCCCGATAAGCGCGTCCACATCACGGTAAAACATGACGTAAATGTCCTTCTGCCGCTGCACCCAGCCTACCAACAGCTCTATATTATCCTCGCCCACCTGATTCGTCTCAATAAAATCATTCAGGCTCTCCAGCGTCTCATCCATGGCCTGTTCAATGGATTCCTCCGAATAACGCCGGTCCACGGCAAGGTCATAGGCCAGATTTTCAACCAGGCTCGCCACCAGGACAGCCACAAGCAGCGCAGCAGCACTCATCACAATCAGCTCCAGCGTGAGCCGGTTTCCCCATTTCTTCTCAGACGACACAGTATCCCCTTCCCCAGACATTCTGTATGTAACTCTCTCTCTCTTTTCCCAGTTTTCGGCGAATATTCCTGATATGAACCATGACCGTATTGCCGGAGCTCGCATAGAAAGTCTCCTTCCACACGGCCTCATAGATTTCCCGCACAGAGAAAACTTTCCCCGGACTGGAGATGAGCAGCAGCAGAATCTGATACTCCATCTCTGTCAGGGCGATCCGCACTTCGCCCGCAAAAACGCTCTGACGCCCACGATCCACTGTGATATCGCGATAGAAAGCAAGCTTTTCCGGCTTCTCCTGCTGCCCCTTATAGACCTGGTAACGGCGCAGCAGCGCGCCGACCCGCGTCAGCAGCTCTGTATAGGAAAAGGGCTTCACCAGGTAGTCGTCGCCGCCCGCGCCGAAGCCCTGCACCTTGTCGTGCTCCCCGGACTTGGCTGTCAGGAAGAGAATCGGCACATTTGTCTGCTCCCGTATCTTCTCGCAGGCCCAGATCCCCGACTCTCCGGGCATCAGGATATCCAGGATGACCAGATCTGCTTCCGGAGCGCCTTCAACCGCTTCACGCGCGTCGCAGGCCTCCTTCACCTCATATCCTTCCCCGGAGAGCATCACGCGCAGCACCTCGCGGATCTCCGGTTCATCGTCCACCACCAGTATTTTCTGTTTTTCCGGCATATCAGCTGCCTCCCTCAAAACATTCATTACTGACAGTGTAACACTCCCCAGGGGAAAAAGAAAAGGCCTCCGAAGAGACCTTAAGATTTTTTAAGAAAAGAAGATATTCACATTCTTTCTATCACACAGCTGTGTTTTTTCATATCTGCGCCTTCCGCGTCCCGATCATAATTGATACCAACGAGCAGCAGATTCCCAAAATATTTTTTCAGATCGCCATCATAGCGCCTGTCGTGAATCTGACGAATCGCGGTATCCGCATCCCGGTTGTATTTCAGCTCGATAATCATCGCCGGCTTATCCGTCCCTCTCCGGGGCAGGAAGGCCAGATCCGCAAAACCCTTTCCCTCCGGGAATTCCCGGACAATCTTATAAAATCTTTTTGCTGTGTAGTAAGCAATCATGATCGCACTGCTTAAGGAAGCTTCGTCATTATATCGAAGTACGGAGGAATTAGAGCTGTGCGCCCTCTCCAGCGCAGCGGCCACCGCGTCGCTGTCTCCGCGAAGCGTTGCCTCGAGCAGCTCCTCCGAATCCTGTATAAGCTGCCCGATATCCTCCCAGCCATCCCCGCTGACGGCATCCGCGAACGCATCCGACACCTCCTGATTCGGAATGAACGCCTTCCGTTCCTTTGCATGATATCCCAGATAGCCAAGATGAATCAGAAGCGTCAGGACATCATCCCTGCTGCGGAAAGAGGTCACATCATTCTGAAACTTACTGATCGTAACTCTCACCGTATTCCCGCTCAACATGGAAACGATCGCATCCTTCAGACCGTCAAAATTCATGCTGATGTAGTCCTTTAAGGATTCATAGGTCTCGGACATCGTCCAGTAATTTTCAAATTCTTCATTTTTGATTGCCCTGATCACAGAATTGGGGCTGTACACATGTTGGATTCTGTCAAAGGAATATCCGTCATACCAGACGCTCATACTGTCATAACTCATATGATATTTCTCACACAGCTCCCGGACCTCCTGCTCTGTAAATCCAACATACTCTGCAAGGGCAGCCGGATTGACCATCGTAAATTCCCGGAAATCGGTCAGCGCGGACTCTGTGCCGTATTTTTTGATGGGCAGAATGCCCGTCATATAGGCCGCGGCAATACTCCTGTCCGTAGCGGGTCCGCCCTTGAAAAGACCCCGGAGGAGCTGCACATACTCCTTCTGTATATCCTTATCTCCCTTTGCCTCGCGAAACAGGGCGTCCCACTCGTCGATGATAACAATAAAGCGTTCCCCACTCCGATCCGCGACGGCGAACAGCGCATCGGCGAGCACAGTTTCCTCCTCTTTTATCCAGTCCGGCCACTGTCCCTTAAGCTCTCCGATGACCTTCGTCTGGATGTCGCGAACTACATCCTTCACCGAGCAGGAACTGGAGATAAAGCGCGTAATATCCAGAAAAATCACATGATATTTATTTCTATATCGTTCAAAGGACTTTTTTTCCGCTATCTCCAGCCCCTCAAAAAGGGAACTCGAATCGCAGCTTCTGTCATAGTAGGCGCAGAGCATTTTGGCAGCGAAGGATTTTCCGAAGCGTCTCGGGCGGCTGAAGCAGGTCATGTTGTCAGGCGTATCGATCGTACTGTTGATATAATCGATCAGCCCTGTCTTATCCACATAGAGTCCATTACGAATCCGCCGAAACGAATCATTTCCCGGGTTTAAATAGATTCCCATCGCATATCCCTCCTGTCTCTGGCTATTTATAGATTACCACAAAATACGCCCCTATATCAACAGCTCCATATCTGTCTGATATAAATTTTCTTTTTGAGAATTGTTTTCAACTGAAAGCTTGCGCTCCTGGTTAGTCGGTGCTAACATTTAACTATCGTTGAAAAAGGAAGTTCCCACTGTTATGTTTCTGGAAATACAGGAAATCCGAAAATCCTTCGGCTCCGGTGAGAACCGGACTGAAGTACTGAAGGGCGTCAGCCTCACGGTCGAAAAGGGAGAGTTCTGCGTGCTGCTCGGCCCGTCCGGCTCGGGAAAATCGACGCTGCTAAATATCATCGGCGGCATCGACGCGGCGGACTCCGGCGAGATCGCGATCGGCGGGGAACGCATGTCCGGCATGAAGGAACGGCGGCTGACCGACTATCGCAGGCGGCATCTCGGCTATGTCTTTCAGATGTACAATCTGATCCCGAACCTGACCGTGCGAGAGAATATTGAGGTCGGCGCGTATTTAAGTGAAGACCCGCTCGATGTGGACGAACTCCTCCACACGCTGGGGCTTTATGAACATCAGAAGAAAATACCCGGCCAGCTCTCCGGCGGGCAGCAGCAGCGCACGGCGATCGGCCGCGCGGTCGTGAAGAAGCCCGACATCCTGCTCTGCGACGAGCCGACCGGCGCGCTCGACTACCAGACCTCGCGGGAAATCCTGAAGCTCATCGAGACCGTGAGCCGCCGCTACGGCAGCACCGTGCTCATGGTCACGCACAACGACGCGATTCAGCGCATGGCCGACCGGGTCGTGCGCCTGCGCGACGGACAGATAAGGGATAACCGGCTGAATGAGCGGCGCGTCCCGGCGGAGGAGCTGGAATGGTAAAAAAGAAGAATCCCTTATACCGGCGTCTTCCGCGGGAGCTGCGCAGCGAGCTCGGAAAATATCTCGTGATCTTCCTTCTTCTCACCGGCTCGATCAGCTTCGTGTCCGGTTTCCTCGTGGCGGACGGCAGCATCCTCGCCGCCTATGAGGAGAGCTTTGAAAAATACAATATCGAGGATGGCAATTTTCGCCTCAGTGAAAAGATGAACCGCGCGCAGCGAAGCTCCATCGAGAACTTCGGCGTCACGCTCTACGATAATTTCTACGCGACGGAAAATCTGACAGATGGCAGCAGACTGCGTATCTTCCAGAATCGCAGCGAGGTCAACCTCGTCTGCCTCATGGAAGGGCGGCTGCCGGAGACGGCGGATGAGATCGCGATCGACCGCATGTATGCGGACAATCATGCTCTCTCTGTCGGCGATACACTGCAGAGCGAATCCCGCAGCTTCACCATCTCCGGCCTCGTCGCGCTCCCCGACTACAGCTGCCTTTTCGAGGACAACGGGGACTCCATGTTCGACGCCCTGCAGTTCGGCGTGGCCGTCGTGTCCGCGGAGGGCTTTTCCACGTTTCGCGACGCGGAGCTCACGTGGAGTTATTCCTGGAAATATGACGCAGATATCGCTCCGGCGGATGAGGATGCCGAGCAGGAAATCTCTGAAGAACTCATGAAAGCCATGCTCAGCGAGGTGACGCTCGAGGCCTTCGTCCCACGCTACCTCAACCAGGCGATCATGTTCACCGGCGACGATTTCAGCAGCGACAAGGCGATGATGACCGCGCTGCTCTACATGGTCATGGCGATCATGGCCTTTGTCTTTGCCATCACGACCGGCGCCACGATCGCAAAGGAGGCAAATGTCATCGGGGTCTTACGCGCCTCCGGCTACACGCGCGGCGAGCTCATCCGGCACTATATGACATTGCCCATGCTCGTGACGCTCGCCGGCATGCTCGTCGGCAATCTGCTCGGCTACACGATTTTCAAAAATCTCTGCGCAGGCATGTATTACGGAAGCTACAGTCTGCCGACCTACGAGACGCGCTGGAATGCCGAGGCTTTCCTGCTGACCACGCTCGTCCCCGGCGTTCTGATGCTGCTTATCAATTTCGTGCTCCTGCGCCGCTCTTTGAGCCTTTCGCCTCTCAAGTTTCTGAGAAGAGACTTAAGCCGAAAGGGCCGCTCCCGCGCGCTGCCGCTGCACGGCGGCATTCCCTTTTTCACACGCTTCCGGCTGCGCATCATCTTCCAGAACGCGGGCAGCTACGCGATTCTCTTCGTCGGCGTGCTCTTCGCGAATCTGCTTCTGATGTTCGGCCTGATCTTCCCCTCCGTCCTGAATCACTACCAGGAGACGCTCACAGACAATCTGCTCTGCAATTACCAGTATATTCTGCAGATTCCCTTAAGCGCCATGAACGAGGAGCGGGAGCTCGAAAGCCTGCTGTCCATGCTGCTTTTCTCGTTGGACGTGCAGACGGAGAATGAGGATGCGGAGGCATTCACGGCATACTCCCTCGTCACATTAGAAGGCGAATATAAGAGCGAGGAGGTTCTTCTCTACGGGGTCGCCACGGACAGCCGCTATATCGACGCGGACTTCAGCGAGGAGCAGATCTATATTTCTCAAGCCTACGCGGATAAATTCGGCACGCAGCCCGGCGACACCATCATCCTGAAGGAAGAATACGGGGACGAGCTCTATGAATTCACCGTGAGCGGCGTCTATCCTTACGAGGGCGCGCTCGCCCTCTTTATGGAACAGAATTACCTGAATGCATTCTTCGATCTGGGCGACGATTATTTCTCCGGCTATTTCTCAGACACGGAGATCACTGATCTCGATGAGCAGTACCTGTCCTCGGTCATAGACCTGGATGCGCTGACAAAGATTTCACGGCAGCTCGACATTTCGATGGGAACGATGATGTACATGGTGGACGCCTTCTCCGTCGTCATGTTTCTCGTGCTGATCTACCTGCTGTCGAAGACAATCATTGAGAAAAACGCCCAGTCGATCTCGATGACAAAGATCCTGGGCTACACGCCCGGCGAGATCGGACGGCTGTACATTCTCTCGACCACGCTCGTCGTAGTTCTCTGTCTGCTCGCGACACTGCCGCTGGAGACGTGGATCATGTACTGGCTCTTCCGCGCGGTCATGCTGACCAGCATCTCCGGCTGGATTCCCTTCTATATGGATCCGCGGATCTATGTGCAGATGTTTGCGCTCGGCCTGGCCGCCTACGCATTCGTCGCGCTGCTGGAATTGCGGAAGATACGGAGGATTCCGATGGACGAGGCGCTGAAGAATGTGGAGTAAAGCTCTTCTCCTCAAATCACAATAAACCATTGTCTATGAGCTGAAATGTTGTGAAAGGAACAGTATATTATGAAAAGGAAAAGGTTTCATTTTGAAAAAGCTCTGCTTCTCATCCTGACCCTGTGCTGTCTCACCGGATGTAAAAACACATCAGTAAGTACAGTCTCATCGGAAATATCTGAAACCATCGCGCAACAGACCAGTGATGCCGAGGCCGAAGCATCCCCCTACAGCTCCTCCCTCGCCGTCGACAAGGCGGAGACCGTCTACGTGAAGGCACAGGCTGACGGCACGCCGACGGAAATCACCGTCGAGACGGAACTCAGGAATCCTGACCCGGAAGGGCTCTCACCGATCTCCGACTTCTCGACCTTAAGCGATATCAAAAACACCGAGGGCGACGAGGCGTTCACACAGGACGCTGACGGCTCGCTCACCTGGGAAAATCAGGGTGCGGACATTTCCTACAAGGGGACTACCAGAAAAGAACTTCCCGTCAATGTACTGATCAGCTACTATCTGGATGATCAGGAAATCGAGACCGGGGATCTTGCGGGCAGAAGCGGACGGCTGCGCATCCGCTTTGATTATGAAAATCAGACGGCGGAGGAAGTCGAAGTAAATGGCGGGACGGTGAGTACAAAGGTCCCCTTCACGGCGATCACGCTGCTGTACCTGTCTTCCGATATTTTCTCCAACATGGAAATCACCAACGGAAGCCTCGTCTCCCTGGGTTCCCAAGAAATCGCCCTTGGCTTTGCGCTGCCGGGGCTCGCCGAATACCTCGAGCTCACAGACTACGAGCTTACCGAGGACTTGGAAATCCCGGAATATGTGGAATTCTGCGCCGATGTGACGAACTTTGAGCTGGATTTCACGGCGACCATCCTCACGCCGGGATTATTTTCGGAAATGGAGGAATCCGATCTCGATGAGCTGGACGACCTGATCGCCGACATGAAGGAACTGGGCGACGCCTCCTCCGATCTGGTGGAGGGGACGGAAGAACTCTATGACGGTACCAGCGAGCTCTACGACGGCCCAAACGAACTTCTGGACGGCGTGACGGAGCTGCGGGACGGTGTAAAGGAGTATACGGACGGCGTGTGGGCCGTGGACGCGGGACTGGATACCGTGAATTACTCGCTCTACCAGCTGACGCTCTCGAACGAGGAGCTGCAGGCATCCATGCAGGCGCTGGCGGAGGGGCTTACCGGGCTCGACGCCGCGCTCGGCGCGGTCGAACTGCCCGGGAGCGGGGCCGATGCCTCCGCAGGGGAACTAACTGCGGAGCAGCTCGCGCTCTACGGGCAGCTCGCCGCATTCCAGTCACAGCTTGACGCCCTGCAGGAGAGCGTGAGCCAGCTCGCCGCAGGCAGCCAACTGCTCTCAGACGGCGTGAAAAGCTACACCGACGCCGCTTATCAGATCTACCAGGGGACAAAGGAACTGAGCGCAGGCTCCGCCGAACTGGCGAACGCCAGATACGAGCTGAACGACGGCATGCAGGAACTTCTTGATGCCGTGGAAGGATTAAACGAAGGCGTCGGCGAACTGAACGACGGCGTGGAAGAGCTCCGCGATGGGGTGAAAGAATTCGATGAGGCGGGTATCCGGAAGATTACCGACCTTTTCGGGGACGATCTCGCCGCGCTCATCATCAAACTGCGCGCCCTCAAAATCGCCGATGACACTTATCAGAATTTCGGCGGCATCACCGATGGCCAGACCGGCAGTGTGCGCTTTCTCATCGAAACGGAGGAAATCGCCCCGTAGAATAAAAAAGTGTCTTCGACACATCAACCCCCTGCCCCCAATCTTGGGGGATTTTGG
>JAJPXQ010000023.1 GCA_021205385.1 Lachnospiraceae bacterium | reverse complement strand
GGATTTACAAATATAAGATTATGGAGGTATGTGACAATGGCAAAGACAAAAAGGCTGGCTGAACTCGTATACGTGGTTCCGGAGGAGAGAGAACAGTATATCGAAAAGCACCTGAATCCGACCAAAGAGATTGAGGAGCTTCTGTGGAAGCATGGAATCAGCAATCAGACCTATTATCAGCTGAATGAATTTATTCTTATTGTATTTGATTACGATGGAAAGCATTTATATGAGGATATGGATGATCTTGCTTCCTATCCTTCCCTTGCGGCACATATGATCAGTAAGCGGCGCAGGGATGTGCCCATGGAGGAGCGTGCTACGACGAACTGGTGGGCACCATTGAAAAAGCTGGGGTCAATCCTGGAGGAGAGCCCGATGCCGGACGATGACGATGAGCCGTGGTTTTACGAACATTATCATGAGATGCAGGGCGGAAAGATGGGCAGCATCGTCACAAATGATATTGCTTTTGACGAGGACGACTGGAGCGAGTCAGTGCATATTTGACTTAAAAGCTTGCAACCTTTCTTCATGAATGGTATCTTATAAACAGAAGCAGTAACGTATGTACATAAGATATTGGAGGTGACGTAATTGAAATTTGCAAAGACACTTCTGTGTACTCTGGGCGCGGTATTTCTCTGCGCGCTGTTCACAGCGATTCCCACAGAGGCACGGTCCGCGTTCGACCCGTCCTATTACTATGCCATGTATCCGGACGCACAGTATGCCTGCGGCAATGACAATCAGGCGCTCTATGAGCATTACATGACGATCGGCCTTGCGGAGGGACGCTACCCGAACAGACAGGCAGAGTGGAGAGCAGCAGCCGGCAATCCGGAGACGGCCGAAGAGCTGGCGGACGTATTTCTGATGACTTTCCCGGCGACCAATCCGGACTATGCCGGGAGTGATCTGGATACCTTTGACCCGATTCATTATTATAATACCTATGCGGATGTCGCTGCGGTGATCGGGGAAGACCCTGTCGCTCTTCTGAATCACTATATTAACTATGGCTACGGCGAGGGCAGGGATGCCTACTATGCTTCCGGCCCCTGTGTGGAAGTGAAGCCCTGTTACTAAAAATTAACAACAGCACCCCTTGACAAAGCCTTCTTTTCCATCTAAACTGTGATGGTGAAGAAAAAGGCTGTGAAGAAGAGGAGTAGGCGCGTACCGCCGTCAGAGAGAATCATCCGTGGCTGAGAGATGGTTTCGGGACGGGCGCGGTGAAGGTCGCTTCGGAGCCGGAGCGCTGAAGAGAGTGTAAGCGTTCCCGAGGGTTCCGCGTTAAGGAGTAAGAGGTATGCGCCCCGGCGCATATGAACAAAGGTGGTACCGCGATCAAGTCGCCCTTTGCACAGTGTACTGTGCGGAGGGCGCTTTTATATTACCACGGAAGAAAAACAAAGGAGCAGTTTATGAGGAAAGAATTAGCCAAGACTTATGATCCGTCGCTGATCGAGGATCGTACCTATGCGAAATGGATGGGAAGAAAATATTTTCACGCGGAGCCGGACCGCAGCAAGAAGCCGTTTACCATCGTCATGCCGCCGCCCAATATCACGGGCAAGCTGCATATGGGACATGCGCTGGACAACACGCTGCAGGATATCCTGATCCGCTATAAGAGAATGCAGGGCTACAATGTGTTGTGGCAGCCCGGCACGGATCACGCGAGTATCTCGACCGAGGTGAAGGTCACGAATCAGCTGCGTGAGGAGGGCATCGACAAGAACGAGCTCGGCCGCGAGGGCTTCCTGAAGCGAACCTGGGAGTGGCGCGAGGAGTATGGCCGCACGATCACCGAACAGCTCAAGAAGATTGGTTCCTCCTGCGACTGGGACCGCGAGCGCTTCACGATGGACGAGGGCTGCTCGGAGGCGGTGCTCGAGGTGTTCATGCGTCTCTATGAGAAAGGCTATATTTACAGAGGTTCCCGCATCATCAACTGGTGCCCGGTGTGCCAGACTTCGATCTCCGATGCGGAGGTCGAGCACGAGGAGCAGGCCGGTCATTTTTGGCATATCAATTACCCGATTGCAGACGGCAGTGGATTTGTCGAGATCGCGACGACCCGTCCCGAGACGATGCTCGGCGATACGGCGGTGGCGGTGAATCCGGACGATGCGCGCTATACGCATCTTGTCGGAAAGATGCTGAAGCTTCCGCTGACGGACCGCGAGATTCCGGTGATCGCGGACCCGTATGTAGATAAGGAATTTGGGACCGGCTGCGTGAAGATCACGCCTGCGCATGACCCGAACGACTTTGAGGTTGGCAAGCGACATAACCTTCCGGAGATCAATATGATGAACGACGATGCGACGATCCACTGCCCGGGCAGCAAATATGACGGCATGGATCGCTATGAGGCGCGGAAGGCCATGGTGGCGGATCTCGAGGAGCAGGGGCTGCTCGTGAAGGTCGAGGAGCATGTGCACAACGTCGGCACGCATGATCGCTGCCACACGACGGTTGAGCCGATGATCAAGCAGCAGTGGTTCGTGAAGATGGAGGAAATGGCAAAGCCGGCGATTGAGGCCGTGAAGAACGGCGACCTGACCTTTGTGCCGGAGCGCTTCGACAAGATCTACCTGCACTGGCTCGAGAATATCCGCGACTGGTGTATTTCCCGCCAGCTCTGGTGGGGACACCGCATCCCGGCCTACTACTGCGACGAGTGCGGCGAGATCACGGTGGCCCGGTCCATGCCGGAGAAATGCGGAAAGTGCGGCTGCACGCACCTCACGCAGGATCCGGACACGCTGGACACCTGGTTTTCCTCGGCGCTCTGGCCCTTCTCGACGCTCGGCTGGCCGAAGGAAAATGAAGACCTCGACTATTTCTACCCGACCGACGTGCTCGTGACGGGATATGATATTATTTTCTTCTGGGTTATCCGCATGGTGTTCTCGGGCTATGAGCAGACCGGAAAGTGCCCCTTCCATCATGTACTGATCCACGGGCTCGTGCGCGACTCGCAGGGACGCAAGATGAGCAAGTCCCTCGGGAACGGTATCGATCCGCTCGAGATCATTGATAAGTACGGTGCGGA
This sequence comes from Lachnospiraceae bacterium, assembly GCA_021205385.1. Taxonomy (GTDB): domain Bacteria; phylum Bacillota; class Clostridia; order Lachnospirales; family Lachnospiraceae; genus Hominiventricola. The sequence goes on along the minus strand of JAJPXQ010000023.1, from coordinate 10,148 downwards.
TGCCCTGCGCCTGACGCTCGTGACCGGCAATGCGCCGGGCAATGACATGCGTTTCTATATGGAGCGCGTCGAGTCGAGCCGCAACTTTGCGAACAAGGTCTGGAACGCGTCCAGATTTATCATGATGAACCTGCCGGATGGAGAGATCGGAGAGGTGCCCGCGGAGGAGCTCACGCAGGCGGATAAGTGGATTCTCTCGAAGGTGAACAGCCTGGCGCGCGAGGTCACGGCGAATATGGACAGCTTCGAGCTCGGCATCGCGGTGCAGAAGGTCTACGATTTCATCTGGGAGGAATTCTGCGACTGGTACATCGAGATGGTGAAGCCCCGTCTGAAGGAGGAAGGCAGCGGATCAAAGACCGCGGCGCTCTGGACGTTGAAAAACGTCCTCATCCAGGCACTGAAGCTTCTGCATCCCTTCATGCCCTTCATCACGGAAGAGATCTTCTGCAACCTGTCGGATGAGGAGTCGATCATGATCTCCGACTGGCCGGTCTACCAGGATGCGTGGAACTTCCCGGAGGAGGAGAAGGCGGTCGAGACGATCAAGGAGGCGGTCCGCGGTATCCGTGCGGTGCGCACGAGCATGGACGTTCCCTACAGCAGGAAGGCGACAGTCTACGTCGTGTCCGGGGATGAGACGGTGCGCGGTATCTTCGAGCACAGCCGGGTATTTTTCGCGGCGCTCGGTTCCGCTTCCGAGGTCATCGTGCAGGCAGACAAGACAGGCATCCCCTCGGATGCGGTGTCCGCACTGATTCCGGAGGCGGCGATCTACATGCCGCTCGAGGAGCTCGTGGATGTGGAGAAGGAAAAGGAACGCCTGAAGAAGGAAGAGAAGCGCCTCACCGGCGAGCTCGCCCGTGTGAATGGAATGCTGAGCAATGAGAAGTTCCTGAGCCGTGCGCCGGAGGCCAAGATTCAGGAGGAGCGCGCAAAGCTCGCGAAATATACGCAGATGATGGAGCAGGTGAAAGAACGCCTGAAGCAGCTGGGAGCCTGAGCATGACTTATGAAGAAGCAGAGGCGTATATCAATGATACGCCCAGATTTACCAAAAAGAACACACTGGACAACACGCGGATGGTGCTGGAGCGCATGGGGCATCCGGAGCGCCGGATGAAGCTGATCCACGTCGCGGGCTCGAATGGAAAGGGTTCGGTCTGCGCGTACCTCTCCTCCATTCTGCGCGTGGCCGGAAAGCATGTGGGGCTCTTCACCTCGCCGCATCTGGAGAGGATCAACGAGCGCTTCTGCATCGACGAGGAGTATGTCTCAGATGAAGAATTTCTCGAAGCCTTTGAGGCGGTGATGGCCATGGTGCGCGGGCTCCTTAAGGAGCGGCCGGAGAGCTTCGCGCACCCGACCTATTTCGAACTGCTGTTTCTGATGGGTATCCGGATTTTCGATAAGGCGGATGTGGAATACCTGGTGCTGGAGACCGGCCTTGGCGGGCGTTTCGACGCGACGAACGCGATTGAAAAGCCGCTGGTCAGCGTGATCACTTCGATCAGTCTTGAGCACACGGAGTATCTGGGCGACACATATGCCGCGATCGCGGGCGAGAAGGCCGGCATCATCAAGGAAGGCTGTCCGGTCGTCTACGACGCCACGCGCGCGGACGTCTCGGAGGTAATTCGCGCGAAAGCGGCCGAAATGCACGCGCGAGCCTACGCTGTCCGCCCGGATATGTATAAAATTTTCGGGAACAGCCAGAAAACGATTGATTTTTCAATCCATACTGGGTATTATGATTCTATGGATATTTCCATCGACACAGTTGCCGAGTATCAGGTCATGAACGCCTGCGAGGCGGTGACGGCGGCAAAGGTCATGGATCTTCCGCTGACGGAAGAGGATATCCGGCTCGGCATGAAGCGGATGCGCTGGCAGGGTCGGATGGAGACTGTGCTGCCGGGTGTGATCCTCGACGGAGCGCACAATGACTCCGGGGTAGAGGAGTTTGTGAAGACAGCGAGGAGGCTCGGTGCGGACACGAAGGTCTCCCTTCTCTTTTCCTGTGTGAAGGAAAAGGATTATGAGGGGATGATCCGCGAGATCTGTGAGGGCATTGATTTCGAGAGCGTGATCGTGACGGAGGTCGAGTCTGATCGGAAGGTTTCTGCACATGAACTTGGCGATCTGTTCCGAAGGTATACGGATCGGCCGGTGCTGGAATATCCGCCTGTGGAGGAAGCGTTTGAGCAGGCGCTCGGCGGCAGAGGGGACGGGATTCTGTTTTGCGTGGGATCCCTTTATCTGGTCGGGAGCCTGAAGCGTTTGATAAGGAGTCATCATTATGCTTGATTTTGAGGAAGAGTTAAAGAAATTTCACCCGAGTATGGAGATCGACGAGGTGGAGGACAACGTATATAAGAACAATCTGTCGGATGTGACAGATCTGATCGATGAGATGCTAAAGGAGATCAAGGAGCATTGACCGGAAAGGCGAAGCCATGAGGTGTTTTAACTGCGGAGCGGTTCTGAAGAACACAGACTACTGCGGAAATTGTGGCGCGGATGTAAAGCTCTACCGCCAGATGCTGCAGATGTCGAACAGATATTACAACGAGGGCCTGGAGAAAGCGCGGGTCCGCGATCTGACGGGGGCGGCAGTCTCGCTGCGCCAGAGTCTGAAGATAAATAAAAAAAATACGGACGCGAGGAATCTTCTGGGGCTCATTTATTTTGAGACGGGCGATGTGGTGGATGCGCTGACCCAGTGGATCATCAGCCGGAGCTATCAGAAAAACAAAAATTCGGCGGATGATTACATCAAGTCGGTGGAGGACAGTCCCTCCGAGCTGGAGCGGATAGGCACGACGATTCGAAAATACAATCAGTCCCTGCTTTACTGTCAGCAGGGGAGCTATGATCTCGCGATCATCCAGCTCAAGAAGGTGCTGTCGGTGAATTATCACCTGCTGGACGCACACCTTTTGCTTGCGCTTCTCTACATTCAGGCGGAGAATTTTTCGAGAGCGCGGACGGAGGTAAAGCGTGTGCTCGAGGTCGACCGCACGAATACCCGGGCGCTTCGCTATCTGCAGGAGCTGGACGCGCGGGAGGAAAAGCCTTCTCCAAAGGAGGAGAAGCAGCGGGATTCGATCTCTTATGTCAGCGGGAATGAGACGATTATTCAGCCGGTGGGCGTCAAGGACAATTCGGGTCTTCATTCCGTGCTGAATGTGCTGATTGGAATTGTGATCGGAGCGGCGGTTATGGGATTTCTGATCCGTCCGGCGATCGAGGGCAATCAGAGCAGCGAGCTGAATCAGGCCATCGCGGAGTACAGCGATCAGCTGGACGCGAAGACCGCTACGCTCGAAAGTATGGAGACAGAGCTGAATTCGCTCCGGGAAGAGGCAGAGGCATCAGCCCAGGCATCGGAGGAGGCGCAGGAGAAGCTGGAGAGCTATGAGACGCTGCTTGCCGCCTACTCTGCCTATGCGTCGGAGGATACGGAGACGTTGCTGGAGCTGATTGAACAGGTTGATCGTGACACCCTTGACAGTGACGGACAGATCCTGTACGATGTGCTGTATGCGGATTTTGCCGCGGAGGCGGTATCCACACTCTATGCGAGCGGTTACGCGGCTTACCAGAGCGGCGATTATGAAACGGCGATCGAGGATCTGAAAAAGTGTTATGAGCTCGATGCGACGCAGGGGGATGCACTGTATTTCCTTGCCAGATCCTATCACAAATCCGGCGACACGGAGAACGCGAAGATATACTACCGCAAGGTAGTCACCGAGTTTCCGAACACACAGAAAGCGACAGATTCACAGGCTTTCCTCGAGAGTCTGTAAAGCGGCAGATACAAAAGAAAAATACCCTGAGGTAAGGGACGCTGTGCGAAGAGCACGGCGTCCTTTTTCTGTATCATGAAAGGAGCGCATATGGGAATTCTGGAGAAAAGGGGAGGACGGCTTATCGTGCATTTGCCGCGGGAGCTGGATCATCATTACACAGAGGAGGTGCGGCGTCGTGTGGATACTGCGCTGCGAACGGAGGAGATCTGGGAGCTGGAGTTTGATTTCTCCGGGACAGCTTTTATGGACAGCGCCGGAATCGGACTGCTTTTAGGGCGCGCCAGGATGATGCGGGCGCTGGAAGGGCGGATGTTCGTGAGCCATATGAATGAACAGATCAGGCGGATACTGGCGCTGTCCGGTATTGAACAGCATATCCGGCTGGAGAAGGAGGAGTATGATGAAAAATGAAATGACGCTGGCATTTGACAGCATCTCAGAAAATGAGGCCTTTGCGCGGGTTGCGGTTGCGGCTTTTGTGACGCAGCTCAATCCGACGCTGGAGGAGGTGGCGGACATCCGCACCGCTGTGTCGGAGGCGGTCACGAACGCGATCATCCACGGATATCCGTCAGAGGTACATACCATTGTGGTCCGCGCACGCCTTCAGGAGGACCTTGTGGAGATTCAGGTGAATGACGAGGGCGTCGGCATCCCCGATGTAAAGCGGGCGATGGAGCCGCTGTACACAACGCGGCCCGATCTGGAGCGTTCCGGCCTGGGATTCATGTTCATGGAGGCGTTCATGGATGAAATCCGTGTGGAATCCGCACCGGGGCTTGGCACAACCATTCACATGAAAAAACGTGTGGGGCGGGGAGAGCAGCATCAGGAGGGTTCATGAGCGGATGGAAGACACGATGGTACTGATTGAGAGATCACACCACGGGGATAAAACCGCCAGGGAAAGACTGGTCGAAGAAAATACGGGCCTTGTATGGAGTGTCGTCCGGCGCTTCGCGGGTCGGGGCACAGACAGCGAAGACCTCTTTCAGATTGGTGCGATGGGGCTGATCAAGGCCATTGATAAATTTGACACCTCCTTTGAAGTGAAGTTTTCGACCTATGCGGTGCCGATGATTGCGGGGGAGATCCGGCGATTTCTGCGCGATGACGGAATCGTCAAGGTGAGCCGCTCGCTGAAGGAAAACAGCTGGAAGATCCGGCGGGAAACGGAGGATTTCCGGCAGAAAAAAGGACGCGATCCGACCATTCAGGAGATCGCCGCACTGACCGGGCTTACAGCGGAGGAGGCCGTGCAGGCAATGGAGTTTCGGGTGGAGGTGGAATCGATCTACAGGACTGCGCCGCAGAGCGATGGGAGCGAACTCTGCCTGCTTGACCGCATCGAGAGTCAGACCCAGGATGGAGAAAAAGAACAGCTTCTGAACCGGGTTGTGCTGGAACAGCTGTTACTGGATTTGCCTGAACGGGAACGAAGACTCATTATCATGCGTTATCTGCAGGATCGGACCCAGACGGAGGTGGCCGCTGTCCTCGGCGTGTCACAGGTACAGGTGAGCCGGATGGAGAAGAAGATCCTGCGGCGCATGCGGGAGCAGCTTACCGGGGAATCCGCATAAAAAGAATGTCCACTGCGCATACTGAAAAGAGCGGAGGGTGGAATCCATGAGCGATATTCTCTATATGAAGATCGAACGAAACGTGCAGGTGGATCACGCGGAGGTACGGCTGGGCGACGTGGCGAAACTGGAGTGTACGGACAGCGCCGTAAAGGCGCGTTTGAAGAGCCTGAAGCTCCTGAAAATACAGGCGCAGAAGACGGACCGCTATATTTTTTCGGTGATGAAGGTCATTGAACTGATTCACATGGTTTACCCGAATCTGGAGATACAGAATCTGGGCGAGTCCGATTTTATCATCGAGTATGAATCGCCGGACTATGCGAGGGACAGATGGAGCTGGCTTAAGGCCATGCTGATATGCCTGTTGATTTTCTTCGGCTCTGCCTTTTCGATCATGACCTTCAATAATGACGTCGGCGTGGCAGAGGTCTTTGCGCGCACCTATGAGCTGCTCACCGGGCAGTCTTCAGACGGTTTTACAGTACTGGAGCTGACCTATTCCATCGGCATTGCCGCCGGCGTCCTTATTTTCTATAATCATTTCGGGGGAAAACGGATCACGAAGGATCCGACGCCGATTGAAGTGCAGATGCGTACTTATGAGGATGATGTGAATACGACGCTCGTCGAGGGCTGCAACCGGAAGGAGACGAGTATCGATGTCGATTAGCACGCAGATTTTCCTCGGGATACTGGGTCTCTCTGCGGGCTTTGCCGTGGCGGGCGGTATGTTTGCCTTCCTGATCGCGCTCGGGGTGATTTCACGCTTTGCCGGGAAGACGCATACGGCAAAATATGTATTCTGGTATGAGGATGCGGCGGCTCTGGGTGGAATTCTCGGGAATCTGTTCAGCATCTGTCAGTTCCGGATTCCGGTGGGCTCCGCCGGGGCGGCGGTATTCGGTCTTTTCTCCGGCGTATTCACCGGCGCGTGGGCAATGGCTCTGACAGAGATCGTGGAGGTGATACCGGTTTTCAGTAGAAGGATACGGCTGAAAAGGGGAATGTCGTGGATCATTCTCGCCATGGCGCTCGGACGGGCAGTGGGGGCGTTTCTGCATGCCCGCTATGGATTTGGGTGAAATTCAGCCCATTTTTCATACCATGCAAGGCAGCGTTCTGTGTAAATGCTGTTTAAGTCGGCTTCTCTCGCATTCCATTCCCTGGCGCAGGCAGGGTCTGTCCATTCCTGAAGAAGATCTCTGCCTTCCCACAGCTCTGCGAGCTGTGCGCGGATTTCCCCGAGCGGTGCTTCGGCAAGCCGCAGCTGCCAGTCTTCGTAGGCCTGTTCGGTCGTGAGCGGATGCGATTCGTGCCGTTCTTTTTTTGGCACACTTTTAAGACCGCTGAGCAGCGCCTGATCCTCGGCGCGCAACGCGGCGGACAATTCTGCCCCGCTTTCCTTCCTGCAATGTGCGAGATAGTGTTCGTAGTCGAAAGGATAGTAGTAGACGTCCTGATTCTCAAAGATCAGCAGCGACTGTGCAACTTCCCGGATAAAATAGCGGTCATGCGAGACGAAGAGCAACGTCCCGGTGTAAGCGCGAAAAGCGGATTCAAGCGTTTCGCGCGCCGGAATATCCATATGATTGGTCGGCTCGTCGAGAATGAAAAAATTCGGACGTCCTGTAAAGAGCTCGGCCAGCACGAGGCGCGATTTCTCACCGCCGGAGAGGACAGACACTTTCTTCGCTGTCTCCCGTCCGGAAAAGAGAAACGCGCCGAGAGCGGAGCGGGCGTCCTTGTCTGTCATGGACGGAAAACATTGCTGAAAATGTTCGATCACGCTGAGATCGGACCGGAGTGCAGCACTTTGCTGGTCAAAGTAGCCGATCAGCACATTCTGTCCGAGTAAGAGACTCCCGTTTATCGGCGGTAACAGTCCGGCAGCAGTTTTCAGGAAGGTGGACTTTCCGGCTCCGTTCGGTCCGATGACGCCGATCTTCTGCCCACGGCGGATACGCAGGTTAATCTCGAGCAGCGCATGCTCGTAGCCGATTTTCAGCTTTTCGGCTTCCAGTACCCATTTCGCGCTCCTCATCTGCGGGTCAATCGCTTCGGTGAAGTTATGTACGCGGTCCTCTGCAGGTTTTTCAATCCGCGGCATTCGTTCCAGCAGCTTTTTCCGGGAGCGGATGAAGGAGGCTTTGTTCGGCTTGTGGCGGAAGCGTTCGATCAGCTCTTCCTCCCGGCGAATCTCTGCCTGCTGACGCTCGTATTCTTTCCTTCGCAGCGCGAGCTCCTTTGTCCGCTGATCGCGGAAGGAGCTGTAGTTTCCCGCGTAACGGAACATCCTCTGCTCCCGGAAGTCGTAGATCACCGCGGCGGTCCGATCGAGAAAGAAGCGGTCGTGCGAGACGACGACAAAGGCCTTTGGGTAGCTTTGCAGATACTCCTCGAGCCATTCGACGGATTCCATATCGAGGTGGTTCGTCGGCTCGTCGAGCAGCAGAATATCCGGCTGCAGCAGAAGGAGGCGGATCAGTGCAATTTTGGTCTGCTCGCCGCCTGAGAACTCTGAAAGACGCTTCCCTCTGTCGAATTTGTCGAAACCGAAGCCGGTGAAAATGCGGTCATATTCTGTTTCCCAGCTGAAGCGCTCCAGGTCCCAGCGGTCCTTGCAGGGGCAGGCATCTGTGAGGAGTTGCTCCACAGTAAGGCTGGTATCAGAAAAGGCGTTTTGCCGCAGCATTTCCACGGTGAGCGCACGCGATGTGCGGAGCCCCGGCGTCCGGCAGTGGTCGTCGCGGTCAAGATCGAGCTCACCGGAGAGCAGTCGCAGAAAGCTCGTCTTCCCGCAGCCGTTTGGTCCTACGATGGCAATCTTTTCATTTCCTTTTATTTCAAAATCAAAGTGGGCGAGCAGCGTTTGTCCACCAACGCTGAGCGTCCCGTCCTGAATCTGTAAGAGCATGGCGGAATCTCCTTTAATGGCCTCATTCTACCATGTTTTCCTGTGCAGGGCAAACAACCGTTCATATAACGCCGAAGGTCTTCAGCACCCAGTAGATCAGTCCGAGCACCCAGCTTGTAAAGATGCCGTAGAGGATAACCGGACCCGCGATCGAGAAGATATTGCTGCCGATACCGAAGACCTGCCCTTCCTTCTTGTATTCGATGGCCGATGAAGCCACGCCGTTGGCGAAGCCCGTGATCGGTACGAGTGCTCCTGCGCCACCCCATTTGGCGATTGACGGGTAGATGTTAAGACCAGTCAGCAGGACGCTTAAGAAAACCAGCAGGATGGAGCACCAGGTTTTCGCCGTGTCTTTGTCAAGCCCCATGCTCATGCCGGTGTTTACGATCAGCTGCCCAAGCGCGCAGATCAGGCCGCCGAGCAGGAAAGCCTTCAGCATCTCCTTTGGGAGGCTGTGCGTCGGCGTCACCTGCTTCACATATTCTTGATATTCCTGTTTTTGCTCTTCGTTTGGTTTCATGGCGCGCTCCTTTTACTTATAATGAAAATAGCATATCCTCCATGAAAAATTTTATGCAGAGAAAGAAGCAATTTCAGAATAATTTACGGTTTAAAACGAAAACTATCTCCAGGATTATATAAGAAGGAGATGATTGTCATGGCACAGAGTTCAGGAAGAGCAAGCATCCTGTTTGATAAGCCGCCCCGTTTCCTCGGAACGGCTTCGATTGTCGGGGAAAAGGAGGGCGAGGGACCGCTCGGGCACCTCTTTGACTGCATCGAGACGGATCCAAAATTCGGGAAAGACACCTGGGAGGAGGCGGAGAGCGAGCTGCAGCTTCGCGCGGCGCGGAAAGCGATGGAAAAATCCGGTATGAACGAGGAGCAGCTGCGCTATCTGTTTGCGGGCGACCTGCTCGCGCAGGGGATCGCGACCTCCTATGGGATTATGGAGCTGCAGATTCCGCTGTTCGGACTTTACGGAGCCTGTTCTACCTGCGGAGAGAGTCTTTCCCTCGCGGCGATGGCAGTGGGCGGCGGCTTTGCGGACTGCGCAATGGCGCTGACGTCGAGCCATTTTGCGAGTGCGGAGCGCGAATTTCGTTTTCCCCTGGAATATGCGGGGCAGCGGCCGCTCTCTACGACATGGACGGTCACCGGTGCGGGCGGCTTTGTGCTGGCGGCGGGAGATTCCGCGGCGGCCTCGCAGGCTCGCGTACAGATCAGTGGAGTCACAACCGGAAAAATCGTGGACTACGGCGTGAAAGATTCGATGCACATGGGAGCGGCGATGGCGCCCGCGGCGGCGGACACGATTTTTCAGCATCTGAAGGATACCGGACGGGATGTTTCGGACTATGACTGTATTCTTACCGGCGATCTGGGCAGCATCGGTCAGACAATTCTGAAGGACCTGCTGTCCGATCAGGGCATTGAACTGGGAGACCGGCACGATGACTGCGGTATCCTGATCTTTGACGCGGCAAAACAGGACACGCACGCCGGCGGTTCAGGCTGCGGCTGTGCGGCGACGGTGCTGGCTGCCTATGTCCTGCCGAAGATCGAGCGCGGCGAGTGGAAACGTGTGCTGTTCGTTCCGACCGGTGCGCTGCTCTCAAAAGTCAGTTTCAACGAGGGGCAGAGCATTCCGGGCATCGCGCACGCGGTTGTGCTGGAGCGGTGCTGAACAGCAGCCGCTCTTCTGGAAAATATGGAAGGGAACTTCTGGAAATAGCAGAATATACGGTGCGGTACGTGAAAAATTATGATATACTTTCCTGTCTTTGACAGTTAGCGAAGCAAAAAACCGCTACAAGCCTTGAAAAATAA
>JAJPXQ010000124.1 GCA_021205385.1 Lachnospiraceae bacterium | reverse complement strand
GTCATAAGAATTGTGTTACCATGAGTTTATTGAGAATAAGAAACCGCGCTACCCTTTCTGAAAAGTCTGGGAGTGGCGGAGCACTCTGGAGAGTCTCCAAAGATGGAGCGCCGAAGGTGTAAGGCTGGCCGAAAGGAAATCGACCGCCGATCTCTCAGGCAAAAGGACAGAGCATGTAAAATATGGCGATACGTCAGTTTGTATGTAGACGTTCCGCATTCTTCAGAGAGCCGACATGAGAACGGCTCTTATTTTTTGCCTATCCACTATTATCTGTCATAAAAAGGAGTGAAGAAAATGAGTGTAAGTGAACTACAGAACAGTGCAGTCATGTGGGTGGCCTGCGGAATTCCGGTCGTCCTGGTGCTGGCCCAGGCGATCATTTTTGCGCGAAAGGCGTATCAGGCCGGACCGAAGCTGGGTCTGACGCAGAAGCAGATGAAGGCGGGTATGCGCAGCAGCGCGATTACCTCGCTGGGACCGTCGGTGGTGATCCTGAGCGGTATGCTGTCCCTGCTGGTGACGATGGGCGGACCGGTTGCCTGGATGCGCCTCTCGCTGATCGGCTCCGTGATGTTTGAATCGCTGGCAGCCGGTTTTGGTACCGCTTCCGTCGGCGTGGAACTGGGAAGCTCGGGGATGACTGAGCTGGCTTATACGATGGGTCTCTGGACGATGATCCTGTGCTCGATCGGCTGGGTTATCTTCGCCACGCTCACCGCGGACCAGATGGAGAAGGTTCAGAAGAAAGTGACCGGGAGCAATCCGGCGATGCTGACTGCTCTTTCCAGTGCGGCTGTCATCGGCGCGTTCTCGTCTTTCTGCGCACAGAATATTGTGAAAGTCAATAAGAATACGATCGCCGTGATCCTCGGAGGCCTTATCATGTTTGTGATGATGAAAATCTGCGAGGCAAAGCAGATAAAATGGCTGCGTGACTGGGCATTGACCTTTGCGATTCTTGGAAGCATGATTATCACCGCGCTGCTGCCGGTTTAAGCGTATCAGGAGGAAATGAAATGGAACAGAAGAAAGATTATTTTGAGGGAGAGTATATGCCGCAGATGAACCGGATCGGGAAGATCACGGGACTTCTGGGTGTGATTCTGTGTTTCTGCCCGGCGGTGGCCCTTGCGCTGGTATATGGCCTGTTGCCGCAGCCGGCCGCTCTTCTGACCGCGTTTATCGCGGGTGCGGCTTCTTTTGGAGCCCTGTGGTTTGTAGAACCGATTTCGTACTATCCGGTGCTGGGAACGGTGGGAACCTATATGGCCTTCCTGTCCGGCAATATTTCCAATATGCGTGTTCCCTGCGCCAGTATGGCCCAGGCGGCTGCCGAGGTGGAGCCGGGCAGTGAAAAGGCCTCTGTGATTGCGACGCTGGGCATGGCGGTATCGATCGTGATCAACATTTCGGTTCTGACGATCGGCGTGATTCTGGGCAGCTCCGTGCTCTCAATGCTGCCTGCGAGTGTTACGAACGCGCTGAATTACCTGCTGCCTTCCCTGTTTGGAGCGTTGCTGGTGCAGTTTGCCATGAAGAAGGTGAAGTTGGGGGTTGTCGTGCTTGCATTTGGTATTCTGATTTACCTTGCAATCAATGGAGGTCTGTTTAACTGGTTGCCGGGAGCCAGCAATTATCTCCCGACCTTAGGATGTATTTTCTTCAGCATCGCGGTTGCCATGCTGACGGTAGATAAAGGGAAAGAAGGGGAAAAAGAATGACACATCCATTATTACAGGAAGCTCTTGATATGAAAGAAGCGCTGGTGGCAGATCGCCGGGCGCTGCATCAGATCCCGGAGCTTGGAATTTCGCTTCCGAACACGGTGGCCTATGTCACCGGGAAACTCTCAGAGATGGGAATTACATATCAGGTGTACGAGGACTGCTCCTGCATTGTTGCAACGATAGGACACGGCGGGAAGTGCTTCATGCTCCGCAGCGATATGGACGCTCTTCCTGTAGAAGAGGAGAGCGGCCTGCCCTTTGCATCGAAGAACGGCTGCATGCACGCCTGCGGACATGATCTTCACGCGGCGACGCTGCTGGGGGCGGCCCGGCTTCTGAAAGCGCATGAGAGTGAGCTGAAGGGAACGGTGAAGCTGTTTTTCCAGTCCGGCGAGGAGATTTTCGCCGGCTCGAAAGCCGCGATCGAAGAAGGACTGCTGGAAAATCCGAAGGTGGACGCTGCCTTTGCAATGCATGTGGGCGGAGCGCAGAAATACAATACGCTGGTTTACGGGAAATATACGATGTCTTCTGTCTATGGTTTCCGTATCCTGCTGACCGGAAAGGGAACGCACGGATCGATGCCGGAGCTGGGCGTGGATCCGATCAACACCGGCGTTCATGTCTATCTGGGGCTGCAGGAGCTGCTGGCCAGAGAAATTTCCGCACAGGATGAGGCGACGTTGACGATTGGACATTTTGAGTCCGGGAAGGCAAACAATGTCATCCCCAATACGGCGGTTCTCGAAGGCACCCTGCGTACGTTTAAGTCAGAGCTCCGCGAGTTCCTGATCCGCAGGCTGCACGAAGTCGTTGCGTCCGTATGTAAGGCTTATCGCACAGAATTTGAGATTGAGGTTCTGAGCGATGTGCCGGCCACGGTCTGCGATGATGCCTGTACGCAGGAATTTCTGGAAAGCCTTCATGAGGTGGATCCTGAGATGGAGACGATCAATGCGTTCCACACGATGGGTTCGGAGGACTTCGCGTTTATCACCGAGCGGATCCCGGCCAGCTTCTTCTTTGTGGGCGCGGGTGTAGAGGACGAATCCAAATGGTATGGTCAGCACAATCCGCACATCCTGTTCAATGAGGATATCCTTCCGAGAGGGGCGGCGATTTATGCGAAGGTGGCCATGGACTGGCTGGAAAAGCACTGCTGATTGAAACTTGCGAACGTTGCGGATTCATGCTATGCTACTTAGAAGAACGTAAGGACGGAGGAATCTTACATGGCTTCGAAAGAGCAGAGCAGAATCCGCAATTTTTGTATTGTGGCACATATAGATCATGGAAAATCCACCCTGGCGGACCGCATTATCGAGATGACAGGGCTTTTGACGAGCCGCGAGATGCAGGCGCAGGTGCTGGACAACATGGAGCTCGAGCGGGAGCGCGGTATCACGATCAAGGCACAGGCGGTCCGCATTATCTATAAGGCGAAGGACGGAGAGGAATATATTTTCAATCTGATCGACACTCCGGGACACGTGGATTTCAACTACGAGGTGTCGCGGAGCCTCGCGGCCTGCGAGGGCGCGATCCTCGTCGTGGACGCGGCGCAGGGCATCGAGGCGCAGACGCTGGCGAACGTCTATCTGGCGCTCGACCACGATCTCGACGTACTGCCGGTGATCAATAAGATCGATCTGCCGAGCGCGGATCCGGAGCGCGTGATCAATGAGATCGAGGATGTGATCGGCATCGAGGCACAGGATGCGCCGCGGATCTCGGCAAAGACCGGCGAGAACGTGCAGGAAGTGCTCGAGCAGGTGATTCAGAAGATTCCTGCCCCGCAGGGCGACCCGGACGCGCCGCTGCAGGCGCTGATCTTTGACTCGGTCTACGACCCCTACAAGGGCGTGATCATTTTCTGCCGGATCAAGGAGGGCACCGTGCGGCGCGGCACGCCGATCCGCATGATGGCCACAGGGGCGGAGGCCGAGGTGGTGGAGCTCGGATATTTCGGCCCGGGACAGTTCATTCCCTGTGAGGAGCTGAGCGCCGGCATGGTCGGCTATCTGACCGGCAGCATCAAGAATGTCCGGGACACCCGCGTGGGCGACACGGTGACTGACCGCGACCGGCCCTGTGCGGAGCCGCTGCCCGGATATAAGAAGGTACTTTCGATGGTGTACTGCGGACTCTATCCGGCGGACGGCGCGAAGTATCCGGATCTGCGCGACGCGCTCGAGAAGCTGCAGCTCAACGACGCCTCGTTGCAGTTTGAGCCGGAGACTTCAGTCGCGCTTGGCTTTGGCTTCCGCTGCGGATTCCTCGGCCTTCTGCACCTGGAGATCATTGAGGAGCGGCTGGAGCGCGAGTACAATCTCGACCTCGTCACGACTGCGCCAAGCGTCATCTACCGCGTCTACAAGACGAACAGCGAGATGATCGAGCTGACGAACCCCTCGAATCTGCCCGATCCCTCGACGATCGACTACATGGAGGAGCCGGTGGTCAGCGCCGAGATCATGGTGACGACGGAGTTCATCGGCCCGATCATGGATCTGTGTCAGGAGCGCAGGGGCGTTTACCTCGGCATGGAGTACATGGAGGAGACGAGGGCGCTGTTGAAATACGAGCTGCCGCTCAATGAGATCATCTATGATTTCTTCGATGCGCTGAAGTCGCGTTCGCGCGGTTATGCCTCCTTCGATTATGAGTTCAAGGGCTATGTGCGCGCGGAGCTCGTGAAGCTCGACATCCTGGTAAATAAGGAGGAGGTCGATGCGCTTTCCTTCATCGTCCACAGCGCTTCCGCCTATGAGCGGGGCCGGAAGATGTGCGAGAAGCTGAAGGAGGAGATCCCGCGACACCTCTTCGAGATCCCGATCCAGGCGGCCGTGGGCGGCAAGATCATCGCGCGCGAGACCGTGAAGGCCATGCGCAAGGACGTGCTCGCGAAGTGCTACGGCGGCGACATTACCCGCAAGAAGAAGCTGCTCGAGAAGCAGAAGGAGGGCAAGAAGCGGATGCGCCAGATCGGCAATGTGGAGATCCCGCAGAAGGCGTTCATGAGCGTGCTCAAGCTGGACGACAAGTAGGGAGGCTCTGGCATGGATTTGTTTGATTACATGCGCAGCAATACGATGAAGTCCGAGGCGCCGCTCGCGTCCCGCCTCAGGCCGAGAAGTCTTGATGAGATCGTGGGGCAGCAGCATATCCTGGGGAAGGACAAGCTGCTCTACCGCGCGATCCGGGCGGACAAGCTGCGCTCCGTGATTTTCTACGGGCCGCCCGGTACGGGCAAGACGACGATCGCGCGGGTGATCGCGCACACGACGAGCGCGGAATTTACGCAGATCAACGCGACGGCGGCGGGCAAGAAGGACATGGAGGAGGTCGTGCGGCAGGCGAAGGACAGCCTCGGCATGTACGGGAAGCGCACAATTCTCTTCATCGATGAGATTCACCGTTTCAACAAGAGTCAGCAGGACTATCTGCTTCCCTTCGTCGAGGACGGCACGCTGATTCTCATCGGCGCGACGACGGAGAATCCCTATTTCGAGGTCAACGGGGCGCTGATTTCACGCTCGATCATTTTCGAGCTGAAGGCACTCACGCCGGACGACATCAAGGTGATTCTGAAGCGGGCGCTCAGCGATGTGGAGCGGGGGATGGGAGCTTTTAATGCGGTAGCTGACGAGGAGGCGCTGGATTTCCTCTCGGACATCGCGGGCGGCGATGCGCGGAATGCCCTGAACGCGCTGGAGCTCGGCGTGCTGACGACGGAGCCGGGCGCGGATGGGAAGATTCACATCACGCTCGACGTCGCCTCTGAGTGCATCCAGAAGAAGACCGTGCGCTACGACAAGGACGGGGACAATCACTACGACACGATCTCCGCCTTCATCAAGAGCATGCGCGGTTCCGACCCGGACGCGGCGGTCTTCTACCTCGCGAAGATGCTCTATGCAGGCGAAGATATCAAGTTCATCGCGCGCCGCATGATGATCTGTGCCTCGGAGGATGTCGGGAACGCGGACCCGCAGGCACTGCAGGTGGCGGTGGCCGCGGCGCAGGCCGTGGAGCGCGTCGGCATGCCGGAGGCGCAGATCATCCTGTCGCAGGCGGTCTGCTATATTGCCTGCGCGCCGAAGAGCAACGCCGCGAACAACGCGATCGAGAAGGCGATGGCGGCCGCAGCGAAGACGACCACGACCGTACCCTCTCACCTGCAGGACGCTCATTACGGCGGTTCGGCGAAGCTGGGACGCGGCACCGGTTATCTCTACGCGCATGACTTTCCGGAGCACTATGTGAAGCAACAGTATCTGCCGGACGAGCTGCTCGGCGAGTGCTTCTATGAGCCGACGGATATCGGCGCGGAGCGCGCGATGAAGGAGCGGCTGGAAAGACTGCGGAGCAGAGATTGAAAGGAAGCTGTCTACACCGTGACGATCCAGGTGCTGTAGCCCATGCGCTTCAATTCCTGCTCGAGTGCGACGGCGTTGTTCAGGTTATAGAAAGCGCCGACCTGTACGCGGTAGAGCGGGCGCTGCGACGCATCTTTCAATGTATCCATGACGCCGTCCGCGATTGCCTGCGCGATCTCGTCAAAGCGGCTGTCGAAGAGCTGATTGTCCTTGTCGCTGTCGATGAAACCGACTTCCACGAGGATGGAGGGCATCTCGGTGCGCCTCAGGACGGCGAGGTCGGGACGTGCTTCCACATTGATATTGCGAAAGCCGAGCGCCTCGAGATTTTCATTGACAGCCTCCGCTATCGCGAGCTTCTCCCCGCCAAGATCGTAGACGAGCGTCTGCACACCGTCGTACTGCCCCGGATAAGTGCCCATGTTCCGGTGCAGGGAGACGAAGAGATCGGCGTCCGCATCGTTCGCGAGCTGGGCCTTCTGCGTGACCGACTGCGCGAGATCGCCGGTGCGCGTATACACGACATCGTAGCCGTTCCGCGCGAGGATGTTGCCGACGGCCATCGCGAGCCGCAGGGTGTCGTCGCTCTCGAGCCGTCCCTCGTAGACCGCGCCAGGGTCGGTCAGGCCGTTGTGCCCGGCGTCCACTACTATTTTTGTGGCCATAAATAATCAGAATCCTTACTGTCTTTTCCTTAACATATGAAAGACCCCGGCTTTCGGTGAAGGGACAGAAGGAAAGGAGTGACAGCAATTGGACGAACAGAGCAAATTCCGGACGGCGCTTGCGGCGCTGTCAGCGTATGCGGAGCAAAAGGATGAAAAACTGACGAAAGAGGATGTAAGAAACTATCTGAAGGATATGGAGCTGGATGAGGAACAGCTCCGGCTCGTGTACGCCTATCTGGCATCCAAAAGGATTCAGGTGGAAGGGGCAGAGCTGCCGAAAGCGGAAGCGCAGCCATATACGGAGGAAGAGGAGGCCTTCCTCAGGCAGTATAGAAAAGATATGAAAGCAGTCCGGCATGTCGCGGAGGCGGAGCTGACCGGCCTGTTCGCGCGAGCCGCCGGGGGCGATGCCGCGGCGCAGCACCTTCTGGCAGAGCACTATATGGATCGGGTGCTCGCGATTGCGGAAGACTACGCACACCGGGGGCTTCTGATTCAGGATCTGATTCAGGAGGGAAATCTGGGACTTCTGCTGGGGCTTGGCACGCTTCCTGCGGCGCCGGAGGTCTCCGGCTGCGAGGAGTATCTGGAACACGAGATTCACCGCGCGATGCGCGCGGCGCTGGATGTGCAGGAAGGAAACCGGAGCCTCGGTGAGGAAGTCGTCGAAAAGCTGAATAAACTGGCGGATTCGATCACGGAGCTGAATGAGGATCTCGGGCGGCAGGTGACGCCGGACGAGTTGTCCTTCTATCTCGACATGCCGCTGGAGGAGATTGAGCGCCTGCTGAAGATCGCCGGGGAAGACATAGAAACCGACAATAGCAAAGAAGACAAAGCATAACAGAGACAGTCTGGAGAGAAATGATGGAAATAGAAGAAAAAATGCAGTTTGCGGTGCTGATCGATGCGGAAAATGTCAGCGCCCGCTATGTGCAGGTGATATTTGATGAACTGGAAAAATACGGCTTCGCCTCCTGCAGGCGAATCTATGGGAACTGGTCGAAGGAGAACGGCTGGAAGGAGAACACGCTGCTCGAATACTCGGTAACGCCGATTCAGCAGTTTTCCTATACGACGGGCAAGAACAGCACGGATATGGCGATGGTCATCGACGCGATGGATCTCTTGTACCAGAACAAGGTCGACGGCTTCTGCCTGGTGACGAGCGACAGCGATTTCACGCGGCTGGCGGTGCGCCTGCGTGAGGAGAAGAAATATGTGCTCGGCATGGGAGAATCAAAGACGCCGCTCTCACTGACACGTGCCTGCAACAAATTTGTGCATCTGAACCTGATCAACGAGGCGAACCGGGGTTCGGAGCATCACTCGAGCAGCGGCAGCGACCGGGATTCCGTGACAAGTATCACGGATGTGGAGAATGCGATCCTGACGATGCTGAATGAGTCCGGCGGGGAAGAGCTGGACTTAAGCTTCATCGGACAGCGCCTGTCGGACAAATATCCGGATTTTGATGTGCGAAATTATGGTTACTCGAAGCTCAGCGTTTTTCTTTCTGAGGAGATGTCGTCGCTGAAGGTGATGCGCGAGGAAAATCATTATCGCGTCATGAAGAGCGGAGGCGTGTCGCGTGAGATGATCGAGCGCGAGGTGCAGAGCATTATCCGCCGGAACGGCGGGGCGGTGGACAACCTCGCGATGATCAATGAGGAGCTGAAGAAACACTACAGTGGCTTTGACTCCAAGGATTACGGCTACAACCGCTTTTCCAGCTTTCTGCGCAGTATCGAGGGCTTAAGCGTGGAAGGAAATGTGGTGCGGCTGAAGCAGCTGTACTATTCACTGTAGATAGGACGTGTCGTTGTAGTCGACGAGCGTGAATGCGCCGTTCTCATAGCGCAGGACGGTGACGCTCAGATTCTCGACGCCGCCGCCGGCCTGTTCCGGAAAATATTTCTGGAAAAAGAAGTCCATCGAGGAATGCGCGACGACCAGTACAGTGTCGCCTTCCTCCTGCGCCTCGAGGATCTCGAAGACGGCGTCCTCAAAGCGCTCGCAGAAATCATACTTGCTCTCCGCGTTGACCGGGGAGACGAATTCGGCGTCATCCACGCTCCCAAAGGCTTCATCGGGCGTGCTGATGCCGAATTTTTCGTACATCTCGTCAGAAGTCATACCCTCCGCGTCGCCCCAGGAGATATCGCGCAGCCCTTCAAGCTGCGTGATGGGAAGATCGCCCTGTCCAGCGGCGGAGAGTACGAGTGAGGCCGTGTCATAAGCCCGCGTCAGGGTGCTCGCATAGGCCGCGTCAAAGGAGATGTCGCTTAAGCCTTTGCCGAGCTGCGCCGCCATTTCCTCGCCAAGTTCGGTCAGAGTCGGATTGCCGGAGGTGCCGACCAGCAGGCCGGCCACGTTTGTGTCGGTCTGGCCGTGCCGGACAAAGTAGAGCGTGACGCCCTGGGAGCGATGGCTTGCTTCGTACAGCGCGTCGACTCCCAGAATGAGGATAATTATAATGAGGCAGATCGGCAGAAGCCGTTTTCGTTTTTTTGGCATGTGAACTTCCTTCGGCATATTGTCAGGGCTCCACAATCTTCCCCGCCGCCGCGCAGGCTGCAGCGGTCGCGGGTGAGGCCAGGAAAATCTCTACCTTTGACGTGCCCATGCGCCCCAGAAAATTGCGGTTGTTCGTCGCGACAACGCGCTCGCCGTCGCTTAAGATCCCGCCGGTGCGCCCGCAGCAGAGCCCGCAGGACGGGTGGGTGATGATCGCCCCCGCTTCGGCGAGAACCGCGAGCGTACCGTCCTCAAGGGCCTGATTATAGATCTTACGGCTGGCAGGCGTCACGATCAGCTTTACGAAGGGGGCGACCTTCTTACCTTTCAGAACTGCCGCTGCGCGCTGCAGATCCTCGAGCCGGCCGTTTGTGCAGGAACCGATGAAGACCTGATCGATGGCCGTACCGGCGAATTCGCTCACCGGATGGATATTGTCCACCTGGGAGGGACAGGCCAGCACCGGGACGAAATCTTCCGTGCGGTAGTGGATCGTGCGGACATAGGACGCGTCAGGGTCTCCCACAAGGGAGCGCTCGCGTTCTGTCAGCTCAATCTCACAGTATTCGGCTGTCTTTTCATCAGGCGTAAAGAGCGCGCACTTGGCGCCGGCTTCCACCGCCATATTGGACATTGTCATGCGGCTTGCAACGCTCATGTGCTCTACGGTATCGCCGCAGAATTCGAGAGCCTGATAAGTAGCTCCGTCCGCTCGAAGGTCACCGATCAGCGTGAGGATGATATCTTTGGACGTGACATTTGCGGGAAGCTCGCCCTCGATCTCGACGCGAATCGTCTCCGGCACTTTGATCCAGAGCGTGCCGGTGCCGAGGATGCTCGCCATCTCCGTGTAGCCGATGCCGGAGGAGAAAGCGCCGACGCAGCCATAGGTCGTGGTGTGACTGTCTGTTCCAAACACGATATCTCCCGGCTTCACATACAGCGCCTCGGTCATCAGCTGGTGGCAGATGCCGTCGCTGCGGTGTATATGCTTCAGTCCGTATTTCTCCACAAAGGCGTTGCCCACGCGAAAGTGCCGCGTGTCGTCGACCTGGCTTGCCGGGACGAGATGGTCGTAGATGAGAACGACACGATCCGGATCCCAGAGCCTTGAAAAGCCCATCTCCTCAAACTTGTCCGCGACGAAGGGGATGAAGATATCATGAATCATGACACGATCCACATTTACCGTCACAATATCGCCCGGGCGGACGGCATGCCCGACATTTCTGCTGATGATTTTCTCAATAATCGTCTGTCCCATCGTCTTTTAGCCCTCCAGTCCGTTCAGGCGGCGCATGGCCTTCACCAGGCCGCCGGCATTCAGAATATCCATCAGGTTCTGCGGAAGAGAGGCGATCGGGAATTCCCTGTCCTTATGTACGATCTTCTCGCCTACACATACCTCGATCGTGTCGCCCTCCGTCACCGCATCGCGCAGATCGGAATTTTCGATCAGAAGCAGTCCATTGTTGATCGCGTTGCGAAAGAAGATGCGCGCAAAGGAACGCGCGATGACACAGCGCACGCTGAGCGCCTTGATGATCTCCGGCGCCTGTTCCCGGGAGGAGCCGCAGCCGAAATTTTTGCCCGCCACGATCACGTCTCCCGGCTGAATCTGTGCCGCCAGTTCCGGACGCAGGGGAGAGAAGGCGTAGGGCGCCATATCCTGCACCGTTTTCAGGGCAAGGTACTCGGTGGGAATGATGATGTCCGTGTCGATGTCATCGCCCAGAGTCCAGACCTTGCCGGTAAATGTCTCACTCATGATATTTTCCTCGTTTCTGTATACATATTTTAAAACATGGCTTCCAGCTTCGACAGGTCTATTGGAAAAAGTCGAAAGCTTGATCCTGGCGATTTCCAGCTGCCGGTCAAGTTCTTTGTTTTCGCTGGTCTGACAGGCTTTGATCCGCATCAGATTGACATAGTTATCAATGGCTATCTGTTTTTGCTCTTCCAGTGTCATACAGGCATCCTCCATTTTCTGCACCTTCTTTCCATGAATATATTCATAGTATAAAGGTTTCTTTTGGTATTGTAAAGATTGTGAAATGATGTAGAGTAGGATAATGAGTGTCAGGTTGTTACTGATATCAGATAAACTAAGTATAGCAAATGACGCAGATTGTGTCATCCGTGTTTACAGAATGTTCATATTTTTTGTGAAAATTTACCAATATAAAAATGGGGAAGGACGTGTGGGTGTACACATCCTTCCCCCGGATGAGATGGCTTTTCTCAGCTTCTTACGCTCTTCACGATGCCAGCGGCCTCGCGGCACAGCTCCGCGATCTTTTCAAATTCTCCGGCAGAAATCAGATCCCCCTTCACCATCCAGCTTCCGCCGCAGGCGAGAATCTTGTCGGATTTGAGGTAATCAACGACATTTTTTGCATTGATGCCGCCGGTCGGCATGAACTTCAGCTTCGTGTAGGCCGCAGCGATTGCCTTGATCATCGCAAGGCCGCCGGAGGGCTCTGCCGGGAAGAATTTGACGACTTCCAGGCCAAGATCCAGTGCCTTCTCGATCTCACCGGGGGTTACGACGCCCGGTGTGGAGACGACGCCGATCTCCTGGCAGTGCTTTACAACCCTGGGATTCAGCCCCGGGCTGACGATGAATTTCGCACCCGCGGCGACTGCGCGGTCCACCTGCTCCGTGGTCAGAACGGTGCCTGCGCCGACCAGAAGATCCGGATAAGTCTCCGAAAGGATGCGGATGGATTCCTCCGCCGCGTCCGTGCGGAAGGTCACCTCCGCGACCGGAAGACCGCCGTCCAGCAGTGCCTTGCCGAGCGGCTTCGCATCCTTCGCATCGTTCAGCACGACGACCGGGATAATGCCGATTTCCTGAAATTTCTTTAAAATATCGTTCATGTTCTGCATCCTCCTTATCTCTGGACGCGCGCGCCTGCGCCGCCCATGATCGCTTCCACTTCTTTTTTACTCGCCATTGTCGTATCGCCGGGGGTTGTCATCGCAAGAGCGCCGTGAGCCGCACCGTAGTTGACCGCAAGCTCTGCATCGCCGGTGGTCATCAGGCCGTAGATGAGTCCGGATGCAAAGGAATCGCCGCCGCCCACGCGGTCCATGATTTCCAGCCCCTTGTAATCCTTTGCCTTATAGATCTCGCCGTCTGCCCAGCACAGAGCGCTCCAGTCGTTGACGGTGGCGGTTTTTACCTCTCTGAGAGTGGTTGCTACTGCCTTGAAGTTCGGATACGCTTTGGCCGCATTATTGATCATCTTCCGGTACCCGTCGATGTTCAGCGTCTTCAGATTCTCGTCATTGCCCTCGATCTGGAAGCCGAGGCAGGCGGTGAAGTCCTCCTCATTTCCGATCATGACATCCACATATTTTGCAATCTCTTTGTTCACTTCCTGCGCCTTCTCCTGTCCGCCGATGGCACTCCACATGGACGGGCGGTAGTTCAGATCGTAGGAAACGATCGTGCCATATTTCTTGGCGGTCTTGATCGCGGCAATCACAGTTTCACAGGACTGCTCGGACAGCGCCGCGTAGATACCGCCGGTGTGCAGCCAGCGGGCTCCCAGCTCGCCGAAGATATAATCGAAATCGAAATCTTCCGGCGTCGCCTTGGAGATTGCCGTATTTGCCCGGTCGGAGCAGCCCACGGCGCCGCGAATGCCGAAGCCTCTCTCGGTAAAATTGATGCCGTTTCTGCAGATTCGTCCGATGCCGTCGGTCTTCACCCACTTGATCAGGTCGGTGTCCACGCCGCCCTGGAGAATGAAATCCTCCATCAGTCTGCCCACTTCATTGTCCGCAAAAGCGGTGATGACGCCGGTCTTCATGCCAAAGCAGCGGCGCAGTCCGCGTACGACGTTGTACTCGCCGCCGCCCTCCCAGGCGCGGAACTGTCTGGAAGTACGGATGCGTCCCTCGCCGGGATCCAGACGCAGCATGATCTCGCCGAGCGACACGGCGTCGTATCTGCATTCCTGTGCCGGTCTCAGATTCAGATTCATAGTAGTTACC
>JAJPXQ010000126.1 GCA_021205385.1 Lachnospiraceae bacterium | reverse complement strand
ATAGATTGCGATTGTTTGTAACAAATCGCGTTTCTTCTATATAATAATATATATGCATGTACAGCGGCAGGAAAGAAGTTTGTGTTTCTGTGCCAGTGTGTATGCCGCAGGTCGGTTTCCGTCATATGCCATTCACCGTATTATAATGCGGCGAAAAGTAAAACGACTCAGGTTGTTTACTATATATGGGAAAATCAGGAGGCACACGAATGGATAACAATCAAAATGATAACCGCCGCAATGGCGGGGACCAGGGACCAAACCGTCCCGGCAGAAACAGTAATACTTTTATCATCTTTCTGGCGGTCACTCTGGTTACCCTGCTGGTTATGGCTTTGTTGAACAATAGCCTGAGCAGCAGTACGTCCTCCGTGGAAATTACTTATAATGAGTTCCTCGAATTGCTTGACGAGGGGAAGGTGAGTTCCGTCGTTATTTATGACGACGAACTTGAGATTACGCTGAAAAGCGACACCCTTTCGGACTATTTAGGCACTTCCTCGGGGAGTGTGACTTATTATACAGGGAACCCGGATGACCCGAACCTGGTGGCACGGCTTGACCAGGCAGGAGTAGAGTTTACACAGAACATTCCGGATACGACATCCAGCCTGATCTGGAGTATGATCATCAGCTTTGCGCCGCTGATTATTATCTGGGTGATTTTCGCGTTTGCGATGCGTCGGATGACCAATGGCAGCGGCGGCGTCATGGGCGTCGGCAAGAGCAAAGCAAAGGTTTACATTCAGAAAGAGACCGGCGTGACTTTTAAGGATGTAGCCGGTCAGGATGAGGCGAAGGAATCCCTGCAGGAAGTTGTAGATTTCCTGGAGAATCCGCAGAAATATACGGAGATCGGCGCGAAGCTGCCGAAGGGTGCTCTGCTTGTCGGCCCTCCCGGTACTGGTAAGACGCTGTTGGCGAGGGCGATTGCCG
Organism: Lachnospiraceae bacterium; assembly: GCA_021205385.1. GTDB lineage: Bacteria > Bacillota > Clostridia > Lachnospirales > Lachnospiraceae > Hominiventricola. Next base: position 12,489 of record JAJPXQ010000126.1, on the reverse strand, counting down.
GTGAGGCGAAATGTCCGTTCTTCTCTCTCTCGGGTTCGGATTTTGTGGAGATGTTTGTCGGTGTCGGCGCGTCCCGTGTTCGAGATCTGTTTGAAGAGGCGAAGAAGAATGCGCCGTGTATTATTTTCATTGATGAGATTGATGCGGTAGCGAAGAGCCGTGATACCCGTTTTGGGGGTGGAAATGATGAGCGGGAGCAGACACTGAATCAGCTGCTTGCGGAGATGGACGGATTTGAGCCGTCCAAGGGTCTGATTGTGCTGGCGGCGACGAACCGTCCGGAGGTATTGGATCAGGCGCTGCTGCGGCCGGGACGTTTTGACCGTCGGGTGGTAGTAGATAAGCCGGATCTGAAGGGCCGTGTTGAGACCCTGAAAGTACATTCTAAGAATGTCAGCATGGATGAGACCGTCGATCTGGATGCGATCGCGCTGGCCACTTCGGGTGCGGTAGGTTCTGACCTGGCGAATATGATTAACGAAGCGGCGATCCTCGCGGTCAAGAAAGGACGCAAGGCGGTATCTCAGCAGGATCTGTTTGAAGCCGTGGAAGTTGTTCTTGTCGGCCAGGAGAAGAAGAACCGTGTACTCAGTAAGGAAGAACGGCGCATTGTCTCCTATCATGAAGTCGGTCATGCACTGGTAAGCGCATTGCAGAAGGATTCTGAACCGGTGCAGAAGATCACGATCGTACCGCGTACAATGGGTGCGCTCGGCTATGTGATGAATGTGCCGGAAGAGGAGAAATATCTTAACACAGAGAAAGAAATCCGCGCGATGCTTGTTGAGTTCGTAGCGGGGCGTGCGGCGGAGGAAATCGTGTTTGACACAGTAACGACCGGCGCGGCGAATGATATCGAGAAGGCGACCCGTATAGCGCGCTCGATGGTGACGCAGTATGGTATGTCGAAGAAATTTGGTCTGATTGGACTTGAGGTGACAGCATCTCAGTATCTGGATAACCGTCCGGTGATGAATTGTTCAGATGTGACTGCCGCGGAAGTCGATAAAGAAGTCATGCAGATTTTAAAAGATTCCTACGATGAAGCGAAGCGCCTGCTCACGGAGCACCGCAGGACGATGGATAAGATTGCAGAATTCCTGATTGAGAAAGAGACTATCACGGGTAAGGAATTTATGGAAATTTTCCACCAGTGTGAAGGAGAAGGAAACAATACTGAGAAACTGGGAGCACGTATTTCGGATCGTCCGGTGGAAGCACTGACGGATCAGGCGGCGGAAAATACGGATGCCGGTTCGGATGTATCGGATGGTGTTCCGGATGTCGGTTCGGGTGTATCGGATGGTGTTCCGGATGTCGGTTCGGGTGTATCCGACGCGAACGTCGATTCGAATGCTAGCGCGATTGTCTCAGCCGATGATACTCAGCCTTCGGGTCAGAGCCAGTCACCAGCAGAGCAGCAGCCGGAAGCCCAGTCCGGAAGCCAGGCATCAACGGAGCAGCCGGAAAATCAGGCTCCGACAGAATAAAAAGTAAGTACAGCACCTGACCATTTCGTTGTAAGTGGCAGGTGCTGTTTTTCTTAAAATCAACCAAACGTCTGTCGTTTCACATTTTTTTCATTTTTTCCCCCATAAATAAACACACAAAGTTGGTATGCTGTTGGAAAAACAGTAAGATTCTGGTGGGTTTGTTTCAGGCGGGAGGGGTAATATGACAGGTAAACAGATAGGAGACAAAGAGAACAGACGAAGAATCGGACGGCCAGGGAGAAGGGCAGCATTGGGCTGCTTTTTATCATTGGCTGTTTTTTGCGGGCAGATCGCGGATTGTGCGGTGGTTCTGGCGGATGCGGAGGAACTGGAATATGAAGGGACGACACAGATTTCCTCGACGGACTATTACGCGGAATTTGATACCACAGCGGTGGAACTCATTGTGGAAGAGGTCTATGTATCTTCTGGTTCTTATGTACAGGAAGGAACCAGTATTTTAAAGATCACAGACGACAGTTATCAGAGCGCGATTTCCTATTATAATGCGGCAATTATTCGTGCGGAAAATAACCTGACGGACGAAATGCTGACCTATACGAAGGGGATGCAGTCGGCGGAATATACACTGGAGCTGGCGCAGGCGGAAGCAGATCAGGCGGAATTTGTGCGGTCGCAGTCGGAAGCGGAGCTGGAAGATACGATCGAGGAGCATGAGGAAATGCTGACGGAACTGGAGGAGCGGATCGAAGCGTTGGAAAATGGGGAGTATGACGAGGATGATTCTTCTTCGTCCAGCAGTTCATCGAGTAGTTCGTCAAGTGGTTCTTCCTCTTCATCGGAAGAGGAATCCGAGATGGAGAGCGAGTCGGAGACAGAGACAGATACAGAAGTGGAAACGGAATCAGAGACACAGACCGAGACGGAAGATCCGGCGGCAGTGTTGGAATCAGAGCTTGCAGCGTTGGAGAGCGAGGCAGCAGTCCTTTCTCAGACAGAGGCTGAGCTGGAAACGAAAATAAAGGAAAAGAATGAGGATTATAATGAAATCCTGGAAAAGATGTATACACTGGCCGGTTACGATACCACTGTCCTGGCCGGAGCAGCACATTTTGTTTTGGATACGGAAGAAGAGACAGAATCTGAGTCGGAGACGGAAACCAGTGCAAATTTAATAGAGAATATTTCCCAGATGACGAACGCTTCGAATGAGGATTTGCCACAGGAGACGGCTGTGGACACGGAAACGACAACGGAATCGCAGACAATGGCAACCGAGGTGCAGACGAGCGCAACGGAATCGCAGACAACGGCTACCGAGGTGCAGACGAGCGCAACGGAGGCGCAGACAACGGCAACCGAGGCGCAGACGAGCGCGACGGAAACTCAGACAACGGCGACCGAGGCACAGACGAGCGCGACGGAGGCGCAGACAACTACGACAGAGACATTGGAAGAGACAACGGAGGCGCAGACATCAACCGAAGGGGATGTGATTATAGAAGAAATCACGACCGAGACGAGCGCGTCAGAGGAAATCGAATCTTCGGATGCAGCAGTGGGCACGGATTCTGAGACCGAAAGTGAGACGGAATCAGAGACCGAAGAGGTGACGCTGGAGACACTGCTCGCTGATTTATATGCTTTGGAAGAAACACGTCAGGATTTGTATAATCAGTATTACGAGACAATTCATGCGGAGGAAAAGCTGGAAGAACAGATTGAGACGCTTACCTGGCAGCTGGAGCAGCTGACAGCGGTATCAGGTGACGACGCGACAGACAGCAATGACAGGACTGGCGGTAGTGATACGACGGGTATGGACAGTGATGTGGATGGCAGTGATGACACAATGGACGGCAGTGGTACATATGGCACGGACGGAGCGACAAATGCGGGAGATTCTACGGACAGTGACGGCTCAGCGGATACGGACAGCACGGCAGGCGCGGATTCTTCGGATCTGTCGTCAGCAATGGCGGCGCTGGCTTCAGCGGCATCCGCTTCATCGGGAAGTGGTTCTGAATCATCCGGTCATTCTTCCTCATCGGGAAGCTTGTCCGGATCATCCTCTTCCGGAAGTATGTCTTCTTCCTCCGGGAGCAGCGGCAGTATGGCTGCTGCATCGTCTGATACGTCTGCGTCCGGATCGTCTTCCTCATCAGGCAGTTCTATGGGGTCGTCCGGTGGAACGGGCGGAAGCAGCAGCCTGTTTGGAAATTCTTACGATCTTTCGGAAGCGGAGAGTGCGCTGGAGCTGACGGCTACGGATTCGGATGAGGCAGAAGAAGTTCTGGAGCAGCTTTATGAGGTATTGGAAGAGGTACAGCTTCAGTATGAGGAATTGATGCGGATCAAGACACCGACGGAGCTAGACATTCAATATGAATACGATACGACCATGCTTGAGGCGGAACTGGCAGAGATCACATATCAGCAGACGGTGGAATCTCTGGAGGAGGAACTTCAGACCTATGAAGACGCCCTGACAGAACTGGAAGAAGCACTGGAATTACTGGAAAGCCTGGAGGATGGTACAGTGACAGCTACTGCGTCAGGTACGCTCTCGGCGGTTAATTATTCTGCGGATGATACTTTAAGCGCAGCGACCGCACTTTACAGCATTTATGATACGGATGTCGTTACGATTACAATTGAGGTTTCTCAGGAGGATATCGCAAAAATGGCAGTCGGTGATACCGTGAGTGTTACGCTTTCTGGTTCCGGTACAGTGGAGGGGACAATTGCAGAGAAAAACACGGAGCCGGTAGACGGCACATCGCGGACGACGGTTCTTTATGATGTGGTGGTTTCCATTGATAACAGCAGAGGGCGGCTGAGCTCCGGAACTGGGGCGACGATAACGATTACAGCTGCGGCAGACGATAACAACAGCAGCATTGAGACAGCGGAATAAGAGGAAGAGGGGATATTATGAGCGGCAGCGTAAAAAAGAGAAAGAAAAAACATCATTTTCTCAGGAATTTTCTCCTTCTGGTGATTGTCGTGGCAGCGGGCGCGGGTGCCTGGATGGTTTATCAGGATCAGCAGGAAACAGATACGGAGAACACGACATCCTATCGGCAGGAGACAGTAAAATATGGTTCGGTTATTACTGGGGTAACAGAAAGCGGAACCGTGACTTACGGGACGGCAGATCAGACGTTTGAAGTGGCGGAGGTATCGACCTCTTCCAGTTCGAGTAGTTCGGGCAGTTCCGGAATGTCCAGTATGTCTATGAGCTCGGATAGTTCTTCCAGCTCCAGCTCGACGTCTCTGGAAGTTGAGGAGATTTATGTGGCGGTCGGCCAGGTGGTTTCGGAGGGCGATGCGCTTTTGAAGATTACCGAGGAGAGCATTGAGGCTTATCGCGAGGAATTGGAGGCTGCGGTTACCAGCGCCGAGCTGACTGTGAAGCAGGAAGAAATTAATGTAGAAACGAAGCAGGCAGAAGCGGATTATACGTACGCGATGTATATTGCGGAGGGTGAGACCGCTGAGGCGACCTATAATGCGACGATCACGAGCCTGGAAAATACTGTAACAGAGTTAGAAGAGGAACTTGCGGAGGCTGCGGAAGAGGTGGAAGAGCTGCAGTCCGAGTATGATGACGGCGAGGATGTGGAGGATGACCTGGAGGAAGCACAGCTGAATTATGAGACGATTGAAGCGAATTTGGAAATTGCGAAGAACAATCTGACAACACAGTCGATCGAAGCAAAGCAGACCTATGAGAATGCAATGACTAATTATAAATATGCGGATCAGCTTTACGAGATCGATACGGATGGGCTGACCGATGATCTGGAGGATGCGCAGGATGCACTTGAGGAGGCCGAGGAGGCTTTGGCTGAGTTTGAGGAACAAATCGGAGATGGCGTTATTTACGCGGAATACTCTGGCACAATTATGTCGATTTCCTACAGCGCGGGTGATTCCCTGACCAGTGATTCTACGGTAGTGACTTTTTCCGATTCGGATGATGTGACAATGACGGCAGCAGTTTCTCAGAGTGATATCTCGGATATTTCGACCGGGGATGTTGTTTCCATTGAACTGGATGCCTATGAGGATGAAACGTTTGAAGGGGAGGTCACTTCAATTTCGACGACGGCAACAACAGGTTCCTCTACAGTAAATTACGAAGTGACGGTGAATTTTACCGGTGATATTTCGAAGGTATATTCCGGTATGACCGGTGAAGTCACTTTTATCATAAAAGAGGAAGCAGATACGCTCTATATCTCAAACCGTGCGGTACATGCAGATGGGGCAACTTCCTACGTAAAGGTACTTCAGGACGATGGCACGATCGAGGATGTGACGATCACAACCGGGTATTCGAACGGCACAACCGTGGCGGTGACTTCCGGCCTTGAAGAGGGACAGATTGTATTGATAGAAAGCCAGGTGACAGAATGAGACTTTCAGAACTGCTGAGACTTGTCTGGCTGAATATCAACCAGAATAAGTTTAAAACTGTCATGACATCCATCGGAATTATTGTCGGCGCGGCGACTATTGTGATGGTAATTGCGATTGGGCGCGGCGGGAAGATGGATGTCGCGGAGCAGTTTGCCAGTTTGAACGCCGGATCCATTGATATTACCTATGATTATGAGGGGGAAGAGACAACCGCCGGCGGCAGCGGGACTTTCTCCATCAGTGACCTTGGAAGTTCACTTATGGGTGGAGTCAGCAGCTTCTTTAATATGGGCGGCGGAGATTCGTCCAGTTCCAGGGGAGACCGGAATTCCTCGAACGCATCCGATTCCGGCAGTGACGCGTCAAGCTTCGGCGGTATGACAATGGGCGGAGATTCTGCCTCGGATGGAGACAGTTCGTCCGGAGGCGGAAGAAATATGGGAAGTGACTCTTCTTCCGATGGTGCTTCCGGGGGAAGGTCGGAGATGGGTGGAATGGGTGATTTTTCGGATAGTGATCTGAGTGACATAGCGGAAGCATTTTCCAATGGTGATATGGACATGAGTGACATTGCGTCCATGTTTTCCGAAGATGACACAGTTTCTGCCGATAGAGAAGAGGCCGGTGAAGATGGCGCTGACAGAGCGGATTCCGGCGAGGGCATGAGTTCGGAGAATGGGGAAGCCGAAGCAGATGGAACAGAAGACGTTTCCGAAGAGGATGACATGACAGAGGCAGCAGCTGCAGTGTCTGCGGACGAAGAGGAAGAGACGGAAAGTGAAACTGATCTGACCGACAGCCGCCTGAACCAGGAAAATATTATATTAACCATAGATGATGTAGAGGATATAGAGACGTTTGTGACGGAACTGGATGGCGCGACAATTTCTTATACTTCGCGGACATCCGTGGAAGGCGGCGATCTGACCAGCGCGGAGACTTATACGGTAGCGGGTGTGTATTACAGTTATTATACGGTCAGCAATCTGTCAATGGCGGAAGGCGAATTTATCACGGATGAGGAGAGCAACAGCACTGCGAGAGTCTGTGTTCTCGGAAGTACGGTGGCAAAGGAGCTGTTTGGCAGTGCGGAGGAAGCATACGGTGAAACGCTCTATCTGGATGACCGTGCGTATGAGGTCGTAGGAGTGCTTGATTCTTCGTCAACGGTATCCGCGAACATCACGCCGGATGAGTCGATTTTTATCCCTTACGAGACCGGGATTAAATACATCACCGGAACGGACATCAGCCCGGTGATCACAGTGATCTGCAATGACGTCGACCTGGTTGATTCCGTGAAAGAAAAAGTGGAAACCGTACTGGAGGAAAATTACAGTACGGCAGAATTTACTTTTTCTGACGCGAGCAGTAAGCTGGAGGCAGCGGAATCTTCAAATGAGATTCTGACAATGCTCCTGTCAGCGATGGCGGTTATTGTATTTATTGTCGGCGGAATTGGGATTATGAACGTCCTGTTCGTCTCAGTCAAGGAGCGGACAGAAGAGATCGGCATTTTAAAATCACTCGGCGCGTCCCGGAGCAACATTCTGTTTGAGTTCCTGTTTGAGTCAGCTGCGATCAGTATGATTGGCGGAATTCTCGGGGTTGGCGCAAGCTTTCTGGTGACGCCGCTGGTGGAATACAATGGCATCCGTGTGGAAGCGAACGTGAACGCCTGGGCGGCGGCACTGGCATTTTCGATTCTGACAGGTACCATTTTTGGTTTCTATCCGGCATGGAAGGCGTCGAAACTGGTGCCGGTTGAGGCGCTGAACTCGGACTAATGCGCTGTGAGATATGCAGAAAACGGAACTGTTCTGTTTCGCAGTAAGCCCTATGGATAAAGGATGTTCAGAGGAGGGATTGTAATTATGAAAAGAAGATATGCGGGTCTGTTTTTTGCAGTGCTGCTAACCGTTTCCCTGACAGGATGTGAAAGCGTAAGCGAGGTGGCAAATACGGTGAGTGACACGGTAGGTGAGGCAGCGGGAAGTCTGACAAGTACGGTAAGTGAAAAACTGGGCCTTTCTACAGAGACAGAGACGGAAATGGCGGAAGGACAGCGCAAGGCGACAATTCAGGTCGTGTCGATTACGGGAAACGAGCTGACCTATATTGAGGAGACGGAGGCAGAAATGGAAGCGGGAGCAGAAACGGAAACCGGGTCAGAAGCAGGAACGGAGCCAGAAACGGAAACCGAGTCGGAATTTGATACCGTGAAAGAAGTTGAATCGGAAAGTGGCAGTACCTCCATGGATGAAGAGATATCAGGTGAAGATAATGCGGATGTAGAAAGTTTTTCCGCTTATTCAGACGCAGAGGAGGAACGCAGTACAGAAGAAGATGCCACAGGAGCAGACGGAGAGGCCAAGACGGATATGAAAAATGAATCAGAGGAATCCGAATCTGCAGACCGCGTTTCCGGCAGAGGCGGCAATATGCAGGGGGGCCAGAGAGACGGTATGAATACAAGTGGCTCAGGTATGGGCGATTCTGATATGAGCAGTGCGGATCTGAGCGGTCTCGCAGAAGCGTTTGGCGGTGGAGATATTGATCTGAGTGATGTGGCGGATGCCATAAACAGTGGCGATGTTGATCTGAACAGCATCGCGGATGCCATGAGCAGCGGAGATATTGATTTGAATGATATTGCGGATGCTGTGAGCGGCGATACGACTCTTTCAGAGCTGGCTGGCGAGACGGAAGATAACTCGGTTACCGTATACTTGCAGGTTGGCGTAGTGGTTTACACGACAACAGGCAAGGAAAAGACATTCTCGATTCTGCAGGCGGGAGATGAAGTGGAAGTTTTGTTTGAAACAGATGCGGATGGAAAAGAAGTCATTACAACGATGTGGATTAAATCTGCGGCATAAAAATTTTTGAAAAAAAGATAATTGCGAGGCAAAACTATGGGTCATATCATTGAGATGCGCGACATTGAAAAATTTTACCAGGTCGGCAATTCACAGCTGCATGCGCTGAAAGCGGTTTCACTGGATGTTGAGGAAGGCGAATTTCTGGCGATTTTAGGTCCGTCCGGTTCCGGAAAAAGTACCCTGATGAATATCATCGGCTGCATGGATCGCGCGGATGGCGGCACTTATGTCCTGGATGGAATAGAAGTACATAAGGCGAAAGAAAAACAATTGACGCAGATACGGAATGAAAAAATCGGTTTTATTTTTCAGAAATATCATCTGATTCCGACTTACAATGTCGTTCAGAATATCGTCATGCCGTTGCTGATGCGGGGGATGACGCTGGATGAGGCGGAGGAGGAGAGCGAAGATATCATTGATATGCTGGGACTGACAGAGCGTGTTCATCACAAGCCCCGTGAACTCTCCGGCGGCCAGCAGCAGCGAGTGGCGATCGCGCGGGCACTCGTTGGGGAACCGGCGATTCTTCTGGCAGATGAGCCGACCGGTGCGCTTGATCAGGCCAGCGGCAAGGAGGTTTTGAAGCTATTTCGCCGCCTGAATGAGATGGGCAACACCATTGTTATGATCACACATGACCTTGGCGTGGCAGAGAACGCAAAGAGGATTGTGCGGATTGTTGACGGGGAGCTGCATGAAGGATAAAGAAACGAAATGGCAATGATTCGCAGGGACAGAATCTTTTTGGAAAGCAATTGACAAAAGGCTGTTCCGGCTGTATCCTGTCTATATACCAAGTTAACCTAGAAAATAAGTGGGGAATAAAAAATGAGCAGAGTATATGACAGTATTACAGAACTGATTGGCGGGACGCCGCTTTTGAACCTGCGGCGGTTTGCAGAAAAAAATGAGCTGGAGGCCACGTTGCTGGCGAAGCTGGAGTATTTTAATCCGGCAGGAAGCGTGAAGGATCGTGTCGCGAAGTCAATGATTGAAGACGCGGAGGCGAAAGGATTGCTGCGCGAGGGCAGCACGATTATTGAACCGACATCGGGCAACACCGGAATTGGACTGGCGGCGATTGCGGCGGCGAAGGGCTATCGGATTATTCTGACTATGCCGGAGACAATGAGCGTGGAGCGGCGGAATATTCTGAAAGCATACGGCGCGGAGGTAGTGCTGACCGACGGACGGAAAGGGATGAAGGGCGCGATTGAAAAAGCAGAGCAGCTTGCGGCTGAAATAGAGGGCAGCTTTATTCCGGGGCAGTTCGAAAATCCGGCGAATCCGGCAGAACATCTTCGTTCAACTGGTCCGGAGATTTGGGCGGATACCGATGGGCAGGTAGACCTTTTTGTCGCGGGAGTCGGTACCGGCGGTACGATTACCGGAGTCGGAGAATATTTAAAAGCACAAAAGCCGGAGATAAAGATCGTAGCAGTGGAGCCTGCCACGTCGCCGGTGCTGTCCGGTGGAAATGCCGGTGCGCATAAGATTCAGGGAATTGGCGCCGGGTTCGTACCGGAGATTCTGAACACCGATATTTATGATGAAATCATCCCGATTGAAAACGAGGATGCGTTTGAGGCAGCAAAAGCTCTGGGAAAAGCGGAAGGCATTCTGACCGGCATTTCCGCTGGTGCAGCGCTGACCGCGGCGGTGCAGCTTGCAAAGCGTCCGGAGAATAAAGGAAAGACGATTGTAGTGCTTTTACCGGATGGCGGAGATCGTTATTTTTCCACTCCTTTGTTTGCCGGAAAGTAAGGGATGGGATGAGAATATCGACGAAAGGACGTAATATAAATCTTTTTTCTGCGAGGGGCTTGCTTTTTTCGAAACTTTCCCATATACTAAGAATAGAAATTTTGAGTAACATCATTTTTTATCTCGATTTGTCAAAAAAAGAAAGTCTATAACCGTTCTGAACCGAGTGTCGGTTCGAAACGATTGTGAATGACGGCTATATGAAGGAGGCAAGATGAAGAGATGGAAATCGGCGCTTTCGGGTTTGCTGGCACTCTGCCTGCTGCTCCTGGCGCCGTCCGTATATGTTTCGGCAGAGGAAGCGCAGGAGGAAGAGACAGAGACAGAAGAAGCTATTCCGGAATCCTGGTATTATACCATTGAGTCAAATGAGATTGAGGGATGGCCGGAGGGACCACAGATTGAGGCTGCCTCAGCGATCGTCATGGATATGGATACAGGGACGGTTCTGTACAGCAAGCAGGCTACAGAGAAGCAGTATCCTGCCAGCATTACGAAGATCATGACGACGCTGCTCCTGATTGAGAACTGCGATCTGGACGAGACGATCACTTTTACGGAGATTGTCTATGATATTGAATCAGGAAGTACCCATCTTGGTATTCAGCCTGGGGAAGAGATGACACTGCGTGATTGTGCGTATGGGATTATGCTTGCTTCCGCAAACGATATTGCAAACGGCGTGGCAGAATACATTGCGGGAAGCATCAGTGCTTTTGCAGATATGATGAATGCAAAAGCAGAAGAGCTTGGCTGCGTGAATACTCATTTTTCCAATCCGCACGGGTTATACAGCGATGACCATTATACCTGCGCGTATGATATGGCGCTGATTGCGCAGGCAGCTTATGAAAATGAGACGTTTCGGGAGATTGTAGGGACAACAGAATATATCATTCCGGAGACGAACCTTTCAGGGGAAGACCGTTCTTTTTTGAACCACCACAAAATGCTGCAGTCCGACTCGGAATACTATCAGGAATGGTGTACCGGTGGTAAGACGGGTTATACTTCTCAGTGCCTGAATACATTGGTGACGTATGGAAGCAAAGATGGGATGAATCTGGTATCGGTGATCCTCAGGGTCAATGGAGCAGGCAAGGCTTATGCAGAATCCACAGAAATCCTCGAATATGGTTTCGAAAATTTTTATACAAAAAATTACGATAATATTAGTTCAAAAGCCACTTTTTATGATATAATGAATCTGACGTATGTCGGCACTGCATCAAAGTTTCTCTCGTCTGTCTGGCAGAGAGTTCCGCTTGAAAACTGCAGTGTGAAAATAACGCTTCCCAATACCGCGTCGATATCGGCTCTCACTTATACGGTTACGGAAGCAAATGGCAGCACGAAGACGTTTTTTTATGAGTATAATGGACAGCCGGTTGGGACGGCGACAGGTAAATTAAATACATTATTTGTTCCTTCTCAGACGAAATACAGTCTGGGTACGGACATTTCTTCCACAGAGGAGGTATCTGCAGAGGGAAACATTCAATTTGAAGGACTGGATGAGGTACTAAACCAGGCTGCTGGTTTTGCAGATAAGGGATACCAGCTTATTTCAGACTATGCAGAGAATCATTTGATGATCGTGTTGGCGGGTGGAGCCGTACTCTTGATCATTCTCGCTGTTTTGATAATTGTATTGATTTTCCGGGCAACAGCCGATGCGCGAATCAGGCGTCGCAGAAGATTGGAGGATGAGGAACGGAAAAAGAGAGAAGAAGAGATTGAGCAAATGACTACAGCTGAGATTGAGGCAGAATTGAGAGAAGTTATGGAGCAGGAGCGCCTCCGGAAGGAGCAGGAGGAGCTAGCCGCAGCCGAGGCGGAAAGGGCCGCCAGGGAAGCGGAGGAAATGGAGTGGAAAGCACACGAAACGGAGCGGCTGATTGAAGAATTGGAGCAGGAGCGTCAGGCGCGTATTTCTGCAAAAAAAACATGAGGGTATAAAT
>JAJPXQ010000025.1 GCA_021205385.1 Lachnospiraceae bacterium | reverse complement strand
TTTCAGCTATTACTTGCTTATGTGGCTTAAGGGCAGGTTTTCAGACAGTCTCCCCAACAAAGCGCAGACGCAAACAGTTCCCACTGATTTAAAGAACAGCTTTACACAGTATTTCATACAACTTTCCTCTCTCGTCTAATCGGACATCAGCATTGTATCATTGCCTACAGGCCAGTGCAATATCTGGTTAACCTTCCCCGCATTCGCAGGAACAGCGACTTTCACGTATTCGCGGGTGTAACCGACAAGATACGGCGCGTCGTCGATCGTGCAGGCCTCCTCGAGCAGCACTTCGACCTCGGTTCCGATCAGGCGCTCGCGGTAGGCCCGGCTGTTTTCTTCCGACAGAGCCAGAAGAACGTCGCTTCGCTGCGCTTTCACGGATGCAGGAATCTGGTCCGGCATGCGGTCGGCGCGCGTCCCTTTGCGGCGTGAGTAGGGAAAGACATGGGTCTCGTAGAAACGGATTTCTTTCAGGAAGGCGAGCGTTTCGGCAAATTCTTCGTCCGTCTCACCGGGAAAGCCGACGATCACATCGCTCGTCAGAGCCGGTTCATGGAAATGGCGGCGCAGACGTTCACAGCACTGCCGGAACTGCGCGGTGTCGTACTTTCGGTTCATGCGGCGCAGCGTCGCGTCGCAGCCGCTCTGCAGCGACAGATGAAAGTGCGGACAGAGCTTCTCCTGCCCGGCCAGCGCGCGGACAAAATCCTCTGTCATGATGCGCGGTTCCAGTGAACCGAGACGAATGCGGCGGATGCCGTCGATTTCATGCAGAGCCTCAATCACCGTCAGCAGGTTCTCACCATTCAGATCGACACCGTAGGAGTCGAGGTGAATGCCGGTCAGTACGAGCTCCTGACAGCCTCCTTCCGCCAGACGATGCGCCTCCGCCAGAATATCCGGCAGACGGCGGCTGCGCACGCGTCCCCGCGTGTAGGGAATGATACAGTAGCTGCAGAACTGGTCGCAGCCGTCCTGTATTTTTACAAAGGCTCTCGTGTGTTCCCCCGTTCTGCTGATGGAGAGCTCCTCGTAGCTGCGCTCGCGGCTCAAATCGCGGACAGAACCCGCGGTATGCTCCTCCTCCCAGGCTTTCAGGATCTCCGGCAGTCTCCCCTTCTCATTGTTGCTGATCAGGATATCAACCGCCGCGTCTTCGAGAAGCTTTTCGCCCGCAGACTGTACATAACAGCCTGCCGCCACGACGACGGCCTCCGGATTGCGCCGCTTCGCGCGGTGCAGCATCTGCCGTGATTTCTTATCCGCAATATTCGTCACACTGCAGGTGTTGACAATGTAGACATCCGCCCGCTCCTCAAAAGGCACGATCTCATAGCCATGCGCTGTCAGCAGCTCCTGCATGGCCTCCATCTCATAGGCATTTACCTTGCAGCCCAGATTGTGAAATGCGGCTGTTTTCATACTCCCTCCGGTTTTTGCACTTGCATTACTCACATTTTCATTGACTTTCCGGCGGCAAGTGGATATTATTATAGGGACAGGCAGTCCGCAGCCTGCCGTTCAGAAAATTACAACCACCCGAAGGAGGACATGCAATGAAAACGGTACATATTTCTTTAAATTCGATTGATAAAGTAAAAGCGTTCGTAAACGAGATTACAAAGTTTGACAATGACTTCGATCTGGTATCCGGGCGCTATGTCATCGACGCGAAGTCCATCATGGGCATCTTCAGTCTGGATCTGTCAAAACCGATCGAGCTGAACATCCATTCAGAGAACAATGCCGATGAGATTCTCGCCGTACTCGCGCCATACATTGTAGACTGAATGGCCTGACGGATTGTCCGTATCGCAATATCGGCTGCCATGCTCCGGCATGACAGCCTTTTTTATTTACCAGACTGTGATCACTTCATCCTCAGCCAGCGCCCGTTCCACCATCTCATCGATCTTTTCCGAAAGCTTTTTCTCCGAGCGGCGGATGACATCCACCCGCGGCTTTGTCACCGGATGCTTCGCCACGAAGGTCGTGCAGCAGTCCTCATAGGGAAGGATGGAGATCTCGTAGGTGTCGAGCTTCTTCGCGACCTGTACGATGTCCTCCTTATCGAAGGCAATCAGCGGACGGTACACCGGCAGCGTGCAGACGTCGTTCGTACACTGCAGGCTCTGCATCGTCTGGCTTGCGACCTGGCCGATACTCTCGCCGGTGATGAGGCCGAGGCAGCCTGACTCGATCGCCAGCCGCTCCGCGATCCGCATCATATAGCGACGCATGATAATCGTCAGCTCGTCGTGCGGACACTGATCATAGATATACATCTGAATTTCCGTAAAATTGATGACGTGCAGCCGGATCTGCCCCGTATACGCGGCAATTTTTTTTGCAAGATCCACGACCTTCTGCTTCGCGCGCTCACTCGTGTAGGGCGGCGCGTGAAAATAGACCGCATCGATCCCGACGCCGCGCTTTGAGACCATATAGCCGGCCACCGGGCTGTCGATGCCGCCGGAAAGGAGCAGCATGGCCTGACCGTTGGTACCCAGAGGCATGCCGCCTGGCCCCGGAATAATCTCCGAGTATAGATAAATCTTTCCACGAATCTCAATATGCAGTACGACCTCCGGGTGATGAATGTCCACCCGCATCGCCGGAAACGCCTCAAGGATTCTGCCGCCGAGCTCCGCGCTCAGCTCCATCGACTCCATCGGAAAGCCCTTGTTCGCCCGGCGCGTATGTACCTTGAAGCTCATGCTCTTATTTCCGTAAAGCTCTCTCATATAGGCGAGCGCATCCTCGCAGAGCGGTTCTACGCCCTGATTCTGCACGATCACCACCGGGCAGATCGCCACGATGCCAAACACCTTCTTAAGCGCGTCGACCGCCTCATCAAAATCAAAGTCACTCACGGCCTCCACATAGATACGTCCCTGTTCCTTCGTGACCTGAAAACTGCCCTCCGCTCTTTTCAGAGCCGTACGGATGCGGCTCACGAGCGCGTCCTCAAAAACATGACGGTTCTTTCCCTTGAGCCCGATCTCTCCGTATTTTATCAGAAATGCCTGATACATCACACGTTTCCTCCCCTATCTGCGCACATAGCGCCGCAGCTGTCCCATCAGCTCCGCGAGCGTCTCAATGCAGTAGTCAATCTCTTCCTGCGTCGTGTCAAAGCAGAAGCTGAAGCGCAGCGTACTGCCCGCAAGCTCTTTGTCAAGGCCCATGGCGCCGAGCGTCGGGCTGACGGCCTGCTTGTGCGACGAGCAGGCGGAACCCGCGGAGGCGTAGACGCCGCGCTCCTCGAGCGCATGCAGCATCACCTCGCTGCGCACCCCCTGAAAGCTGACGCTCACGATCTGCGGCGCGCTGTCGCGGCCTGTCCGCCCGTTGACGGAGGCGCCGTCGATCGCACGAATTCCTTCCACAAAACGCGCTTTCAGCGCGTACAGACGTTCAATCTTTTCATCCAGATTCTCATAGCATTCGCGGGCAGCCTCCGCCATACCGGCAATCCCCGGCACATTCTCCGTACCGGAGCGCAGCCCCTTCTGCTGACCGCCGCCGTAGAGGATTGAGTGAATCTTCACCCGGCTGTCCACATAAAGCAGGCCGATGCCCTTCGGACCATGCAGCTTGTGACCGCTGACCGAGAGAAGATCAATCCCTTCTTTCTTCGGATAAATGCGGTATTTCCCATAGGCCTGGATCGCGTCCACATGAAACAGCGACTTCCTCGCACAACCTTTCAGGATCTTCGCGATCTCGTCGACCGGCTGCACTGCCCCGACCTCATTGTTCACGTACATGACCGAAACAAGAATCGTCTCATCATCCAGGGCTTCTCTCAGCGCGTCGAGAGAGACAATCCCGTCCCCGTCCACCGGCAGATACGTGACGCGGAAGCCTTCCTTCTCCAGATACTTCATCGTGTTCGCGACAGACGGGTGTTCCACCGCCGTGGTGATCAGATGATTTCCGGAGCGGCGGTTCGCCTGCGCCGTCCCGATGATCGCCAGATTGTTTGACTCTGTCCCGCCGGACGTAAAATAGATCTCTTTTTCATCCACCTTCAGATTTTCCGCAAAGAACTGCTTCGCCTCGCGCACATAGCGCTCCGCCTCCACGCCTCTTAGATGGAGCGCGGAAGGATTGCCGTAATCCTCCAGCATGACTTTTTGAACAGTCTCGGCCACGCGCCTGGAACAGCGCGTCGTCGCGGAATTGTCCAGATATGCCTGCATCATTTTCTTTTATACCTCCAGCTGAAACATCAGAACTGACAGAATGCTGATCGCTGCCGTCTCCGTGCGCAGAATCCGTCTGCCGAGCGTAATCGGACGGACGCCCGCCTCCATCGCAGCCCGGACTTCTTCGCTCTCAAAACCGCCCTCCGGGCCAATAAAAACGCCGACCGACTGCCCTCTTTGGATACCGGACAGCATCCCGCGCGTGCGCTCCATCGACGATATCTCCTTCTCATAGGGAATCAGCCGTACATCGAGCTCCGATGCTCTTCTCAGCGCCTCGGAGAAGCTCTGCAGCGCCTCCACCCGGGGAATCTGCGAACGGCCCGACTGCTTCGCCGCGCTCCTGGCAATCTCCTGCCAGCGCTCCTGCTTCTTCCGGGCTTTCGCCTCATCAAGCTTCACGACGCAGCGCGCGGAAGATACCGGCACGATCGCCGTGACCCCCAGCTCCACCGCCTTCTGGATGATGAGCTCCATCTTGTCACCCTTCGGAAGACACTGGTAAAGTACCACATTCGACGCCAGCTCCACATTCGACGCCAGGCGCTCCATAATCGCCGCACGCGCCGCTTCCTTCGTATAGGACGCGACCCGGCAGTGATATTCTGCGCCCGATCCATCATTGACCACGATCTCTTCCCCCGCCTTCATGCGGAGGACATTTTTCATATGATTCACGTCGCCGCCCAGGATCTCCACATAATCCTCATGCACCTGAGCAGGCTCCACAAAAAAATGGTACATGCTATTCCTTCCGCGCCGTCACGGACACCCACTCGCCCTGCCTGGTCACTTCCAGCACAGCAAGGCCCGCGTCACGAACCGCCTGCGCGACCAGCTCCTCCTTCTCAGCGAGGATACCAGAGGTGATATAGACCGCCCCCGGCTTCATCTGCCGCACGACAACCGGCGTCAGCGAAAGCAGTACCCCCGCAAGAATATTCGCCGCCACAATGTCATACTTCTCATAGCCGACTGCATCCTGCACGGCGCTGTCATCAATAAGATTCCCGAGCAGCATCTCATAGTCCGTCTCCGGAATCCCGTTGGCTTCCATATTTTCCTTCACCGCACTGAGCGCACAGGAATCCAGATCCGTCAGAAAGGCATGTCCCGCTCCGAGTTTCAGCGCCGCGATTGACAGAATGCCGCTGCCGGTTCCCACATCCAGAAACTCCATGCCCGGCGTCAGATACTTGCGGATCTGGCGGATACAGAGCTGCGTCGTCTCATGCAATCCCGTTCCGAAAGCTGTCCCCGGATCGATCTCGATCAACAGCTTTCCCTGGTCCTCCGGCTTCAGCGTCTCCCACGAAGGCTTGATCAGAATGTCGTCCACATAAAACTGGTGAAAATATTCCTTCCAGTTATTGACCCAGTCCTTGTCTTCCGTCTGGGACGCCTCGATCGAGGCACTGCCCACGTCGACGCCCCAGCCGCGCAGCTCATCGAGCCCGGCCATCACCGCGGAGAGAATCGCCGCATTGTCCTGCTCCGGCTCCAGATAAAAGCTGATCCGCGCCGTCCCGTCGTCTTCCCCGGCATCCGGCAGAATATCCACGAACATCTGCGCCTTCTCGCTCTCAGACAGCGGCACGCGGTCCTCGATCTCGATTCCCTCGATCCCGGCCTCCATCATCATGCTGCTCACCAGGTCTTCCGCCTCCACTGTCGTGGTCAGCGTGTATTTATTCCATTTCATGGCCGCCGCTCCCTCCTGTTCTATAACGTAAGGGCACTCCTGCCCTCGTTCATAATCCACGCGTATGCGCTGTCCAGGCCTTCCTCCGAGAAGGCAAAATCCTTCCTGACCTTCTGTTCATCCGGCGTATGCTTCAGCGCGAAGGGCTCCGGCCAGACGATGGCACGCAGGATCGTCTCCTCATTTCCCTCCACCTTGCCGATCCAGAAGCGCAGGCCCCGATCGGAACCGGTGAAGGCTTCCTTTTTATAAAATGGCAGATGAAAAAGATCCGCACGCTCCACCATGAGAATTGCCTCCTATAAAGTCTTGTCCTTCAGCGTCACCGTAATCCAGCCGGTATCATAGTTGAAGCCAAGCTCGACACCCACCGGCGTGTAGAAGAGCACGCGCGTCGTATCGTCGGTCAGACAGGCAAGCAGCTCCTCGTCCGACATCGCGTCGAGATCGCTGATCGAGCCGTTCTGAATCTCGCTCTGCGAGCGGAAACGCTGTGCCAGGGTCTCTTCATCCTCCTCCAGAATCTCACTGTAGGGAATCATCTCGCCCGTACTCATATCATAGTTCGCCGCAGAAATCCAGTACAGAGAGGTGCTCGACCCATAGATCTCATAATTGAAAAGGACACTCAGCAGCTCCTCATCCATATAGGTCACGTAGGCTGTGACATACACGCTGGCGTCGTCATCCGTATAGTAATCCTCATAGAAGAAAGCATAGTCACGGATCTCATCGCTGATCTTCCCGAGCAATTCCTCGTCGTCTCCCACCAGCATTGGATACTCCGCGTAAAAATAGCCCTCCGAAGCCGTATCATCCAGATAGACCGACTCATAGTGCCATTCCACCGTATAACTCAGCCCCTGCACCGTGGAATTCACGAACTCCTCATAATAGTCGTCATCCGCGCTTGGCACATACTCCTCATAGTCGTAATCATAATCATAGTCATAGAGATAGTCGTCGTCGCTGTCGCCGCCATAGAAATCAAAGAATCCTTCCGTCAGATCCTTCGTCCCGTTGCTGCTGCCTGAAACCGAGCGATAAGCGAAAACGGCTCCAATCACAATAAAGACGATCAGAAGAATCAGAAGGATCGCGCAGACCGCCAGCACAATCTTCGCGCCGGTGGACATGCCCTTTCTGCCGGTCTCCGTTTCGTTCCAGTCCATACCGGACGAATCTTCCCAGTTTATTTTCTTTGCATATCCGCAGCTCGGACACTTTCCATTCTGCATCAGGGCTCCGCATTTCGGGCAGAAGCCGTAATCGCTGCGCTGTTCCTCCATCGTACTTCCCTCCCTCTATTCCTTATCGTCTTCCCAGACGTAAGGTGTGATCTGGTAGACATAATAATTGAGCCAATTCGTATAAAGCGCGTTTGCGTGCGCTCTCCACTGCAGATTGGGGCGATTATGCTCGTCATTATCCGGGAAATAATCCCTCGGCAGCTGAATGTCCAGTCCCTTCCCTTTATCTCTTTGATACTCCTTTGCCAGCGTCACGCGATCATACTCCGGGTGTCCCATGACAAAGATCTTTCTGCCTTCCTCCGCCATGCAGAGAAAGACCCCCGCCTCCTTCGACTCCGCCATGATCTTCAGCTCCGGCGTCGCGGCGATTGCATCCCGTGAAACCGTCGTATGCCGGGAATGCGGTGCAAGGAAGTAGTCGTCAAAGCCGCGCACAAGCGGCTCTTTCCGGTTCATCACCTTATGCCAGTAGAGTCCGAACAGCTTCTGTGGCAGAAGCACCTTTTCAAGACCGTAATAATAATAGAGTGCTGCCTGCGCACCCCAGCAGATGTAGAGCGTGGACGTCACATGGGACTCGCACCAGGCGAAAATCTCGCGCAGCTCCGTCCAGTAATCAACCTCTTCAAACTCCATCTGCTCCACCGGCGCACCGGTAATAATCAGCCCGTCAAAGCGCTTCTTGCGCACCTCCTCAAAGGTCTGATAGAACTTGTTCAGATGACTCATGTCTGTATGTTTTGACCGGTGATTGGAAACCGTGATAAAAGTGATATCCACCTGCAGCGGTGTATTGGAAAAGCTCCTGAGCAACTGGAGCTCCGTCTCCTCCTTCAGCGGCATCAGGTTCAGAATTCCGACCTTCAGCGGCCGGACTCTCTGACTCAGCGCGCGCGTGTCGTCCATGACAAAGATATTCTCTTTTTCAAGTATCTCTTTGGCAGGCAGATCATTCTGAATTCTGATTGGCATCTTTTCTCCCTCATTCTCTCGTTAAAAATTTTCCTGTGCTCTCTATCATGCCATAAAATATTTGTTTAGGCAAGCATGTTTTAACAGCAGATCATACCGCCCCGGCCTCCCATGCAGCACAGATTGCAGATCATTTCCGCGATACAGAGCCTGCAGCAGATGTCGTTGCCCATGAATGTCATACCGCCGTAGGGTCTGCTCATCTCATCGTACCAGCTGCCGCCGCCCTGAAGCTGCTGCAGCAGGCTCTGGTATTCCATCCGGTTCGGCTCCATCTCGACAGCCTTCCTTGCGTGCTCCAGCGCTACCACATTATTTCCGAGGCGATTGTTCGCAACCGCGCTGAGATAATACCACTGCGCATTCCGATTCTTCATTCCCGCCAGAACATTCAGTGCTTCATTGTAGCGTCCGCCACGGATGTAGTTCGCCGCTGCATTCAGATATCCTTCATCGGCGCCGCCCTGCCCGGCACGGCTGCTCTGGCTCTGTCCATAGCCGCCATAGGAGCCGCGGCCGCCGAAATCTCCATAACCGCCATAGCTGTTCGTGCTCCCGTAGCCGCTGTAGCCCTGTTCTTTCTCCTTCATGATCTGGTCGTAGGCAGCCTGCACTTCCTTGAACTTTTCCTCTGCCTGCGCCTTGTTCGGATTGTTAATATTCGCATCCGGATGATATTTCCGGCTTAATGTCCGATATGCCTTCTTTACTTCTTCGTCCGACGCCCCGCGCTCCAGGCCCAGCACCTTATATGGATCTGACATCATGATTCTTTCTGTGATTCCTTTCTGCTGCAGCGAATCTGTCCGTATTTCGTCCAGACGCCGGCGTATAAAATGTTTCGCAAAATTTCCACATCCTCCAGGATCGGCAGCTGCTCAAAAGCCCGGGAAGTCTCCGCCATCATCATCTTGAGTATCTCCTGAGCGTCCTCCTCGAAGGTATCCTTCCGGTACAAGTCTGCCAGAGGATTGTATCGCCCATGTTTCAAATCGTCCTCAATATCCTCATAGGCGTCCATCAGATAAATAAATTTCCCAAAATAAAAACCCATCCGCCGGAGCGTCTGCGTCCACTCATCCTCCCGATATGCGAACAGTTCTGCCATAATCTCACCAAAATGTCCTGCGGTTTGATCGACATCGCAGACTCCTTCCTGCTCCAGCCGGGACAGTTCACTCAATTCCTTCTGTACCCGCTCTGCCTTTTCAGGGTATAATCTGCGGATCTTTTTCATCTTCGGCCGCAGCACCTGTGCAAAGAACCAGCGGCTTACTTTCCGCTCGTCATGCCAGTCATCCAGGCATTTATACCAGGTGAACATGACGTTCATATCTGCCGCATAGTCGAAATAAGGATTTTCCCGATAATGGTGAAGGTATAACGGATGCGCCAGACAGCGCCCGCTCCCATTCCGTGTCTGTGGCTCGTACAGTCCTGTCAGTAAAAGCGCGATGAATGTCATGTCGTAGCTCAGCGTCATCTGGCCGATTCTGCCATGTCTCTTTTTCAGACTGCGGCAGAGCCCGCAGTAACTTGCACGGTAAGTCTCATACTCCCGGACCTTCAGCTCCGACTGATGTACCGTGACATAACCAAACATAGCCTAGCTCCTCCTCTGGAACTCACAGTGGCATTTCGGGCAGCGCACCATGATTTTGCCTTTTCCTTTCGGAATACGAATCTTCTGTCCGCATTTCGGACACTTGTAGATGCGGTGATACTTGCGCTCCTCATGGAGCTTACGACTCTGGTCAAAGCGATAACGAATTCCTGACGTCATATCCAGGAACTTCTGATTTTCGCGATAACGCGCCTGGTAATTTCTTGAAAAAAGCCGGAACAAGGCCCAGATTAAAAGGGCATACTCCAGAATCGCCAGGAGATTATTCTTAACAAACAAATTGACAACAAGAAGAACCACCGCCGCGATCAGCTGGAAGCGATAGAGCTCATCTGCACCGTTCGCCCCGTACCTTCCCTGCATAAAGCGATAAAACCTTTCTCTCATCAAGGACACCTCTCTATCATTCATAATTAGTATAATTAGTTTTTTACACTTGTTTTATAAAGTCATTTTAAACGAGGGTTGTGAAAATATCATGAAAATCTCATGAAATTCCGAGAAATGTTCTGATCTGCTCTGCTTTCTCAATCGCATCCCCGTAACTAAGCTGATAGACGTCCCGCACCTTGTCCGGTCTGCGCTCCATCCGTCCAATTCCCGGATCTCTGCTCGGTCGCAGTACAAAGATCTCCCCCGCTGCCTCAAGGCGCTCGATCTCGTCCAGTGCCGCATTATAATGCAGATAACGCTGCTCCAGCGCCCGCACAAAGGCCGGATACTGACGATACAGTATACGCCCTGGTCCCGCGCCGGAGGGCTTCTTGCGATAACCCGCCGGTCTGGTCAGGATAACAACGCAGCGCTCATAGCCCATGTTCCGGAAAGCGATAACCGGAACACTGTCCGACACGCCCCCATCAAGCAGCTTATAACCTCCCACCTCGACGATCTGAGAGACCAGTGGCATCGAGGCGGAAGCGCGCATATAGTCGATCGCATCCTCCTGATGATCCAGGAGAAAATATTCCGCCTCTCCGGTCTCCACATTGCTGCAGGTCACGTAGAAAGCGCTCGGGGATGCAAGAAAGGCCTCCCAGTCAAAAACATCCAGTTTCTCCGGTATCTCATGGTAGCAGAATTCAGTCTCCACCAGATTTCCGGTCTTCAGGAAGGAGCGAAAGCTCATGAAGCGCGGGTCGCGCATGTATTTCATATAGTACCGAATGCTCCTGCCATGCTGTCCGGAGACATAAGAGCAGCCGTGCAGCGCTCCCGCCGACACCCCGATGACGCCGTCCGTGCGGATTCCCTGCTCCAGAAATGCATCCAGCACGCCCGCCGTGTAAATGCCGCGCATCGCGCCGCCCTCCAGCACCAGCCCTGTCTTCATACTGTTCCCCTCCTCAAAAAAACAGGCGGGATATCCCGCCTGTCTCTTCCAAACGAAATCACACAATCTCTTTGATCCAGCCCTCGGGCGCCTCGATGCGTCCCATCTGGATGCCGGTCAGCGTATCGTAAAGCTTCTTCGTGACCGGTCCCATCTCCTCCATACCGCTCGGCAGGCAGATCTCCTTATCATGATCGACGATCTTTCCGACCGGGGAGATGACCGCCGCCGTGCCGCACAGACCGCACTCCGCGAAATCCTGCAGCTCATCGAGCCGCACCGGGCGCTGCTCGACCTCGAGTCCCAGATATTTCTCCGCCACGACCATCAGCGAACGACGGGTCACGCTCGGAAGGATGCTGTTGGACTGCGGCGTCACCACTTTATGATCCTTCGTCACAAACAGGAAGTTTGCTCCGCCGGTCTCCTCGACATAGGTCCTTGTGCCCGGGTCGAGGTACATATTCTCATCAAAGCCTTTGTTATGGGCATCCACGATATTGTGAAGGCTCATCGCATAGTTCAGACCTGCCTTGATATCGCCGGTTCCGTGCGGCGCCGCGCGGTCGACGTCGGACACACGGATTGTGATCGGCTTTGCGCCGCCCTTGAAGTAGGGACCTACCGGCGTCGTAAAGATACGGAACTGATACTCGTTCGCCGGCTTCACTCCAATGATGGAATCATAACCGAACATGAACGGGCGGATGTACAGTGTCGCACCGCTGCCGTAAGGCGGTACATAAGCTGCGTTCGCCTTCACTGTCTCCACAACGGCCTCCACGAAGCGATCCTCCGGGAAGACCGGCATCTCCAGTCTCCGCGCAGAGTCAGCCATGCGCTTTGCATTGAGATCCGGGCGGAAGGTCACGATCCTGCCGTCTTCGGTCGTGTAAGCCTTGATTCCCTCAAACACGGTCTGCGCATACTGCAGCACGCAGGCACACTCGCTCATCGTGATGTTCGGGTCGTCAATAAGCGCGCCTTCGTCCCATGCACCGTTCCTGTACCAGGATACATATCGTTTGTCCGTCTGCGTATAGGCAAAACCGAGATTGCCCCAGTCAATGTTCTTCTTTTCCATCTTTTTTACTTCCTTTCGCTCGTATGTGGATCCTCGTTTACGGGACTCATTTCCATTATGATACGCTTTTCCGATTCCAGTGTCAAGCGTCAGGAAAAATCGCGGTAGCGCAGCCGCAGCAGCACATTTCTGTTCTTCCAGATCATATAGAAGAGCACCACAAGCAGCAGATAGCGAATCCATATCCAGCGGTAAATCAGCGGGAAAACAATCGCAGAGGCAACGACCAGCGCGGAATTCAAAGCAATGCGATCTTTTTTGTATATTCTCTCCCCCAGGATCTTCGGCAGGATCATATAGGTCCCGATATACTGAGCAAAATAACTTACCAGAGTTGTATATCCGGCTGCCAGATAACCAAAACGGGGGATGAGCAGGAAATTGAGCACAATATTTAAAACGGATGTAAAGATACCCATGTATGTAACATATTTCTGTTTTTTCCTGGCGATAATGGGAATGGAAAAAATCGTATATCCCATATTGAAAAAAGTACCTCCAATGATCGCCGGGACTGCATACATGCCCGCTCCATAGCTAGACGGAGCCAGAAAACAAATTACCTCCGGTGCCAGCGCCATAACCGTAATACATACAATCCCATAAAATGTCTGTAACGGCATCAGCGTATCAGACAGTGTATCCATACGGTCATCATAGCAGCGCTTATAAATCACCGGCGTCATGGCGGAGTTGATAGAAGTCCAGACGATTCCCACAATCGCCGCCGCCGTATACGCGATGCTGTAAATACCCGCGGCGGAATCCCCTTCCATATAAGATATCATGATCCGGTCGCTGCAGTTCAGAATAAAGGTCGAAATCATATAGGGAAACAGCGGCAGGTTGAACAAGAAGGTATATTTCCAGTACTGAAAATTGACCTTCTTATTGCTCCGAAACCATTCCAGAGCGTAGCAGCAGATTCCGATCACAACTGTGACAAGCTGTGCGCCGATAATCCGCGCCTCCACCTTGCTGTCCGGAAAAAGAAAGATTCCGCTCAGCGCAAAGACCGGCGAACCGATCATGACCAGTATCGCATAAACGCAAGCTGCTTTATAGCGGTAATGAAATCTCTGCTGTG
This sequence comes from Lachnospiraceae bacterium, assembly GCA_021205385.1. Classification (GTDB taxonomy): domain Bacteria; phylum Bacillota; class Clostridia; order Lachnospirales; family Lachnospiraceae; genus Hominiventricola. The sequence goes on along the minus strand of JAJPXQ010000025.1, from coordinate 444 downwards.
TCTTCCAGAACTCAAATGCAGGTTCAAACAGAAAGCAGAAAAACATAAAGCAGATCAGCGTATCCGATATCTGTAAAAAATGCAGAACCGTATGGTTGATAATCCACACGACAAGAAAAGTCACACAGGTCATGAAATTGGAGAACAACAGCATCGACCAGGTCATATTCTCACGGTCATGCTCATACTCCAGGTAACCATTGTTATAGACATTATCATAGACACCGAACATCGCGAACATCCCCAGGATCTCGACCCAGGAGGTGTAGACTGAGACCTTTCCATAATCCGCGGTCGAGAGAACTCTCGTAAAGATTGGAGAAGTCAGAAAAGAGACTCCCTTTTGCATGAAATTGACCGCCATGTAGGCGATCGACGCTTTGAGAGTCAGCGGCGCATTCACGATGTACTCTTTTAATTTATTCAGATTCGTCGTTAAGAAGT
>JAJPXQ010000044.1 GCA_021205385.1 Lachnospiraceae bacterium | reverse complement strand
ACCTGACTTTGGGAGTTGAATTAAAAAAGTAGTGCTAAGCCAAGGCTTAAAACCTATGGCTTAGCATTTTTTTGATTTCACCGTCACTCAGGAAATATGATGTCAGAGGCAGGTTTGTCAGGGCAGCAAATTCCTTGATGAAATTCTTCCCACGTGTCAGGTTTATATATTTCCTGTCAGATATTTTTACAACTCTGAAGTCGCGTACAAACTCAAATAAATCTTCCGTACAGAACTGGTTTCTGAGTTCCTTGAACTGCAAAAGTCTGGTCAGTAATACAGCGAGATAGCAGATTAAAAAGTGGCCGGTGATGGTGTCTTCCTTTTGCAGGTAAACAGGCCTTGCATCAAGCTGTGACTTCATAATACGGAAGGATTCTTCGATTCTCCACAGGTTATGGTATGCTTCATACACATCCTTTGCAGGCATGGATATTTCAGACGTTACCAGCATGTTGTACCCGGCAAGTTCAAGGGATTTTTTGATCAGTTCCTCGTTGAGAGACACTTTAACTTTCCCGTCTGTTTCATTTCCTTTTTTGTCTGCTGCGGAAAAGATAACATATTTGGAACAGTCTCCATACTCACTTTTTTTCGCTTGTGAGGCCTTCAGCAGCTTTGCTTTTTCAACCTCTTTGTTTATTTCATAAGTCTGCTTTTTTGCAAGGGAGGGATTGTAGGTTACGATCCTTTTTTCCCTGAGTTTGATGTTCCTCAGCCGTCCGGTGGAAGTATCCCTGATTTTGTATTCAAAATCATCCACGCATTCTTTCATGCGGTAAAGGACACTGCCGTCGGCATTTTTGACTTCCACATAGTCATTTGGCAGGAGAACCCATGTTTTTTCAATCTCAGGAAGCTGTTTGACGGATTTTGAGAAGATATACCCGTCACCGTTTTTCACTGCGTGAAAAATATTTTCGGCGCAGTTGAGCCCTTTGTCTGCTATCTGAATGGTTCTGCCAGATACAGAGTTCCTGCTCTTTAACCCATCTATAATGCTCCTTATGATGGGCTTTTCACTTTCGTTGCCAGGGAACAACTTCATGCCTATTGGGATCTGGTTTGCATCCAGGAGAAGCCCCAATCCGACAATAGGTTCCTTCCTGTTTTCTTTTGACGGCCCCTTTTTCCGGAAATCATCCTCCCGGTCAATCTCGAAATAGAAGTTGGTGCAGTCAAAATACGTATGTGATGTATCAAGACGGTACATCTGCTGGATTTGATGGTTATAGATCTCAATGATCTTTTCATATTCACAGCCAATGTATTCCAGCCCGTCGTAAAGCTGGTTGAGTGAAAAATCATATGTATCAAAAAGCTTCGGGATCACTTCATCATAAGTCTTTGACTTGGAGCGGGGATGTATAAGCCTTGCATAAACAAGGGCAGACATCATGTCAAAAACATTAAAACGGAAATCCGTAGCGGTCTGCATCAAGTCAATGTATTTTTTTACGGAAAGCCTGTCGTTGATATTTTTCATCGGGAAATATCCGATGAATCTTTCGGGGCTCTCCTCCGAAATCTGTTTTGCTTTTTCCGCTTTTTTTGCAGCCTGGAGTTTCTGGTTTAGCCTTGCAACCTCTTCTTTGTAGTATGAGATCGGGTCATCAATTCCCTGTGCCTGGAGATCATGGACATAGCCGAGCGCTTTATAAGAACGATGTGCGCCGCCTTTCCGTTCCGGGTCATAAAAGCTTTCGTAGATTTGTAAATAAGTACCTTTTTTGTAATGAGATTTTTTAAGAAAATATGCCATAAATGCACCCTCTTTTATTATAACACTATGGCACTATATACGCAAGTGAAATAAAATAAATTTGTCAAGTTTTTTTTAAATAAAGAAAGCCAGCAAATATGCCAGCTAAATGGGTGTGCCTTTTTAATTAACTCCAAAATAATATAGTGCTAAATCCTAAAGACGGGAAGTAAAGCGTGGAAGTTTGCGTGAATTCCAGAAATTTTACGGTGCAAGCGCTTCTTTTCGAATCAGGCAGGACGCACTGTTCGGGCAGCCTTCGAAATCGCAGTCCGACTCTGTGAGCGTGAGTCTTCCGTCCGTCTGCTGCTCGTACTCGCAGCAGACGGTTTTTGTACAATTGCCGCTGCGACAGAATCCGCTGATAAATTTTTCAATGATTTCACCCATCATCTGTCCTCCTCATTTGGCAAAATGTCGGGATGCGCTGCCGGGTAGATTTAGTATAACACCTTCCTCCAGAAAATAGAAATGATTTTATTTTCTCATTGACAGATCACACTATGTGCTATAGAATAAAATACATAGATCTGAAGGTCGTGTGCTTGGAGCATATCGAGGCGTATCGCCATATTTTCAGAGAAACAATTTTATATGGCGGAACGTAACAGATGCCGAAGGGCAGCCCATCGTCCGCCGAAAGGAGGATTATGGGTAAGATTGACCATGAGCTGAATCACTATTTTCAGGATAACCGAACCTTCGCAGATATGGTAAATCTGTGCGTCTATGATGGAGAACCTGTCATTCTGCCGCAGGATCTGGAGGATGACTGCACCGTACTTTATCCGACGGATGGAAAGGACGGCCTGCGGGAACGGAGAATCGACGTGAGTAAGCGTTGCACCACCGGTTATTCCTTCTGCATCTACTGCCTGGAAAATGAGTCGAAAATCAGCTACATTATGCCAGTCAGAAACATGGAATTTGAAGCCGCACGCTACAGGGAACAGCTCAAAAAAATTGCCGCAGGACATGAGAAGACCGATTACAGAAACTGGGCTGAGTTCAGCAGTAAATTTACAAAAGATGATCGATTGCAGCCAGTGATCATGTTGGTACTCTACTGGTCAAGGAAACCCTGGGATGGAGCGAGAAGCCTTACGGAGATGCTTGATATCCCAGAAGAGAACAAAGAACGAATCGCGCCATTTCTCCAAAACTACAGACTAAACCTGATCAATATGTATGATCTCGAACATGTTGAAATGTGTCAGAGCCAACTCAAATATCTTCTTCAACTTCTGAAAAAGGATCAGAACAAAGAAGAAATTTACCAGGAAGTACAGGGAAATCCGGCATATCAAAAGCTGGATCAGGAAACCGGCAGGATGATGGCCGTCCTGCTCCGCGATGAGAAACTGGAAAAATATATAGAAGAACAACAAGAAGAAGGGGATGAAACTTTTAACATGTGTAAAGCGCTGGATGATATGAGGCAGGAAGCTATGGAACGAGGGGAAGTAACTGGTGAAGACCGTTTTGCACGGTTGACAAACTTGCTTCTGGCAGACGAACGCATGGATGACCTGCACCTCGCGATCACTAATCCGGCCACGCGCCGCGAGCTTTACCGGGAATATCAAATCTGTTATAATGATCCCTGTTAAGGATTTTGTAAAGGAGCAGGAGAAACAAGCATGGCTGGTTCAACATTTGGTACGATATTCAAGGTCACGACCTGGGGCGAGTCCCACGGGAAGGGCATCGGAGCCGTCGTCGACGGCTGCCCGGCGGGACTGCCGCTCGCGGAGGAGGACATTCAGATATATCTTGACAGGAGAAAACCCGGACAGTCGCGCTTCGCGACGCCGCGCAGAGAGGATGACGCGGTCGAAATCCTCTCCGGCGTCTTCGAGGGAAGGACGACCGGCACGCCGATCTCCCTGCTGGTGAGGAATACCTCGCAGCGCTCCGGAGACTACAGTGAGATCGCCTCCTATTACAGGCCGGGACACGCGGACTATACCTACGATTGCAAGTACGGATTCCGGGACTACCGGGGCGGCGGGCGCTCCTCCGGACGCGAGACGATCGGACGTGTCGCGACGGGCGCGATCGCGGCGAAGGCTCTTGCGGAACTCGGTGTGACGGTTTCCGCTTATGTAAAGTCCATTGGCCCGGTGGAGATTCAGTACGAAAGATTCGACCTTGCGGAAGCGGGAAAGAATCCGGTAAGTATGCCGGATCCTGTTGCGGCACAGGCCGCCATGGACTATCTCGATGAGTGCCGCGCGAAACAGGATTCTTCCGGCGGCGTTGTGGAATGTGTGATCCGTGGTATACCTGCAGGCGTGGGGGATCCCTGCTTTGAGAAGCTGAACGCGAAGCTGGCGCAGGCCGTCTGCTCGATCGGGGCGGTGAAGGGCTTCGAGTTCGGCGATGGCTTTGCCGTCGCAAAGGCGCTCGGCAGTGAGAATAACGATGCATTCTGTCTGGGAGCAGACGGATCAGTCTCGAAAAAGAGCAATCATGCGGGCGGTATTCTCGGTGGTATCAGCGACGGCAGCGATATTGTACTACGCGCCGCGTTTAAGCCCACGCCGTCGATCTCCTCCCTGCAACAGACCGTGAATCGCTCCGGCGAGGAGATCAGCGTTTCCATCCGCGGACGGCACGACCCGATCATTGCCCCGCGCGCCGCCGTCGTCGTCGAGGCGATGGCCGCGCTGACCGTATTGGATTCGATGCTGGTGGGAATGTCAGCCCGGATGGACAGAATCCGGGACTTTTATCATGAATGAACCTGATTAAAGTACGCGGGGGATGAAAGGCTTTCATCCCCCGGCGTTTTTTCTTTTACAGCATGGAATCCGCTGTGAACAGGGATTTCACGTGCTCGATGTCCTCCTGGCTGGCCTTCGCGGCCGGCACATAGTAGGACTTCTCACGGGCAATCTGATAGAGCTGCTCCTGCGAAGTCTCGGTCTTGTTCCGCATCTGCTTGAGCGTCTGTTTGAGTTGCGGATCCTCGCTCTGCGCAATATAGTCCGCATACATTTTCAGTTCACTGTTGATACCGGTCAGCGCGTCGCTGACCATTGTCTTTTCATCCATCATTTTCGTCGTCCTCCTACTTTAAGAATCCCATCAGCTGCTGCCGGTTTTCCTTCGCGGACTGAACAGCCTGCTGAAAATACTGTTTGACCTGCTTGTCCGATGCAGCCTCCGCATAAGCATTGTACTTGGCCTCGCAGGTCTGGGTTCCGCCGATCATGTGACGAAGATTCTGGACGTCGAGCTCTGACAACTGTGACATAGAAAAAACCTCCTTGTTTTCATTTCCTGGTACAAACCCAGTATGCGAAAACAGGGAGGAATTTATTCGCAGCGTCTGAGAATTACCCCAGCTTCTCGTAAAGCGCTTCGTACTGTTTTGAGGAATTGCTCCAGGAGAAATCCGCTGCCATCGCGCGGTCGACGATCTTGTTCCAGTTGCGCTTTTTGTCATAGTACACGCTCAGCGCGTAGCGAATGGTATCGAGCATCTCGTGCGCATTATAATTCGTGAAGGAAAATCCGGTGCCGGTTCCCTCAAATTCATTATAAGGCTCGACCGTATCCTTCAGACCGCCGGTCTCGCGCACGATCGGCAGCGTGCCATAGCGCAGGCTCATGAGCTGACTCAGGCCGCAGGGTTCGAAGAGCGAGGGCATCAAAAAGGCGTCGCAGCCTGCATAGATCTTATGTGAGAGCTCGTCGGAATAATAGATGCAGGCCGCAACCTTGTCATCATATTTCCAGGCAAAGTGGCGGAACATATTTTCATACTTCTCCTCGCCGGTGCCGAGCACAACGAGCTGAATATTCTCCTGACAGAGCTCGTCCATCACGCAGTCGATCAGGTCGAAACCCTTCTGATCTGTCAGACGGGAGACAATGCCGAGCAGCAGGGTCTTTTTGTCCTGCGGAAGCCCCAGTTCCTTCTGCAGTGCCAGCTTGTTTTTAAATTTCTGTTTGCGGAAGGTCTCCGCTGTGTAGTTCGCCGCGATCCGCGTGTCAGTCTCTGGATTCCACTCCGTATAGTCCAGACCATTGACAATACCGCATAATTGCTCCGAGCGTGCACGCATCAGACCATCCAGATGTTCCCCGTAGAACGGTGTCTGAATCTCCTGCGCATAGGTGCTGCTGACAGTCGTGACGAGATCCGCGTAGACAATGCCGCCTTTCAGGTAATTCGCGTCGCCGTAGGCTTCTAGCTTGTCCGATGTGAAATAGGACATGTCGAGTCCGGTCGCGTCCTGCACCGTGCGGATATTCCATACACCCTGGAACTTCAGGTTATGGATCGTCATCACAGACTTCATATTCGCATAAAACTCACTGTCATGAAAACTGTCCTTCAGATAAACCGGCACAAGACCGGTCTGCCAGTCGTGGCAGTGCACAATGTCCGGCTGATAGTCCACCACCGGCAGGATCGACAGAGCCGCCCGGGAAAAGAATGCAAACTTCTCGACATCTTCGTGTATGTATCCATAGGGTCTCTCGCCCGCGAAATAGTATTCGTTGTCAATGAAATAATAGTGGATTCCCTCATAATCCATCTCCATAACGCCGACATACTGGCTCCGCCAGGCCATATCCATGTAGAAATTCGTGACGTACTGCATCTCATCCTTCCACTTCTGCGGAATGCAGCGGTAATTCGGGATGATGACACGCACCTCGTATTTTTCTTTGTCAAAATATTTCGGCAGAGAGCCGATCACGTCCGCAAGTCCCCCCGTCTTGATAAATGGCACACACTCCGACGCAATAAACAGTATTTTTTTCATGGCCGACCTCCAGATTGATTTAGATTTATCATAACACATTCGGAGGGTCTTTGAAAGCATTTTTAAGCAGCGCTGCTCAGGCTCTCTTTTTATAATCCAGGCGAATCCGGTCGGCGATCAGAGCAATAAACTCGGAGTTCGTGGGTTTCCCCTTGCCAACGCTGACTGTGTATCCGAAGAGTTCATCAATCGTGTCCATCTTTCCCCGGCTCCAGGCCACCTCAATCGCATGGCGAATGGCCCGCTCGACGCGGCTCGGCGTCGTCTGATGATTCTTCGCAATCGTCGGATAGAGAATCTTCGTGACTGCGTTCAGCATGCTCATGTCTTCAACTGCCATCATGATCGCGTCACGCAGGTACTGGTAACCCTTGATATGCGCGGGAACACCAATCTCGTGAATCATATTGGTCACATCCGTCTCCAGATCGTGCTCAACGCCTGCGCCCTTTGACTCTGCAGACGCAGGACGCCGCACCTCCGTCTTCTTCCGGTGGCGATCCCCTTTCAGACTGCGGACGCGGCTGAGCACCATGTCGTGGTCAAAAGGTTTCATAATATAATAGCTCGCGCCAAGCAAAAAGGCGTCCTCCGTGATGCGTTCCTGTCCGATCGCGGAGACAACGACAAAATCCGGTTTTTTACGGAAGTTCGCGTCCTGCGCGACCCGCTCCATGACCGAGAGTCCGTCCAGCTTCGGCATGATAATATCGAGCAGCATGATGTCCGGCTCCTTCTCCCGGATCAGACGGCAGGCCTCCTCGCCGTTGTGCGCGGTGCCAACCACCTGCAGCTCCTCATCTTCCCGCAGAATATTACCAAGAATCTCCACCATTCTCTCATTATCATCCGCAATGCCAACGCTCCATTTCCCCATTATTTTATCCCTCCTTTTCCTTCTATGGAAAAGTATAGGGAAAATGGTAGATTTATACAAGCAAATTCTGTCGAGAGAATGCGATGGTATTCGACACTTCACGTCACTCTTTGCGTGGCTCTCGGAGCTGCCATCGCGAATTTATCAGTCCTGCATCCACAGTGGGTCAGAGTATTTGGAATCTGCGTCGCCCGGCTGACTCAGGTGCATGTTCGGCCAGACAAACTCAACGAAATCGTCCGGATACTGATAATCCAGGAATTCATCGATCGCGTTCTCCGCGGGAACGCCGTCGCAGCGCTCGACATAGCGGAGCAGTACGATACCCGACAAAGCCAGATCGCAGATCATGAGTGCCAAGAATACCCAGGTCACGATCTTGCCGGTCATCGGCGGGATACGCTCGATCAGCGAGCTCAGACGCGGATAGAGCATCTTCACCCACACGAGTGACATGATGCCCCAGAAAATACAGAACAGAAGATTTGTGCGGCCTCCGATATTGAAGGGCATATCACTGTAATCCCAGAAGACCGTACCAAATACGACCTCGGAGATGACGCTGCACATATACTCATAGGTGCCGCCGATAAACATTCCACCAATAAAGATGTAACGGTCTTCCATATGATCCAGACGATGCAGCAGCATCGTCAGAATCACACCGCCGAAGCCCCAGATGATACTGAATGGCCCATAGATGACACTCGAACGATTCATCCAGACACCTGTGCTCAGGCCCACGAAGAGCACCTCAAAGAGATAGCCGAAAAGCGCGCAGGCAAAGAATACCCATACATACTTGTCAAAGCAGAGTCCCCTGGCGAAAACATAGTTGCGCCGGTTCTCTTCCTGACCTCCCTGCGCCTCTCTGAGATTTGGATAGGCGTGACGCAGGCGCTTCCAGAGACGGTTTGAAATCCAGGTACCGATCCCTGTCTTATGCCCTTTCAGGCCTTCCTCCAGATCCCTGACAGTCTCCGGCAGAGGATGCTTCCGCACCAGATAAAAGACCGTGATGAAGTCCACCAGCACAATCGCCATGAGAACAAGCGTCACAATCTTCAGTGCAAGCACCGGTATCATTTTTACAAGCAGGAAAAGGAAGGGCTGGATCAGCAGCATTGCCACGAGCGCGCAGAGCGCCAGAAACACTGCGTAGAACAGACCACGAAGCCGGCCTGCATAGATGGACTCTTCGTCCATCTTCCAGAGCCGGACTTTCGTAACCCGCCAGGTGATCTCACCTGCGATCTGTGCCACCGCCGAAGTGATGACCAGGTAGATCACCGCCGAAAGTAGATAATTGCCTTCCATCGTCGGCTGCAAAAGCAGCAGAATATCCATGGCCACGCCATAGGAAAGACTGAAGGGGACATTGAAAAGTCCCCGGTTGGTAAAACGGCCCGTGCGGGCGGCCATAAAGATGACCTCCGCGCACCAGCCCAGAAATGAATAGCAGAGCAAGAAAAACAACAGCTCATAAATCGTATAGGTCATTCAGCATTCCTCTTCAGTTTCTTTTCTCCACTATATTACACGATACTACTGCTCCACGGCAAGCTCTTCTTTTTTCTTCCGGCGCTCCCGGCGTGTGCCGCGGCCGTACAGTAAGGTATAGAATACCGGGAACAGCACGAGAATCAGGATCGTGGCAGCGATCAGGCCGCCGATGATCGTGATCGCCATGCCCTGCATCATCGCGTTGCCGGTGCCGATACCCATCGCCATCGGGATCATCGCGATGACCGTCGTCAGCGTCGTCATCAGCATCGGGCGCAGCCTCGTCTTCCCGCTCTCTACCACCGCGTCCTCGAGTGGCATTTCCTTTTGCAGCTCCGCCACGCCGTCCACGTAGAGGATACCGTTGTTCACGACGGTTCCGACCAGCGTCAGCACGCCCATCAGCGAAGTAATACTGATCGCCTGCCCCGTGATAAATATAAGCAGGAAAGCTCCGATCAGACTGAAGGGAATACTGATCATAACCATCAGCGAGTATTTCGGAGACTCGAACTGCATCGCCATCACGAGGAAGACGAGAAACAGCGCCGTCGCGATCGCGGTCCCCATGGAACCGAACATCTCGCTCATGGTCTCCTCGGTCATACTCTGTGTGAGCTCCACGGAATCGGGAAGATCAAGATCCGCCACCACAGCGTCCAGACCATCCTGCACCGCGTCCACATCGCCGGAGAGGCAGACCGCCGTCACTGTCATGGTATAGCGCTCATTCTCGCGGATGATCGTCTGCTGGGAGTCCGTATAGCGCAGCTCCGCCATCTCCGAGAGCGGCACACCGTCCACCGTCGCATTCAGCAGAGAACTCGCGTCCGTGTAGGTTCCTTCCGGGAACTCCAGCATGACACTGTACTCATCGCCATTAGAAGAGATCGTCATCGCCTCGGTGCCGCTGATCAGGCTGTAGAGGCTGCCCGCCACCTGATAGGCCGTCATGCCGTGCGACATGGCCTCGAGCGGGTCAACGACCACCTCGATCTGCGTTGAGGTGAATCCGGCGCTGTTGTAGACGTTCAGCACGCCCGGCACATCCCAGGCTTTCTCCTCAATCAGTTCCACCGCCTCCGTCAGATCGTCGAGATCGGTGGACGCCAGATTGACCTCGCCGCCGGTGTCGGACGACATCAGCGACGACATCATGCTGCTGACTGTGATCTCCAGCTGCATACCCATGATGTCCTTCGTCGCCTCCGTCCACTCGTCCGCAACCTCCTGGCTTGTCATCTTGCGGTCGTCCTTCAGATTGACGGAGATTGAGGCGGAGCCGGACTCCACGGTCACCGTGTAATTATCCACATCCTCATGGGCCGCCACCATCGCCTCAATCTCGGCAATCTGCTCGTCGACGTCCTCGACCTTCGTACCCGGACGCAGCGTGGCCTCTATACTGACCGAGCCCTCATCCGTGCTCGGCATGAGCTCCATGTCCAGTCCGAAGGCCGCCAGGGCGAAAGCTCCGACCAGCGCCAGCACCGAGACAGCAACCGTCAGTCCCTTGTGCCGCAGCAGGCAGCGCACCATCGGGTCGTATTTCTTTTTCACCGCATCCAGCGCACTGTTGATCTTCAGCTCCTTGCGCTCCCGCGGCTTAAACATCCTGTAGAACAGCGGCACCAGCGTCAGCGCCGAGATCAGGGACGCCGTCAGGGAGAATATGATCGTGTAACCCAGCTGCCCGAGCATCTGCCCCGCCATCCCGCTCTGCAGGCAGATCGGGATATAGATGACGACCGTCGTCAGCGTACCGGCAAAGATGGAACCGGCCACGCTCTTCGACGCAAACAGCGCCGCCTCGGTGAGATCCTCCGTCCGGTCGCGTCCGCGGAAGCAGCCGTCGATCATGACAATCGAGTTATCCACCATCATACCGATTGCGATGACCAGGCCGCCCATCGTGATGATATTCAGCGAGAAACCTAGCACCGACATCACGATGATCGTCACCATCAGCGAAATCGGCATGGAAAAGCCGACGATCACGCTGGCTCTTAAGTCTCCAAAGAACAGGAACAGGATCAGCATCGAGAGGATAACGCCGATGACCAGCGTCGAAGCCACGGAGCTGATGGACTCAATGATCAGTTCTGATGCGTCATAGGAGGTTTCGTAAACGAGGTTTTCATTTTCCTCACTCATCTCCTCCATGATGTCCTCCACGTCGCTGATCATGCCAAGCGTGCTGGCCGTCTGGTTCTTCGTCACGGAGACCGTCACCGTCTCCTCTCCGTTGAAGCGGCTGATACTGTCCGCCGCCTCTTCCTCCCAGCTTACCTCCGCCACATCGGAGAGCTGGATCAGCTGCCCGCTTGAGGTGTAAAGGGGAACCTCCTTCAGCGCCTGCACGGTCTCCACGTCCGCCGTGCTGATCGCACTGATCGACTGGCTGCCCTGCTCGAGCGAACCCAGCGGCACCGTGAAATCGTTGGCGGCGATATAGCTCGCCACCGTGCTCATGGAAAGCCCGTACTGACTGAGCGCCTCCTCATCGAGCAGCACGCGGATATAATTCTCCCGGCCGCCGGTCACGTCCACGCTGGCCACCGTACCGATGCTCTCCAGCTCCGGCACAAGCTCATCGTTCACATAGGCCAGCGCATCGCTTCCGTCGGTCAGACTGATCGAATAGGAAATGCTGGCCATCGAATTAATATCCATCTGGATAACCGTCGGCTCCTGCGCGTCGTCCGGCAGATCCGCCGCATCGAGCGCCGCCCGCAGGTCGATGTAGGCATCGTTGGTGTCCGTATCATAGTCATACTGCAACATTACCATGGAATAATTCTCCATGGAATAGGAATACACCGTGTCCACGCCGCTTAAGGAGGCAACGTCGCCCTCGATCTCCGAGCTGACCAGTGACTCCACCGACTCGGGATCCGCGCCCGGATAGACGGTCATCACCATCAGGATTGGCATATCCATGTCCGGCATCAGCTCGAGCCGCAGGCCCATCAGGGAGGATAAACCGAATACGAAGATCGCCAGCACAACCAGCAACGTGGAGACCGGCCTTTTTAAAGCAATCCTTGTCAAGCCCATGCTACTGTGCCTCCTCCGTCGACTCTGTATCCGTATCGTCCGCGCTGTCGACCGTTTCCTCCGTATCCGACTGCACAGCCTCGTCTGCCGTTTCGTCTGTCACTTCCTCTGTTGTTTCATCATCCTCTGCTCCATCGGAAGTTTCCTCTGCATCCGTCTCTTCCACTTCCTCCGTCACGACGGATTCCCCGTTCAATGTGACGACCTCAACCTCGAGGCCATCGCGCAGCTTCGAAGACCAGGTACTGACAATCACACTGTCCTTTGTCAGCCCTTCCTCGATCACCGCCTCTGTATCGCTCATCAGGCCTACCGTCACAGCCGTCTTCTCCAGCATGCCGTCCACAACACAGTAGACATAGGCGTCGCCCGCCGAGAAATACAGCGCATCGTAAGGAATAATAATACTGTTGTCACTTTCCTGCGTCGTCGCATAGACCTTCACCGACACACCAGTCGGCAGTTCCTCGCCGGCGCCCGTCACCGCTGCCTTGATGGTGAAAAGGCTCGACGTCGCCGCCGTCGCAATCTCCGTGATGCTGCCGTCGTATTCCACTCCATTTCTCTCGACCGTCACATGGTCGCCTACCTGCAGCGTATTCTTCGCGTCCTCCGTCACACTGAAGGACACGGTCATGGACTCCTTATTGGAAATCGTGACCGCTGCGCTGCTCGACGTCGCGATATTATTCTCAATCACATTGACTGCTTCCACCGTACCGCTGATCGGCGCGGTCACGGTACAATAATCAATATAGAGCTGCGCCGAATCGATCGCCAGCGCCGCCTGAGAAAGCTGCGCGTCATAGGTGGCGTCCGTCTCCGGATAAATCTGATTCTGTGTGATCGAGTAGGCCTCCTGCGCCTGCGTGATACTCTCCTCCACTGTCTCGACGCCGTCCTTCGCGCTCTCGATACTGGCCTTGAGGGTGCTCTTGCTGCTCTCGGCGGATGTCAGGCTGGCGGAGATCGTGCTCAGCTGTGTCTGTGCGACCGCCAGCTGACTCTGCAGGGCACTCAGCTCTGCAGCAGCCGTCTTGTACGCCTCGGACGTTGTATCAGAGATAGCCGCAAGTGCACTTTTTGCCGCCCCCACCTGCTCCGTCAGGCTTGTGACCGTTGCCTGTGCTTCCGACTGCTGACTCGACAGTGTACTGATCGTATCCTTTACCTCATCATAAGCGTCCTCCAGATCCTCGAGCGTATCTTCCGTATCCGCCAGCGAAACCGCCAGATCACGGATCGACATCTCCGTCTGATAATTCGTAAGATCACGCGAGCCACCGGTCGCTGCCGTCACCCCGGCCGCCGCATAATCATAGGAAGCCTGCGCGCTCGCGAGCTGCAGCTGATAGGCCTCGTCGTCAATCGTGAAAAGCGTCTGCCCTTCCTCAACCGTATCTCCCACTTCACAGTAAACTGCCGTCACCGTACCCGACACCATCGGAATCACGTAAATCTCCTCCTGGGGAGAAATCGTTCCTATATAAGTGGTATCCGTCGACAGACTGCCAACTGTGGGATTCACCGCCTCTACCGTCGTCACGCTGCTTTCCGCTGTCTCCTCCGTTCCGCCGCATCCGGCAAGGGAGACGCACAGAACCGTGGCAAGGCCAAGCGTCAGAATTCTGTTTCTTCTCATATTCTCTTCTTCCTCCTCATTATTATAAATGCATGCTTTCAAATCTTTCTTAGATTAGGTGACAAGTTTAAACATTTTGTAAACACATGAATCATATATTTCCGGCGGCCGTGAAT
>JAJPXQ010000021.1 GCA_021205385.1 Lachnospiraceae bacterium | reverse complement strand
GAATATCAGACAATTATAAAAGATTATGGGATTTACAAAATATAAAAATGGAGGTAAAATAGTAGAGATCATTTTGAAAGGCCAGTCCCGTGCCCGGAAGGATGCGGGACCAGACAAGGAAAGGTGCAGCTTATGAACGAAGAGATGAAAAAGGAATGTCCGAACGAGGGTCTCTACGACCCGAGCTTCGAGCATGACAACTGCGGCATCGGCGCGGTCGTCAACATCAAGGGCGTGAAAACGCACAAGACCGTGGACGATGCACTGAAGATTGTCGAAAACCTGGAGCACCGCGCCGGCAAGGACGCGGAGGGCAAGACCGGCGATGGCGTCGGCATGCTCGTACAGATTTCCCATCGCTTTTTCTCAAAGGAGTGCAAAAAGCTCGGGATCGAGCTTGGCGGTGAGCGCGAGTACGGCATCGGCATGTTCTTCCTGCCTCAGGACGAGCTCAAGTGCAACCAGGCGAAGAAAATGTTTGAGATCATTGTCGAGAAGGAGGGCATGCGCTTCCTTGGCTGGCGGAAGGTGAACACAAACCCGAAGGTGCTTGGCAGCAAGGCGCTGGAGAAGATGCCCTGCATTATGCAGGCTTTCATCGAGAAGCCCGAGGATGTGGAGTGCGGACTTCCCTTTGACCGGAAGCTCTATATCGCGCGCCGCGTGTTTGAGCAGTCGAATGATGATACTTATGTTGTGTCCTGCTCGAGCAGGACTGTGATTTATAAAGGAATGTTCCTGGTGGGACAGCTTCGCTCCTTCTTCCTGGATCTGCAGGATCCGGATTATGAGTGCGCGATTGCAGTGATTCACTCCCGTTTTTCCACGAACACCCTGCCGAGCTGGGAGCGGGCGCATCCGTACCGTTTCCTGGTTCATAACGGAGAGATCAACACGATCAAGGGCAATGCAGACAAGATGCTGGCCCGTGAGGAGACCGTGGAGTCTCCGTATCTTAAGGGCGAATTCCATAAGATTCTGCCGGTAATCAGCGCCTCCGGTTCAGACTCCGCCATGTTTGACAATACGCTGGAATTCCTGGTGATGAGCGGTATGGATCTTGCACTTGCGGTCATGATTCTGATTCCGGAGCCCTGGGCGAATAACCGCACGATGTCCCAGAAGAAGCGCGATTTCTATCAGTATTATGCGACGATGATGGAGCCATGGGACGGGCCGGCATCGATCGTTTTCACGGACGGTGACGTGATGGGCGCGGTGCTTGACCGCAATGGCCTGCGCCCGTCGAGATACTATGTGACGACGGACGATCAGCTGATCCTCTCCTCGGAAGTAGGCGTGCTCGACATCGATCCCTCGCGCATCGTGATGAAGGAGCGCCTGCATCCGGGCAAGATGCTGCTTGTGGATACAAAGCAGGGACGCATCATTGATGACGATGAGCTGAAGGAGGGTTATGCGAACCGCCAGCCCTATGGCGAATGGCTCGATCACAGCCTGGTGACGCTCTCGGAGCTGAAGATTCCGAACCAGAGGATTGAGGAGCACACTCCGGAAGAGCGTATGCGCCTGCAGAAGGCCTTCGGTTACAGTTATGAGGATGTCCGCACCTCGATTCTCAGCATGGCAGCGAACGGCGGCGAGGCTACGGCAGCCATGGGTATCGATGTGCCGCTGGCGGCTCTGTCCGACCACCATCAGCCGTTGTTCAATTACTTTAAACAGCTCTTCGCGCAGGTCACGAACCCGCCGATCGACGCGATTCGCGAAAAGGTTGTAACATCGACCAGCGTTTATCTGGGTAAAGACGGCAACCTGCTCGAGGAGATGCCGGAGAACTGCTGTGTGCTGAAGATCAACAATCCGATCCTGACGAACACGGATCTTCTGAAGATCAAGACGATGAAGAAGCACGGTTTCAAGGTTGAGGTGCTTCCGATTACATACTATAAGAATACGAGCCTGGAGCGCGCGATCGACCGTCTGTTTGTGGAGGCGGACCGCGCCTACCGCGATGGCGTCAACATCCTGATTCTGTCCGACCGCGGCGTGGATGAGAACCACGTGGCGATTCCCTCACTGCTGGCGGTTTCGGCGCTGCAGCAGCATCTGGTGCGGACGAAGAAGCGTACCAGTGTTTCGATCGTGCTGGAGTCCGGCGAGCCCAGAGAGGTGCACCACTTTGCGACGCTGCTCGGCTACGGCGCCTGCGCGGTGAACCCCTATCTCGCGCATGAGAGTATTCATGAGCTGATCGACAAGGGCCTTTTAAATAAGGATTACTACGCGGCGGTGGACGACTACAACCAGGCGGTCTTAAACGGCATCGTGAAGATCGCGTCGAAGATGGGTATTTCCACGATCCAGTCCTACCTCGGCTCGAAGATTTTTGAGGCGATCGGCATCAATAAAGAGGTCGTCGACAAATATTTCACGAATACCGTCAGCCGCATCGGCGGCATCGGTCTCGCTGAGATCGGAGAGCAGGTGGAGGCGCTGCATTCCTCGGCCTTTGATCCGCTTGGACTCGAGACCACCCCGGCGCTCGACAGCCTGGGACTGCACAAGTCGAGAAGTTCCGGTGAGGATCATCTCTACAACCCGCGGACAATTCATCTGCTGCAGCAGTCCACGCGGGAGGGCAATTATGAGCTCTTCAAGCAGTACACCGATCTGGTGGACGGCGAGGGGAACCGCGGCCAGCTGAGGAAGCTTCTTGACTTCAAATATCCGAAGAAGGGCGTACCGATCGAGCAGGTCGAGAGCGTGGATTCGATTGTCACGCGCTTCAAGACCGGTGCAATGTCCTACGGCTCAATCTCGCAGGAGGCGCATGAGTGTCTGACCATCGCGATGAACCAGCTGCACGGTAAGTCGAATACCGGCGAGGGCGGCGAGAGCATCGAGCGCCTGAGCATCGGACCGGACGGCCTGAATAAGTGCTCTGCGATTAAGCAGGTGGCGAGCGGACGCTTCGGCGTGACGAGCCGCTATCTCGTGAGCGCGCAGGAGATCCAGATCAAGATGGGGCAGGGCGCGAAGCCCGGCGAGGGCGGCCATCTGCCGGGGGGCAAGGTCTATCCGTGGATCGCGAAGACGAGACTTTCGACCCCGGGCGTGAGCCTGATCTCCCCGCCGCCGCACCATGATATTTACTCGATCGAAGATCTGGCGCAATTGATCTACGATCTGAAGAATGCGAACCCGAAAGCCAGGATTTCTGTGAAGCTTGTCTCCGAGGCAGGCGTCGGCACGGTCGCGGCGGGCGTTGCAAAGGCCGGCGCGCAGGTCATCCTGATTTCCGGCTACGACGGCGGTACGGGCGCGGCTCCGGCCAGCTCGATTCACAACGCGGGCCTGCCCTGGGAGCTGGGTCTTAGTGAGACGCATCAGACCCTTCTGCGGAATGGCCTGAGAAATAAGGTGCGTATTGAGACTGACGGCAAGCTGATGAGCGGGCGTGACGTGGCGATCGCCGCAATGCTTGGTGCAGAGGAATTCGGCTTTGCGACGGCTCCGCTGGTGACGATGGGCTGCGTGATGATGCGCGTCTGCAACCTGGACACCTGCCCGGTCGGCGTGGCGACCCAGAACCCGGAGCTGAGGAAGCGCTTCCGCGGCAAGCCGGAGTACGTCGTGAACTTCATGCGCTTCATCGCGCAGGAGCTCAGAGAATACATGGCGAAGCTCGGCGTGCGCACGATCGACGAGCTCGTCGGACGCTCGGATATGCTCTGCGTGAAGGAGGGCAGAACCGGCCGCGCGGCGACGATCGATCTGTCCCGTATCCTTGATAATCCTTATGCGGGCAAGGGGCAGAAGGTGATCTTCGATCCGAAGCAGGTCTACAACTTTGAACTCGAGAAAACGCTCGATGCGACGGTACTCTCGAAGGAATTCGGCCCCGCTCTTGAAAAGGGACAGAAGCGCAGCATTGAGCTCGATGTCGGAAACACGAACCGCGCCTTCGGTACGATGTTCGGCTCCGAGATCACCTCGCGTTATCCGGAGGGGCTTCCGGAGGACACCTTCACGGTCAAGTGCAACGGCGCGGGCGGCCAGAGTTTCGGTGCCTTCATCCCGAGCGGCCTGACGCTGGAGCTCGAGGGCGATTCGAACGATTACTTTGGCAAAGGACTCTCGGGCGGAAAGCTGATCGTCTATCCGCCGAAGGGGATTACCTTCAAGCAGGATGAAAATATTATCATCGGAAATGTGGCATTTTATGGAGCTACAAGCGGCAAGGCCTATATCTGCGGCGTGGCCGGCGAACGCTTCTGCGTGCGGAATTCCGGCGTGCGCGCCGTCGTGGAGGGCACCGGCGATCACGGCTGCGAGTACATGACCGGCGGCTGCGCGGTCATCCTCGGCAAGGTCGGCAAGAACTTCGCGGCCGGCATGAGCGGCGGCGTCGCCTATGTGCTCGATGAGGACCGCGATCTCTACACCAAGGTCAACAAATCCATGGTGACGCTGGAGGAGGTCTCCAATAAATACGACGTGCAGGAGCTCAAGGACATGATCAAGGAGCATGTGGCCTACACGAACTCGCAGAAGGGAAAACTGATCCTCGACCATTTTGAACAGTATCTGCCAAAATTCAAGAAGATCATCCCGAACGACTACAAGCGGATGCTCAGCCTGATCGTCCAGATGGAGGAGAAGGGCATGAATACGGAACAGGCACAGATCGAGGCGTTCTACGCGGTCAAGAGAGGACAGGAGGTACGTTAGTTATGGGAAAACCAACAGGCTTTTTGGATTATGAGCGCAAGGACGCGCGGGCGGAGGAACCGCTCGAGAGAATCAACCATTTCAATGAGTTTCACGTACCGCTCACGCACGCGGAACAGGAAAAGCAGGGCGCCCGGTGTATGTCCTGTGGCGTCCCCTTCTGCCAGGCCGGTATGATGCTCTCCGGCATGATGAGCGGCTGTCCCCTGCAGAACATGGTGCCGGAGTGGAACGATCTGCTCTATATGGGAAACTGGGAGGAGGCCTATTACCGCCTGATCAAGACCAGCAATTTCCCGGAATTCACAGGGCGCGTATGTCCGGCGCTCTGCGAGGCGGCCTGCACCTGCAACCTGAACGGCGCCCCGGTCGGGACGAAAGGCAATGAGCTGGCGATCATTGAAAATGCGTATAAAAAAGGCTATGCCCACGCGCGGCCGCCGAAGGTGCGTACGGGTAAGAAGGTTGCGGTCGTGGGTTCCGGTCCCTCCGGCCTCGCGGCGGCGGATCAGCTCAACCGGCGCGGACACAGTGTGACGGTCTTCGAACGCGACGACCGCGTGGGCGGACTTCTGATGTACGGCATTCCGAACATGAAGCTCGAGAAGCACATCATCGACCGCAAGATTAAGATTATGGAGGAGGAGGGCATCACCTTCCGCACGAGCTGCAATGTGGGCGTCGACGTCAAGGCCGAGCAGCTCCTGAAGGAATACGACCGCGTCATCCTCTGCGGCGGCGCAAAGAATCCGCGCGATATCAAGGCGCCGGGCCGCGACGCGAAGGGCATTTACTTTGCGGTGGATTTCCTGCGGACGACGACGAAGAGTCTGCTCGACTCGAACTTTGAGGATAAGAAATTCATTCCGGCGAAGGACAAAAACGTGCTCGTCATCGGCGGCGGCGATACAGGAAACGACTGTGTGGGTACCTCCATCCGCCTCGGCTGCAAGTCCGTGACGCAGCTTGAGATGATGCCGAAGCTCCCGGACGAACGCGCGGCGAACAATCCCTGGCCGGTCTGGCCGCGGGTCTGCAAGACCGACTACGGTCAGCAGGAGGCGATTGCGAAGTTCGGTCATGATCCGCGCATCTACCAGACGACGGTGCAGGAGTTTATCAAGGACAAGGCCGGAAATGTGAAGCAGGCGAAGATCGTACGGCTTGAGAGCAAAAAGGATGAGAAGACTGGCCGCATGATGATGGTTCCCGTCGAGGGCAGCGAGTTCGTGATCGATGTGGAGCTGGTACTGATCGCGGCGGGCTTCCTTGGCAGCGAGGAGTATGTGACGAAGGGCTTCGGCGTGGACGTCGACGGTCGCACGAACATCGCGACCGCACCCGGCAAACACGCGACGAGCGTGCAGAATGTTTTCACCGCAGGCGACATGCACATCGGCCAGTCGCTGGTCGTGCGGGCGATCCGCGAGGGGCGCGACGTCGCACGGGAAGTGGACGAGTCGCTGATGGGCTATACAAATCTGTAATAAAAAAAGAAAGACGGCAGGGAACAGATCCCTGCCGTTTTAATTGTAAATACGGGCTTTACCAATCAGGGGAATTGGTGTTATACTATAAGTTATGTTACGAGAGAAAAAGAGCGGGGAGACAGTGGCCAGGCTGCGGGTGCAGCACAGCTTTGAACCGGTCTATGATGAGCATTCCGAGATCCTGATTCTCGGGAGTTTCCCGTCGGTGAAGTCGAGGGAAGTACAGTTTTACTATGGGCATCCTCAGAATCGTTTCTGGAAACTGATCGCGGCGCTGACAGAAGAGGAGACGCCGCAGACGACAGAAGAGAAGAAGGCGCTGCTTTACCGGCATCACATTGCGCTGTGGGACGTGGTACAGAGTTGTGAGATTATTGGTTCGAGCGACAGCAGTATTCGTGATGTGAAGCCAACAGACCTGAACCGTATCCTGCGGACAAGCCCGATAAGAAAAATCTTTGCAAATGGAGACAAGGCCTTTCAGCTTTATCGAAAGTACTGCCAGGAGATGACCGGAAGGACGATCGAGCGCCTGCCCTCCACAAGTCCGGCTAATGCGGCTTTTTCGTTGGAAAGACTGATACAGTTGTGGCGGGAACGCCTGTTTGCGGAGGAAGAAGATTGAAAGTAATATTTGTCTGTTTTTTGGCCGGAATGGGAGCGGGGATCGGGACAGGTCTTGCAGGGTTGTCCGCGGCGACGGTAATCTCGCCGATGCTGGTCACCTTTCTTGGGTTTAACTCCTACGAGGCGATCACGATTGCTCTGGCCTCCGATGTGCTTGCGTCCGCGGCCTCGGCCTATACATACTGGAAAAATAAAAATCTGGACATACGTGGCAGTCTGCCGCTGCTTGCTTCTGTGCTTGTTTTTACGATGATCGGGAGTTATGTGGCCTCGCTGGTTCCGCAGACGACAGTGGGAAATTTTTCGGTCATCATGACCTTTTTCCTTGGCCTGCGATTTCTGATTCTCCCGGTGATGACCACAAAGGATGTGCTGGCAGCGAAGGATAATCGGACAAGGTTTGTGGAGTCGCTGATCGGCGGAGCGATTATCGGTTCAATCTGCGGCTTTGTGGGGGCGGGCGGCGGCATGATGATGCTGCTTGTGCTGACGACGATCCTGAATTATGAGCTGAAGACAGCGGTCGGGACGAGCGTTTTTGTCATGTCCTTCACTGCGTTTACCGGCGCCGTTTCCCATGTCGTGATCGGCGGTGCGCCGGACACTATTGCGCTGATCGCCTGTATTCTGTTTACCCTGCTGGGCGCGCAGGGCGCGGCGAAATTTGCGAACGGGGCGGAGCCGAAGGCGCTGAATCAGATCACGGGCGTGGTGTTGACAGTCCTGGGCGCGGTGATGATTATGGTACACTTCTTTTGACCCCCAGTCCAGGGCAGCAGCAAAAAGAAAAGGCAGACTGCGCGGATTTATCCGCGGCAGGCTGGATTTTCTTTTTGAGATGGGCGGGACGCCCATCAAGCCTCAGACATATGACGCCGTAGGCGGCATATAGCCTGCGAAGCAGGCGGTCTGTGGTCTGCTGCCCTGGACGTTGAAGCAGCAAAAAGAAAAGGCAGACATAACATACAGAAGGGAGCATAATACAATGGATTACAATGAAGTACTGAAAGAAGCGAGAGGCTGTATGGGCAGCTGGTGCAAGGCATGTCCGGTCTGTAATGGCGCGGCCTGCAAAAACCAGATACCGGGACCGGGCGCAAAGGGCGTCGGCGACACTGCAATGCGCAATTACCAGAAGTGGCAGGAGATCCGGGTAAATATGGATACACTTCACGAGAACCGTCCGGTAGATACGTCGATCGAACTCTTCGGCAGGAGTTTTCGCTATCCTATCTTTGCCGGACCGGTTGGCGCGGTGAATCTGCATTATGGGGAGAAATACGACGACCTGGCCTACAACAATATCCTTGTGGAAGCCTGCGAGAAGGCTGGCATCGCGGCTTTCACCGGCGACGGTACGAACGCGAAGGTCATGGAGGCGGCGACGGAGGCGATCCGCGCAGCGGGTGGCCTGGGAATTCCGACAGTCAAGCCCTGGAATCTTGACACGATCCGCGAGAAAATGGAGCTCGCGAAGCGTTCGGGATGTTTTGCGGTAGCGATGGATGTGGATGCGGCAGGACTTCCCTTCCTCAAAAATATGACACCGCCGGCAGGCAGCAAGACAGTGGAAGAGCTCCGCGAGATTGCGCAGATGGCGGGAGTGCCCTTTATTGTGAAGGGTGTGATGACGCGTCGTGCAGCTCTGAAGGCAAAGGACGCCGGGGCGGCGGCAATTATTGTCTCCAACCACGGAGGCCGTGTACTTGACCAGTGCCCGGCAACTGCGGAAGTACTTGAAGATATCGTTGCAGCAGTCGGCGGCCGCGGTATGAAGATTCTCGTGGACGGCGGCATCCGCAGCGGTGTGGACGTATTCAAAGCGATCGCGATGGGCGCGGACGGCGTGCTGATTGCGCGGCCTTTCGTGACAGCGGTCTACGGCGGCGCGGCGGAGGGTGTTCAGTGCTACGTTGACAAGATTGGCGCGGAGCTCGCCGATACGATGGCGATGTGCGGAGCGTTTACGCTGGATGATATTTCCCGGGATATGATCTGGAGAGCGGAATAGGCAGAAAAAAGGAGAGGGGAAGCACGTAAGACGGTGCTTCCCCTTTTCTTTAATGGTGGAACAGGCGGATGCCGGTGAAGGCCATCGCGATACCATACTTGTCACAGCACTCGATGACGAGGTCGTCGCGGACGCTGCCGCCCGGCTGGGCGATGTACTTCACGCCGCTTTTGTGTGCGCGCTCGATGTTGTCCGCGAAGGGGAAGAAGGCGTCCGAACCGAGCGTCACGTCGGTCATCTGATCAAGCCAGGCGCGCTTTGCCTCACGTGTGAAGACCTCCGGCTTCGTGCGGAAAATCTTTTCCCAGGCGCCGTCCGCGAGCACGTCCATGTACTCGTCGCCGATGTAGACGTCGATCGCGTTGTCGCGCTCCGCGCGGGAGAGTGTGTCCACGAAGGGGAGATCCAGCACCTGCGGGGACTGGCGCAGAAACCAGTTGTCCGCCTTATTTCCGGCAAGGCGCGTGCAGTGGACGCGGGACTGCTGTCCGGCACCGATGCCGATCGCCTGTCCGCCCTTGACGAAGCAGACGGAGTTGGATTGTGTGTATTTGAGCGTGATGAGCGAGACCTTCAGGTCGATCAGCGCCTCCGCGGGGATGTCCTTGTTTTTCGTGACGATGTTTGCGAGAAGGTCGCCGTTCACGTCGAGCTCATTTCTTCCCTGCTCGAAGGTGACGCCGAAGACCTGCTTCTGCTCGATCGGAGCCGGCACATAGTCCGGATCGATCTCAATCACATTGTAATTTCCTTTTTTCTTCTGCTTTAAAATCTCGAATGCTTCCTCCGTATAGCCCGGGGCGATGACGCCGTCGGAGACTTCTCTTTTGATCAGGCGCGCAGTATCCGCGTCGCAGGTGTCGGAGAGCGAGATGAAGTCGCCGAAGGAGGACATGCGGTCCGCGCCCCTGGCTCTTGCGTAGGCGCAGGCGAGCGGCGAGAGTTCCCCTAAGTCGTCCACCCAGTAGATCTTCGCGAGAGTGTCCGTGAGCGGCAGACCGACCGCCGCGCCTGCGGGGGAGACATGTTTGAAGGAGGTAGCAGCCGGGAGGCCGGTCGCCTTTTTCAGCTCGCTGACGAGCTGCCAGCCGTTCAGTGCGTCAAGAAAATTGATGTAGCCGGGCTTGCCGGAAAGCACTTTGACCGGGAGCTCGCTTCCATCCGCCATGAAGATGCGGGAAGGCTTCTGGTTCGGGTTGCAGCCGTACTTTAATTGCAGTTCATTCATTCTGAAAATCCTCCTTTAGCTGTTTTTATTTACTATGCGGGTTTCACATGTTCCGTCTGCAATGCAGATGCTGCGGACGAAGAGGGAAACCTTGTTGTCCTCGTTCAGACTGTTCCAGAGCAGTTTCGTGAATGTATCGATATCATCCAGGATGGCGACAGGTTTTGGCTCGCCTGCGAAGCTCGGCAGCGGATTGCCGTCATGCTGGTAGGTGTGCAGGAAATGCCCTTCGCCCGCCTTCGGATTTTCATAGCTGAATGTAAAGCGCTGGCAGGAATCCGGGTCGCCGTCATTACTTTTCAGGATTGACATGGCATAATGGAACGTGTTGTCTTTGACCTTAAGAATACCGGAGATCCGGGGCGTGTAGTTCGGCGCGTCCGGCTCAAAGCAGCGGGTGCGGAGGGACTGTTCAAAGCTGAGTCCTTTTTTCAGTCCGTCATAGATTGTGTCGGTCTGGTCGCCGTTCGTGACGATGGTCTGCTCGCCGAGCACGCGTACCGGCGCGTAGATAATGAGGCTCGGGTCCTCCATCTTTGACGGGTCGAAAGCCTGCGTGCGGATACCGTCGCCGTCCTCCACAAAGACGCGGTTGCGGCTGTTCGTGCTGCGCCCCATGATGAAGTAGGCGGCGACAGCGCGCGTCCCGTCAGGCGTGCGGCCAATGACGATGCCGCGCCCGGGATAGGCGTTGGCGTTCAGCTCCTGTTCGAGAGATAGTGTTTTCATGTGGTCCTCCTTCTGACTGAAAATGCATGCAAAAACCGTCTGAACACATGGCTGTCTCACATGTGCCCAGGCGGTCGGCTTCTCTTTCGCATCGCCGCGTTCCCCGCAGGTGCTCCTGCGCGGGCTCCTCACCCGTTTCCGCCAGTCGCGCGGCTCTTTCGCAACTATCTTACAGGATGCGAATAAATTTTGCAAGAAAAATTTACAACTCTTTCAGGTCAATCCGGAAGCTCTCATCGCCCTGCCCGTCGATCGTATAGTAGGCGGCCTGTTCGGCAGTGTTGATGTAAACTTTCAGTTCCTGGGCGTCGAGTCCCTGCGCCTTTACGGCCTTCTTCACCGCGTCCCGGACGCCGGAGACATCTACGCTCAGATCGCCCATCTCCACGCAGATCGTCGACTTTGCTTTTCTCGCAGTTTTTTTCTCTTTCTTCATTGTTTTATCGGTAGTTTTTGTTGCCTGTTTAGTCATGATTGTTTTTTTCCTCCTCAAAATAGGCATGGTGTATTGCCAACCGTTTTATTGTAGTGGGAAATGGCCGTTTTGTCAAATCGCGGTCATTGCGGGACATTTTCAGTCGGTTTTGCACTGTTCATTTTGGGAAGTCTGTGGTAGGATAAAAATGATTTAAGTTCTGGTGCAGGAGGACAGGAGATGGACGGAACAAAAGACAAAGGACTTCTGGTGGTCAGCTTTGGCACGAGCGTCAATGAGACCAGAGAAAAAAATATCGACGCGATTGAGCGGCAGCTTGCGGAGGCGTTTTCGGAGCGGCGCCTGTACCGGGCGTGGACGAGCGGCATGATTATCCGAAAACTGAAAAAAAGGGACGGTATGCAGATTGACACCGTGCAGGAGGCCATGGAACGGATGTTGGCGGATGGAATCACGGAACTGCTTGTACAGCCGACGCATGTGATCAACGGCATTGAGAATGACGGCATGACGGCGGAAATTATGTCCTATGCAGATCGTTTTGCGCATATTTATATGGGGGCACCGCTGTTGACCAGCGAGGAGGATTCCCGCGCAGTCGTCAGCGCTCTGATGGAGGAGTGCGGGCCGCTTGCGGCGGATGAGGCTCTGGTGTTTATGGGGCATGGGACGCTGCACTATGTCAATCCTGTCTATGCGGCGCTGGATTACAGGTTCAAGGATATGGGTTATCCAAATGTCTTTGTCGGAACGGTCGAGGCTTATCCTTCCTTCGAGTCGCTGGTAAAGCTTGTGAAAGCCTATGGAGCAAAAAGGGTAATTCTGGCACCCTTTATGGTCGTGGCAGGGGATCATGCGGTGAACGATATGTCGGGACCGGAGGATTCCTGGCGGGAGCGTTTTCGCGCAGAGGGTTTCGAGGTGGAGTGTGTGCTGAAAGGTCTGGGGGAATATGAAGGGATCCGAAAGCTCTACTCGGAGCATGCGAAGGCAGCGCTGCGGGAGCAGGCCTGAAGCGTGTTATACAGAAAATGCCGCATGGCTCTCTTCACAGAGCGCAGGCGGCATTTTATGAAAGGGAGTTTTCAGAACGGGCTTACCTTCGCGCGGGCATTGCCACGTGAAGGATTCTCTGGAAAGCCTCCAGAAATACATAGATGATCACAATATTCACGAAAAAGTTTACCGTGCACTTGATAAGCCGGCTCGTCAGCAGAACGCTAAGCGGCGTTCCGTACATGAGGTAGAGCCAGGCCGAGGTCAGCGTGACGCTGATGAGAAACTCGACGAAAGCACAGGCCGCGGCGCGTATCTTTGAAATTCTGGAGCGGTAGAGCACCAGTCCGCAGAGTGCGCCGACGAGCGCGTAGCCGAGGGAAAAGCCCGGGAAATAGGCGAATCCGCGGATGAAGCAGTTCAGCACGTCGCCGAGAAAGCCGACCGTAAAGCCCATGACCGGTCCGCCGATCATGCCGGCGGCGATAAAGGCCAGGAAGCCGATGCGAATCTCGATAATCTCTGAGATTGGAATGTTGAAGAGGGACAGCACCACATAAAGGGCGATGAGAAAGCCGCAGATACACAGATTCTGGACTTTGCACAGGTTTTGTACCTGGCTCTTAAAATTCAGAGCTTCTTTGGAAATCTGCATAAAAAATACACCTCCACGATGAAATGCAGGGTACGGGGAATGCTGCTGTGCAGGGGATTCCTCCGCAATGATAAGGGACCTGTCATAAATAATACTGGCACCACATCTGAGATGTACTCATATGTAGCAACGGGCGCGAATCAAACACCGCAAGCTTTTCGGCTTTTCGTTCCGCGGCAACTCCCCATCCACGGATACTTAACGCGTAAGATTCTACTTCGCTATTATTTACTTGCCAAAATCATAGCACAGCCTTGTGAATAATGCAACAGGTTTGTAGAAGTTTTCACAAATAAATTTGCAAATATTGCATATAAAGTTATTTTTTGTTATACTGAACCCATATTTTTTGGGATTTTGAGAAAAAGGAGATACCAATACGATGAAGATACTGGTATGTAATGCGGGGAGCACGTCCCTGAAATTCAAGCTTTTCAATATGCCGGGCGACCAGGTGCTCGCGGAGGGAAGAGTGGAGCGCGTCGGGAGTACGGACAGCGCAATCTTCCATTTCCGCAAGCCGGACGGCTTTCGGATTGATCAGGAGAGGCTGTCGATCCCGACCTACACGGAAGGCATTCAGATGTTTCTGGACTGTCTGCTGGATCCGGAGCATGGGAGCCTGAAAGAGCTGAAGGAACTTGAAAGGATCGGCTTTAAAACGGTATTGTCGAAGAATTATTATGGTATTCACGAGCTGACGGAGGAAGTGCTGCGGGGGATGGAAGAATATCTTGTCGTCGCGCCTGCGCACAATATCCCCTATCTTGAAGCAATCCGGCAGTTTCAGAAGCTGACGCCGGACGCGATGCTGGTAGGCGCGTTTGAGACGGCTTTTCATCAGACGATTCCGCAGGAGAGGAAAGTCTACGGTATTCCGTGGGAATGGCATGAGAAATACGGCATTGAGCGCATGGGTTATCACGGCGCGTCCCACAGTTATGTCTCGGAGACGCTGACGGAACTCTACGGTTCCACCGGGAAGACGATCTCCTGTCATCTGGGCGGAAGCGGCTCGCTCTGCGCGATTGACGAGGGCAGGAGCGTGGACACGAGCTTCGGTCTCTCCCTGCAGGCGGGGCTGATTCAGTCGAGCCGCAGCGGCGATATGGATCCTTTCATTATTCCTTTTCTGCTGAAAGAGGGAATGGAGCTGGATGAAATTCTGGAGGGCCTTACAAAACATGGCGGTCTGCTGGGCATTTCCGGCGTCAGCGGCGATCTGCGCGATGTCACTGCCGCGGCGGAGCAGGGAAATGAACGCGCCAGACTTGCGATCGACGTCTTCTGCAATGGCATCGTCCGCTATATTGGCGCTTACTATGCGGAGCTCGGTGGACTTGATCATCTGGTCTTTACCGGTGGGATCGGGGAGCATGGTACGAATGTCAGACAGATTGTCTGCGACCAGCTCCACCACATGGGCGTTCTGCTTGATCCGGAAAAAAATGTTTCCTGTACGGAAAATACCGTGATCTCTACGGCGGATTCTCCGGTGAAGATTCATGTAATTCCTGCAAATGAGGAGCTGGGAGTGGCGCGGAAGACCTACGCGTACAGATAAGAGATTTCATCAGGAGGGCGGTGTATGGGAACGCTGACGGTGCAGTGCCGGGATTTGTGGAAGAGCTATGGCAGGACGCCTGCCCTGCGCGGCGTGAATCTCGATCTTGAGAGCGGGCGGATCATCGGGCTGCTGGGACCGAACGGTTCCGGAAAGACGACGCTGATCAAGATTCTGAACGGACTCTTAAAGCCGGAAGGCGGCGCGCTGCGGATCGCCGGGCATGAACCAGGCGTCTATACGAAGTCTGTCGTCAGCTATCTTCCGGATAAGCCTTATTTTTCCGACTGGATGCGGGTGATGGATCTGATCGGATTGTTTCGCGACTTTTATGAGGATTTCGATGAAGAGCGCGCGGCAGGAATGTGCGCGGCGCTCGCCATTGATCCGCGGCTTCGGATGAAGTCGCTCTCAAAGGGAACGCAGGAGAAGGTTCAGCTGATCCTGGTCATGAGCCGCAGAGCGAAGCTTTATCTCCTCGACGAGCCGATCGCCGGCGTTGACCCGGCGGCACGGGATTTCATTCTGACAACGATTCTGAACAATTATAACCCGGAGGCGACGGTGTTGATCAGCACGCATCTGATTGCAGATGTGGAGAAAGTGCTGGATGAGGTGATTTTTCTTCAGAACGGGCAGATCCTTTGCCATGAGAGTGCAGAGGAACTGCGGCAGAAAGAAGGAAAATCTGTGGACGAAGTGTTTCGGGAGCGATTCCGGATGAACCTGTACGAGGGTGGTGTGCGTTAGATGCTGGGAAAATTGATCAAATATGACATGCGCTCGATCTCCAGGGCTTTTATTCCGCTTTGGATTCTTGCGCCGATTGTCTCGCTGCTGTTCGGGCTTTCGGCGAACGCAACTTTTTCTGATGATAATTCCATGCTTTACGGATTGTTCCTGAGTCTGGGCGGTGACGTTCTGACGACCGTGGTGAGCGTCCTCTTCTTCAGCATCCTCATCGCCCTGAGCGTCCTGACGCTGCTCTTTATCATTCAGCGCTTCTGGAAGGGGCTTCTGAAGGAGGAAGGGTATCTTGCCTTCACGCTGCCGGTCGAGACCTGGCAGCTCATCATGGGCAAGGCAGTTTCGGCGCTGCTGGTCAGCGTGGTCAGTGCGCTTGTGGCGCTGATCTCCTTTGTATTTCTGGTTCTTTGCATGAAGGAGCTGCACTGGCTTTTCTCCTGGGTCGGAGAGGCGTTTCGGAGCATGTTTCTCGAAAATCCAGTCTGGTGGTGTACGATGGCGGTACTCGCGATCCTTCTCTTTCTCTTTGCAACAGTGAGCAATATCTACCGCCTCTATGCGGCGATGGCGCTCGGGCAGCTTTTCGAGAATCATCGCGGAATCGGTGCCTTTGCCTCTTATCTGGGAATCAGTGTGGCACTCAGCGCGCTGACAGGGATACTGGGGGCGATCTTCACCCTGATCCTTGCTGCGTTTGATCTACAGTGGATAGAAGCGCTGCTGGAGCAGAGCAAGATCTTCGGTATTGTTGTGATGATTGCTCTCATCCTGTGGGCCGCTGTCGAGACCGCTGTCTACCATATTCTGACCGAATGGATTCTCTCGACAAAGTTAAATCTGGAATAAGCGGTCGAGGATGCGCTGCGCCGCTTCATCCTTGCTCATGAGAGGAAGTTCCTCTGCGCCGTCCTTCGTGATCAGGGTGAGTACGTTTGTATCGGTGCCGAATCCCGCGCCGTCTGTCTTTAAATTATTCGCTGCAATCATGTCTACATGTTTCTTTTCGAGTTTCACGCGGGAGTTCTCCAGCATGTGTTCTGTCTCCATTGAGAAACCGCACAGGCGCTGTCCCTCACGGCGGTGTTCGCCGAGGTATTGTAGAATATCGGGGGTTCTCCTGAGAGGGATGCTCATGTCGCCTTCTTTTTTCTTGACTTTTTCACTGCTGACCGTGGACGGTGTGTAGTCTGCGACTGCGGCAGCTTTGATGACGGCGTCCTGCTCAGGAAAACGGGCGCATACCTCGCGGAACATGTCCTCCGCTGAGACGATCGGGACGACATCCACAAAAGGCGGCGGTGTAAGTGTGGTCTGACCGGTGACAAGCGTCACATCCGCGCCCCGCAGCATTGCAGCGCGCGCGATGGCGTAGCCCATCTTTCCGCTGGAATGGTTCGTGATATAGCGCACCGGGTCGATTGCCTCCTGCGTAGGCCCGGCAGTGACGAGTATTTTTTTCCCGCTTAAATCCTTTTCACAGGCAAGTTCCCTGGTGATATAGGAAAGCAGCGTCTCCGGTTCCGGCATCTTTCCTGCGCCTGTATCGCCGCAGGCCAGATGACCGCTGGCCGGTTCGATGATCTGCCAGCCGTAGCGTTTCAACGTGGCAAGATTATCCTGTACGACCGGATTCTCGTACATGGCGGTGTTCATCGCCGGGGAGAGCAGCAGCGGACAGCGGCAGGCCAGCACCGTGGTCGAAAGCATGTCGTCCGCGATGCCGTGGGCGAGTTTGCCGATGATATTGGCGGTAGCCGGGGCCACGAGCACGAGATCCGCCCGCTTTGCTACAGAAATATGCTCAACCTCGAAGGTGAAATTCCGGTCGAAAGTGTCGGTCAGGCATTTATGGCCGGTCAGTGTCTCGAAGGTGACCGGCGTGATGAACTGCTGCGCGTTTCTGGTCATGATGACCTGTACATCGCAGTGCAGCTTCTTCAGTGCGCTCGCAAGGGACGCGATCTTATAGGCGGCGATGCTCCCGGTGACGCCGAGCAGCACGCATTTATTCTTCAGCATGGGGAAAACCTCCTTCTCTATCATCAGTGTGGCATAAAACGATGGAAAAGTAAAGGAAAACATGCTACACTGTCCATAATAAAACCTGACAGGAGAGTATGCATATGATACTTGCAGTAGATATTGGAAATACAAATATTGTGGTGGGCTGTGTTCAGGGGGATGAGATCTGCTTTGTGGAGCGTCTCTCGACGGTCTCTACCAGAACGGAGCTGGAGTACGCGATCAGTTTCAAGAACATTATGGAACTGCATGACGTTTCGATTAAAGAACTGGACGGCGGCATTATTTCCTCGGTTGTACCGCCGGTGACGAATATTGTCCGGCGCTCGATGGAAAAGATTCTGAACCGGGAAGTGATGGTCATCGGGCCGGGTGTGAAGACCGGGCTCAACATTCTGATGGACGATCCGCGGCAGGTCGGCAGCGACCGCATTGTGAACGCGGTTGCGGTAGTCAACGAGTATCCGGTGCCCGCAGCGATTATTGATATGGGGACGGCCACGACGATCTGTGTGGTCGATGCGAAGAAAAATTATATTGGCGGCGCGATCATTCCGGGCATGCGTATTTCCGCGGACACGCTGACGGCCCGCACCGCGCAGCTGCCGAAGATCAGCCTGGAGGCGCCGGCGCGGCTGATCGGGAAGAATACCGTCGACTGTATGAAGAGCGGCGTTTTCTATGGAAACGTGGCGCTGATTGATGGCATGCTCGACCGTATGGAGGAGGAGCTGGGAGAAAAACTGACCGTCATCGCGACGGGCGGGCTTGCAAAGACGCTGATCCCCTATTGCAGACGCGAAATCATCCTCGACGACGCGCTGCTGCTCAAGGGCCTGAAGATTATTTATGAAAAGAATCAGAGCTGATCAGAGGATCCCGGTCGGAAGTGTGGGCAGATGAATCAGTATCAGGTAGATGATTCGCCACATCCCGTTCAGGATCGCATTGTCCAGATATGACAGCGGGCGGCTTAAGGCTCCCGATACGAGCAGTACGATCAGGATCAGGCTGCCGTACAGCTGATAACGCTGATAGAAGCGTCTGACGGCCGGGATCAGTTCCTCGAGTACATGGGAACCGTCGAGCGGCGGGAAAGGGATCAGATTGAAGACGCCGAGACCGATGTTGATGATCGCGCTGTAGTAGACAAGCAGGATGATCGTATCCCACAGTGAGGAATCGGCGGGGGCGTAGAGCAGGGTGAGACCATAGATCAGCAGGGAAAGGAAAGCCAGAATGAAATTTGTCACCGGCCCGGCAAGCGACACGAGGATGATGCCCTTTTTCTGGTCGCGGTAATAGCGCGGGTTGATCGGGACAGGCTTCGCCCAGCCCATGTGAAAGATGAGCAGGCAGATCGTTCCCATGAGGTCAAAGTGTTTCAGAGGATTCAGGGAGAGACGCCCCGAAGCGCGCGGCGTCGGATCGCCGAGCTGGTCCGAAACCCAGCCGTGGGCGCATTCATGGAGGATGATGGCGATCATCGCGCCCGGGATCACATACAAAATGGACTGAAGTTGGGAAAGATAGTAGTTGAGCATGACGTCATATCTCCTTCTGAATGTTTGTTCGCTCTCCTATGCATTATAGCGTATAAACTTCAGAAAGAAAAGAGAGGTGTAATGGTGAAGAAAAAATATTGCCTGTGGTTCACGGCAGTTCTTTTATCGGTTCTGCTGGCAGGCTGCGGAGATCATGTGACAGACGGGACAGAAACAGACGAAGCAGAGACAGACGAGGCAGAGACAGATCTGGCGACACCGATCCGTATCTGGGGCGTCGTGACAGATACTTATGACGGCGTGATTGTTGTCGACAACCAGTCAGATGTGTCCTCGACAGGGGAAATCGAGCTGACCATCAGCGAGGAGACTTATGTGCTGGACGCCTCCACAGGGCTGCCGGTGTCGCTGGATGAGGTGGAGACCGGCAGCTTTGAGGCCTATCTGGGGTCGGAGATGACGATGTCTCTGCCGCCGCAGACGACGCCTTATATGGTGATTGTAAATATTCCGGAGGACAGCCGCACGCCGCAGTATGCGATAGCGGCAAAAGTCGAAGAGGATGACGGCGGCCTAAGTCTGACCGCCACGGACGGGCGCACCTACAGGATTCCGGACGATGCGCGGATTACGCCTTATCTTACAAAGAATATCGTAACTCTGGAAGATATCGAGGTGGGAACAGCCTGTCTGATCTGGGCGGATGACGATGACGAGGCGCAGACTGTGATGCTCTTTGCAGAGTGATGTGTGAACAAGGGAAGGGGATAAAGGGAAATTATGAACCAGGTACAGAAGGAAGCCTATTTTGAGCGCATGAAGCTGGCAGTCTCCGATACAACAGGGGAGAAAGAGCTGTCGATGCTGATCCGCGCGCATCTGGAACATATCCCGTTTGAAAATCTGACGGTGTACGATTTCCACCAGGTGCCGGATCTTGCGGAGGAAGCGCTGTTTGACAAGATTATTGTGCAGAAAAGGGGCGGTTACTGTTTCGAGCTGAACAGCCTGTTTCTGGCGCTTTTGCGGGAACTTGGCTATGACGCTTATCCGATCGCAGTGCGTATTATATGGAATCGTCCCGCCCTGCCGCCGGTCGCCCATATGGGAGTGATAGTACGGGAGGCGGGAAAGAGGTATTACTGCGATGTCGGTTACGGCGGGCCGGGACCGAAGGGGCTTGTGCACCTGCGGGAAGGGGTGCAGGAGATATACGGCGATACCTTCCGCGTGACGACGGTGGATACAGACTATCGGATCGAGCGCCTGCATAGGGGAGAGTGGGAAGGAATCCTGCAGTTTGAGGATCATCTGTTTCGGGAGGTTGATTTTATGCCGCTGAATTTCACTGCCGCCACGAATCCGGAAGGCCTTTTCACCCGGAAAAGAGTTCTGTATATTTATACACCGGACGGCAGCAAGTCGTTGCTGGATATGGAATTTACCCGGAGGGAAAACGGAGAGATAAAGAAAACTGTCTACCGGAACTGTGAAGAGCTTAAAAAGGGCCTGCTGGATGAATTTGGTATCTCCATTTAATGTTGAAGGCCTCCTGCCGATCATGGCAGGAGGCCTTCTCTTTTGTAGTCAGGAAAACACCAGCTCCCGGAATACGTCCCCGCGTTCTTCAAAATTCTTGAAAATGCCGTAGCTCGCCGCAGCGGGTGAGAGGACGCAGGCTTCCCCGGGGCGTGTCAGAGCTCTGGCCTGCGCGACGGCTTCCGCGAGCGTCTCCACATAGAGCAGGCGCTCCTGCCCGGGAAAGTCCGGATACTGCTCTCTGATCTCATCGAGGATACGCCTCCCGGTCGCATACATCAGGATGATGTGCGGAACCGGATGGTTCGCGAGAAATTCGATCAGGTCATCATAGTCGATGCCGCGGTCCATGCCTCCGATCAGAATGCTGCCGACGGCGGGGACACTTTTCAGTGCCTGGATTGCCGTATCGCCGATCGTAGAGATCGAGTCATCATAATAGCGGATGCCGTCGCGCTCGCCGATAAAGCGCAGGCGGTGCGGCAGCGGTTCATAGGACCGTAAAGGGCGGTCAAATTCCTCATTGCTCAAACCCATGACACAGCATATAGCATAAGCAAAAGCAACATCCAGATGATTGTGGTGTCCGAGCATGTGGAAACCCTCAGTGGGAATCTGATAGCTTCTCCCCGCGAAGGAGATCTGCGTTCCGTCAAGGCGCACAGCAGCATTGTCATCGTGATCAGAGACGCTGAAGATATCCGCCTGGCAATTCCCATTCTCCGGCAGAACATCGGCACCGCAGAAAAGCAGATCCCCCGCTTTCTGATGCAGATAAATCTGGTGCTTGGACGCAGCGTAGCGTTCGAAACTGCCGTAATGGTCGAGATGCTCTTCGTGGATATTCAACAGGACAGCGATGTGCGGTGAGACATGAATATATTCGAGCTGGTGGCAGGAAAACTCGCAGACCGGTACCGTTTCAGGACCGATCTTTTCGAGGATATCGAAGGCGGGTATGCCGATATTGCCGGCGAGCACCACGTCGCGCCCGGCTTCCTGCAAAATGTGATAGAGCAGCGTTGTTGTCGTGCTCTTGCCTTTGGTACCGGTGACGCCGATCGTCCGCGCGCCGTATTCTTCAAGAAACAGTTCCATCTGAGAAGTCACGCGGCAGCGGTATGAGGATGGATCTTCCGGAAGGACAATGCCCGGGCTTTTGAAGACCAGGTCATAGTCGTCCAGAGTGTCCATATAGTGCGCTCCGGACAGAAACGGGATCTCTGTCCCCGGATCGGCGGCACGCTGGTCGGCAATCGCAAGGGTGCGATATCCGCCGACCTCCAGAATTCTGCGCAGGGTAGAGCGTCCCTCGCGCCCGAAGCCAAGAATCAGCACCTTTTTTCCTTTAATCTGTTCTTTCAGTCGGCGCAGCATGGCAGTTCTCCTCCATAGCATTCATCGGTTAATATTTTAAGAAAAGCGGGCGGCAGCAGGTGCGTCGGATCATAACGGCGTTCGAAGGCATGGCGCTGCGGGAAGGAGGCGGCGTAGAGCGGCTGCTCCCGGTACCAGGCGAGCAGTCGGGGAAGACTCTCTCCTGAGGCCTCCATCTGCTCGATTGTGAGACAGATGGCAGCGTTCACTTCATCGCGGCTGCCGACGCATTCAAAAGGCTTCTCGGCCGCCAGCCCGGTCAGCTTCCGGAAATCTTCCAGCATCGCAGGATCTTCCAGCATATCGGTCCCGAAAATTTCACAAAGGCGCGCATGGCTCAGGAAAGGAGAGAGGATCAGGAAGACAAACAGACACTTCGGACAGTGGCCGCACCAGATGTCTTTCTTGCTGCCTACATTGCAGCTGCGGAAAATATTGTGGTAGGCGGTGAGCCTGGAGAAGTATTCTGCAATCTGAAATTCGGACAGCGGGCGCAGCATGCTGAAATAGTAGACGCCGCTGCCGATATGGCGTTCCTCGTATTCATGAAAATCCCGTTCAAATTCAAAGCTTTTGGAATACTGGTGATTAACTTTGCTCCCGGCCACCGTGCTCTCATTTGCACTCGATTCATTTGACAGTGCGATATACTTCAGCCCATGCAGATAAGCGACAATCAGCGAAGAGAAAGCTACCAGAGCAGAGAAGGGGGTATGTCCGTTCAGATAGCCTTCACGATTCAGCTCGAGCATTCGTGCGTCAAGTGTGCGCCCGGCCGCAAGACGGTCCGCGGGTGTAAAGCCGGCGGCTTTGACGGTGTTCAGGCTTGCGCCTCTTGGATTGATCATATAGGTCTTCAGCGGAAGCCCGGATTTTTTCAACAGTTCGAGCGTACAGGCAGAGTCTTTTCCGCCGCCGACCGGGATCAGACAGCCGTTCCTTTTTTCCGGAGCCTGCCTGGTTCCGGAAAAAGCCGGACCTTCCGCACAAATCTCCATGAAGGTGTCGGAATCGGCATCAATATTGTTTGTATAAAAGAATTCGCCGAGTCCGAGAAAATAGAGTTTCTTCCACCAGCGAATCTGCTCTTCTGTAAGAGCGCCCGCGCGAACGATCACCTTTGGCGGGCATGCGATCTTCCAGTAGCTGATAAGCTCGACCATACCGAGCGAAAACAGCATGTTCCTGAGGGTTTCGTCATCTTCCGGACGTGCCGGGGCTCTGTCCGGTTTCGGAAAGGTCCAGGCAGGAGAGAAGGAGGCAAGTCCGGGGATGTCAAAGTGATAGGTTACCCGAAGGACTTCCGGCTCTTCTTCGCAGGAAAAGCTTTCGTAACAGAAGGAGGGGAAATCCCTCCGGCAGGCTTCGTAAGTTTTCATAAAACAGGGTCCCCTTTGCTTTTTATGAAATAAAAGAATGACGCTGCCATGTCTGCAGCGCCATCCGGTCTTTCGTGCTTAGTACAGCTTCTTTGCGTGAACCACGAAGCGCTTCGTCCCATTGCTGGTGCAGGTGGAGAGCGTGATCACAGAGTCTGATGTGCTGACGCTCACCCCGGTATCGTAGAGGGAGGATGCTGTGAGCTCATCGAGGAAGGCCTGGTAGACATCATCCTGTGCGTAGCCGATTGTATAGGAGATATCCGTGGTCTCCGCCTCATGGCAGGAGAAGATCTGGTAACAGTGCGTGCCATCCTCAAGATCGATGTAGATGTATGGATGATTTTCGTAATAGCTCTGCTTTTTGTACTGTTTCAGCGTACCGAACATGGAGCCGTTCTTCATGTTGTGGCCATAGATGATCGTGTGCAGGTCCGTAAAATCAGCGGAATTTGCCGTCTCAACGAAAATACATCCGGAAGAATTCGCATCGCCGCTGAAGGTGTGCGTCAGATACCAGGAATTGTCCGTGGTGTGTACCACAGGGTAACTGATCTTCGTGTCCGGAATCTCAATCCAGCCGACGGCCTCGTTGTTGATCGCCTGAAGCGAGGCAAAGTCGATGCGCTGCATGACAAATTCATCATCTTCCGTTTCGGAATCCGCATCCGCGCTGTCATCGCCGGTGTCATCTGCGTCCTCAGGACTCACCGCATCGCTCAGCACGTATTGTTCGAGCTGATTGTATTCTTTCGAGCCGGAACCGTATTCGCTGATAATCGAGATGAGCTTCCAGCCGCAGAAGATTACGAGGCAGACGCACAGTCCGAGTACCAGGCCTTCTCCCAGCGCGAAAAGACGCCGCTTCTGACGCCGGTCAAGAGAAAAGGAAATTGATTTTCTGGATTTTCTTCCATTCTTTTTCTTGTTCATAATATCACCCAGCTCATTCTAGCAGATTTCCCGGATAAATACCAGAGAAATCTTTCCTTTGGGTGGACAAATTGGAATGCTGGTTATAAAATGGTAGCTGAGTACGAGCAGGAGGAAGCGCGATGATTCAGGAAATAGCACCTATGAAATATGATAATCACTATGAGGAGCAGAAGCCCTTGCCGGATGACTGGCTGCTGGTGTACCGCGGCGGCGAACTGCTGTGCAGCTGCGAGGGAGGAGAGCTCTCTTTCCCGAAGGTATCCGAGGTCGGGCAGGAGGATGTGGATCTTACCTATCTCTTCAGCATCGACAGGGAGCGTTTCTTCCTCATGAGAGAGGAGCTCCATGGAATGCCGCAGGGCTATGACTGGCAGAAGATCAGCCTCATGCGCGGTGTGCAGCCCCGCTACCGGGCATTCGCGGGAGAGACGGGGATGCAGCTTGCCGACTGGTATCGGAGCAATCGTTACTGCGGACGCTGCGGGAAAAGGATGGTGCCGGATCATAAGGAACGGATGATGCGCTGCCCGGACTGTGGCTACATGGCTTATCCGAAGATCTGCCCGGGAGTGATCGTGGCGGTTACAGATGCGGACCGGATTCTGCTGACCAAATATGCGCCGGCTCCCGGACGGACCGCGAATTACGCGCTGGTGGCCGGTTTCACGGAGATCGGAGAGACGCTGGAGGAGACAGTACAGCGTGAAGTGATGGAAGAAGTCGGCCTGAAAGTAAAAAATATCCGCTATTATAAGAATCAGCCCTGGTCTTTTACATCTACGCTGCTCTGCGGATTCTTCTGCGAGGTGGACGGGGATGCGTCTGTCCGGCTTGATACGGAGGAGCTTTCGGTGGGCGAATGGTTCCGCCGCGATGAGATTCCGTTTGATGACGACGGCGTCAGCCTGACCCGCGAGATGATCGGAGTGTTTAAGGCGGGAGGACCGCTGTTTTCATGAGGCTGAACAGAAATAAAAACAGTGATTTTATAAAAATTCTCTCGAACACGGCATGGATGGTGTTTGACAAGGTGTTTCTGCTGGCGCTGAACCTGGTCGTTTCTGTAAGAATCGCCAACTATTACAGTGCGCTGGGCTACGGTTCTTACCAGTATGCGGTCAGCGTTGTGGCTGTTTTCGAGATCATAACCACTTTTATCGACGGTCGAATTGTCAAAAAGAAATACATGGGCTTTGAGCCGGATGTGGTTGTGGTGACGGCGACTGTGACCAGGATTTTACTGGCGGCAGTTTCGGTTCTGGCGGGAACGGTGTTTATCTATGTCTATGGTGGAGATTTTCAGTTTTCTGTTATTTTCTTCCTGCTTCTTTTGAACATGGCGCTCGGAAATCTGAAATTCGGCATGGTGAACCGTTTTGAATACCTGCTGAAATCCCGGAAAGTTGTGGTGGCATCGGATCTGGCGGCCTTTGTCGCATCCGTCCTGCAGCTGCTGGCCGTGTATCTTCACTGGCCGCTTACCTCGCTGGCGCTGATCGCGCTCACCTCTACCGTGATCAGTACGGTCATTATAAGCTGTCAGTACAGCATCGAATTTGGCGGTAAGAGCCTGAAGCTCATGGACTGGGGGCTTCACAGAAAAATGCTTGCAGAGAGCTTTCCGCTGGCGGTGGCATTTGCCTGCGGGACGATCTATAATCGCTGCGACAGCATCATGCTGGGAGCAATGATGACCTATGCGCAGGTGGGAATTTATTCGATTGCCGCCAGCCTGATCAACGTCGTGCAGATCGCCATTTCCCCGATCCGGGAATCGGTATATCCGAAGCTTCTGAGTCTTTATGAGACGGACCATGAGGAATATGCAAAGTGTTACGTGAGTATTTCCAGCGCCATGACCTGGCTCTATATTGCGGGTGTTGCCTTCTCATTTTTCATATTACCGTTTCTTTTCCGCTTCCTGAATGAGGAGTACGCGGAAGCCTTTCCGGTGTACCGGGTCCTTGTGCTGGGAACGTTTTTCATGTACAATGCGGCGCTGCGCTCCGGACATTTTGCGGTGATCGGAAAAGGAAAACTGCTGACATACTCGCAGATTGTCAGTGTCGTCTTCAATGTAGTGCTGAATGTGGTCGGAATTCGTCTGTGGGGGATGTACGGGGCGGCTGCGGCCACAGTGATCACGCAGGCCGTGTCCCTGTGGTTCTTTAATCTGTTCTTTGAGGACGGGCGGGAGGTATTCCGCTGGCAGCTGAAAGCATTGAATCCGGCACATATCATCGGATTCCTGAAAATGATCTGAAGAGGTACGAAAGAGAATGAAAATCGCTGTCGTGACCGTATATGACGGCCTGAACTATGGGTCTTATCTTCAGGCCTTCGCCATGCAGAGCTGTCTGGAAGCGCTGGGACATGAGGTTGTATTTGTACAGCGCATGACAGAAGAAGAAAATCTGGCGCTTTTTACCACAAACCGGCCTCAGGAAGCCTGCGATCCGCTTCGCAGACTGTGGCGGTTTATACGGAAGAAAACCGTACTCCGGAAGCAGATTGAAAAGGAAAACCAGTATTACAGACGGCAGTTCCCGCTTTACCAGAAGGCCTGGGAACGCTTTACCCTGGTGAGCCCGGAACAACTGGACGATGTGGACTGCATCGTATGCGGCAGCGATGAAATCTGGAATCCTGCCAATCCGAATATTGACGTGCCGTTTTATACTTGTGCGGATTTTGGGCATGATATTCCCAAAGTAGCAGTTTCGGTCAGCATCGGGAACGCACAGACGACTGATTTTGCCGATTGTCCGGAGGCTGTGTCAGCGTTGAAAGAGTTTTCCGCGATTCTTGTAAGGGATCGGCGATCGCAGGAGATAATCGGCGATCTGACAGGCTGTGCGGCGAAGATTACCTGTGACCCGACTCTTCTGGTGGATCGGGAATTATTCAGAAATGCAGCTGAGATTCCGGCGATCGAAGGAGCGTACATGCTTGTCTATACCTATGGGCTGACGGAGGAGGAGAGCCGGGTCATCCAGCATTTTGCCAGAGAACATCAATACCGGATTGTGTCCGCATGCATGGATATCCCTATTGCCGATCAGGTGGTGAACGCTTCCCCGCTTGCCTTTGCCGGACTTGTCTCCGGAGCGGCCTGCTGTGTGACAACGACTTTTCACGGGACGGTATTTTCGCTGCTTTTTGCGAAGCGATTCTGCAGCATTGCCAGATATCCGAAAATAGAGGAGCTTTTGTCTGAAACAGATGCGCGGGAACATCTGTGGGACAGTATGCTCCCGGATGACTTTGAAAAGTGTGTGGAACCGGAAGTGGACCAGGCGGCTCTTTCCGGGCGCCTTCAGAGGATGCGGAAGGAATCGCTTGCGCAGATTGACCGGGCGCTGGCCGGTTGCGAAAGGCATTCCGAAGGGGGAGCGTCCTTGAAAAGAGGGGGAAATAATGAAGAATCTGTTTGGCAGTTTTCGTGAGAGGATAAAGAAATATCCAGTTGTATGGTACGCCTGGTATCTTGCAACAGGGAGGACGCCGGAGAAACGGGAATATATTGTGGACGAAAAGCAGAAGGTCGCCTATCTTATGAATTCCAAGGCAGCCTGCTCCTCGATCAAGGTCAGTATGCTGCGCAAAAAAGATGTTGCGGACGATTATTCGATCCACTATTTTGATGATCACAGTCGGATGCGGGAGGATCTTTTCTCGGACGAGGACTGGTTCAAATTTACCTTTGTCCGGAATCCGTTTTCGAGGCTGGTTTCCTGCTATGAGAGCAAATATCACGCGGACAGAAAATTCCTTGGAAAGACAAAGAAAGTTCTGGACTTTGATGAATATCTGGGCGGCTATATGAAGGAGGACAAGGGCTTCGAGCATTTTGTCGGGCAGGTTCTGAAAATTCCGGATCGTTTTGCAGACCGGCATTTCCGCAGCCAGTATCGTCTGCTTGCGGGAAGGGCGAAAAGGCCCGCGTTTGATTTCATCGGGAAAATGGAACGGCTGGAGGAGGAGTACAGGCCGATCCAGGAGAAATATGGTTTCGATCCGATCAGAATATACAATCGCGTGGAGTACGGCGACTGGAGAAATTATTATACGGAAGACCTCGCCAGGAAGGTCTTCCGCAAATATAAAAAAGATGTCGAATTCTTTGGCTATGAACAGGAATATCGTGATCTGCTCAGCCATTGTATGAGCAGCGTTACAGTTTCGTCATCAGTCCATTGAGTACCTGTTCGACGAGAAAAAGACTGCCGCGGATACCCATCTGCGTTTTGGGGAGTACGTCGGTATATCCCATGCCGGGCTGACTGATCTCAATTCCGCAGAAGGGATGCTGCCGTGTTTTCAGGGCGGCGATGGTATTTCCATCCGCAAAGACAAGCTCCGCGCGGGTTCCCAGAATGTCTTTTTGCTCCGGTTGTCCGGCTTTATGTTCTTGCAGCAGCGTTTTCAGGGATTCCCTCAGCGCGGTCACATTTCCCTCGGTCACCTCAAGACAGTCAGGGATCATCCCCAGATATTCCATGAAAAAGCGGCTCAGGGTACAGACCTGCGAGAGACCGCCGGACACTGCGAACAGAGCGCCGTCCGGAAGTCCGCACATCTGATGGACACCGTCGATTTTGGACCAGGACAGCGCCCTGGCGCGCTCACTTTCCGTGATAAGAGGAGTGACGTCCGTCTTGAGGATCCGGCAGATTTCGGAAAAGATTTCCTCGGTCTGAGAGAAACCGACGGGCGGCCCCGGACAGATATAGTATGACGTGCCGCAGGCATCCTGTAAAAATTCTGCCGCGCGCGAGGCCATCTCCGGGAAGACGACGACATTGAGATCCGCAGCCGGCAGGCGGCGCAGTTCCTCTATGGAATTCTGCGCGGCAGGGCAGCAGTTTACGGTGATCCCACACAGGGTGAAGAGCCGTTTCAATTCCGCAAGATCGCCCTCCCAGTAGCGCTGCCAGACAGAAAGACCGAGCAGATTGACGCTCTTTTGGCGGGAAGCCCTGTCCGGCTTTGCAGTCTGGTTCCACAGGCGGGATCCGACCTGCCGGAAGAGCTCCATAAGAGCCGTCTCATAGCCCGTGCAGAAATCCGTGGAGTAACCGGGAGATTCAAGCATGACGCAGAGACAGTCAGGCAGCGTTTCACGGACCAGCTCTTCCAGATTGTCACCGATCAGCGACGCGCCGGGAGAATTGACGATGGCGAGCAGTTCAAAATTCACATGTTCACGAAGGTAGCAAAGGCCGTCACGCACTTTGTCAGCAGTTCCGTAGACATAATCATAGCCGTCCAGCCAGGTGCAGGGTACGCGCGGCTGACGGAAAAACCAGTTGTTAAGAAAATTGTAGTCCACCGGCACCTTTTCTCCGCCATCGGAGGCGGGAAGGTACAGAGGAGGCCGCAGCGCGAGGAACTGGGAGGTCGTGCTGTGATAAAATTTGCAGCCCATCGGGCCGTTCAGCAGTACGATGGCATTCTTGATCCCCTCCATCGCAAAAATCATACCGCTGAGGCCGTCAGGCGTAATACTTTTCGAACAAGGACCGGTCATTTGTCCATTCCCCCTTCCGTTTTGTCTGCATCAGTCTTCCCCAGCGCGCGATGGTCTCGATGCCGGAGTGAAATCCGACTACCGGGCTCATTGGCATGGAGTCGATAAGGCAGTCTTCTGCATCCGTTCTGGTCACGTAGTTGGAGAGTACGATATCCGGGTGCAGTTCTTTTATCAATGTCCGGCTCCGGCTCCAGTCGAAGTTCTCATCGATGGGATATTTTTCCGGATGATCTGTGATCTTTACAGGCTGCCGGAGATAGTTCATGACACCGATGAAGACGAAGCGCAGGCCGACCGCGTCGGCAGCGTCGAGCAACCAGTCCATATTGGTGTTGATTGTCGTCATGAAGACGCGTTTTCCCTGAAAAACAGGTTTCCAGCGCTCGATTTCTTCAAGGTAGAGTTCATGCTGTCCGGCGATCAGCTTTTCCGCCTCTTCTGTACAGTCGAAAATGCTTCCGAGTTTCCGGAGCCAGCGCGCGGTTGCTTCGAATCCGACCGGGAGCGCCTCATCCAAAAATGTGCAGCCGTAGGTTTCGCTCAGCCAGGATTTCAGCTCGCGGCCCTCCGCGTTGTCATTCGCCAGGATATTCAGCGGCGCGGCCAGAAAATTCCGCATCTGCGCGCAGGTAGATTCGCCCAGGTAGCGGCAGCCTATGGAAATATCCATGGCATCCAGCCAGCTCTTTACAATGCGAAAGTCCACCTCCCGGTTGTTGGAAACGCCGGTCTCGCCGACCAGATTGACAAGACGCCCCTGAGGCCGGATGGACGGATCGATCAGCTTCTGGGCCAGTGTGTGCGTGGCGAGGCGGATTCCTTCCATATAATCGCCGGCAATATCACCGTCCGCAGGGATTGTGATGACCGGCACTTCCGGTGTAGAGAGTGCTTCCAGGCTTCGGATATCGTCGCCTGTGATTCCGCTGACACAGGAACTGATGACGACGACGGCGCCGGGATGCCGGCTGATTGCCTTTGTGACGGCTTCACGCAGGCGCTCGATGCCGCCAAAGACCACATCGGACTGTTCCATTTCGGTGCATTCGAAATGGGGGCTGATGGCGGAAGGCATGAGAATGCCGCGGTTAAACAGATTTTTCCGGCCGGGGGAGCTGATGTTCTGCCAGGTGTAGAACGCGCAGGCCTTTGGCGAGTGAGCGATCACCAGCGCGTCTTTGAGATTTATGGCGGCAGTCGCCGCGCCATTGAAGGCGC
This sequence comes from Lachnospiraceae bacterium, assembly GCA_021205385.1. Lineage (GTDB taxonomy): Bacteria > Bacillota > Clostridia > Lachnospirales > Lachnospiraceae > Hominiventricola. The sequence continues at coordinate 14,276 of JAJPXQ010000021.1, read as the reverse complement.
AGCCGTAGAGAGGCGGCCGCTCCTGTCCGGTCGCCACAGGGGGCTCTTCTGATTCTGTTTCCGGATAAGCGGAATCCTCTGCCGGAGCAATAGGGCAGGAAGCGGCTGCGGAGCGCTGCAGAGTCTGTTCCTTCGCGTCGAATACCACGCGCTCCAGCTCCTCATCGCTTAAGGGACAGGCCTCGTAGAGCCTGAGTCCCGCGCCGATCTGCCGTGCCAGTTCATGGAACACGTTTTGTTCAGCCTCACAGTCCTCCATCTGCATCAGCGTGCGATTCTGCCGCTCGGCATGCGCGAGCGCATCGCTGCGTGGAACCCGTGCACAGATCGGAAGTCCGACGGCACGGGCAAAACGGTTGACGCGCTCCGTCTCATCCGTTACTTTTCTCTCGTTAAAGATAATTCCGGCCACACGCCTCCAGGTATCGCCGTCATAATTGCGGATGCCGCGCAGAATATTGTTGGCTGCGTAAAGGGCCATGAATTCCCCGCTTGTCACGAGAAAAATGGCGTCGGCATATTCCCGGCGAACCGGAACCGCAAAGCCGCCGCAGACGACATCTCCCAGTACATCGTAGAGGACAATATCGTAGGCGTCCTTTGTGTGGTGCTGATTCAGAAATTCGAAGGCCGTGATGATCCCGCGTCCGGCGCAGCCGACGCCGGGCTTTGGTCCGCCCGCCTCAATACAGCCGACACCCATAAATCCTGTGCGCAGAATCTCTTCCGTCCGTGCTGTCTGTTTGTCTACGGTTTTCAGATAGTCGAGTACGGTCGGTATGACGGTCCCGCCCATCAGAAGCCGCGTGGAATCATGCTTTGGGTCGCAGCCGATCTGCAGAACGCGCTTCCCTGAGAGGGCCAGTGCGGCGGACAGATTTGCGCTGACGGTAGATTTGCCGATGCCGCCTTTCCCGTAAACAGCCAGTTCTAATGGTTTTTTCATGTGCAGCTTACGCCTCCTGTTCTTTGCTCTTCCGTGTTATGAAGTCCTGTTGAATCGAAAAACCATCCGATTTTTTCCCTTTGGTCTGCATATTTCAGATAGACGATATTGAATTCCCGGATGACGCGATCATCCTGCAAGGTGAATTTTGCGAGCTCCGGATCGCTGTCAGCGAGGACATTGTAGACGAAGGAGACGCCGAAGCCCTCACGCACCAAGTCGAGAATCACCTTGAAGCTGGATATGCAGATGCGGCGGTGAAAGCGGCTGAGCGACTCATTGTAGCCCATCAGCTCCTGCTCGAGGATTGCACGTGTGCCGGAGCCGTCCTCCCGGTGGATGATCGTTTCGCCGAGCAGCTCGTCAATCGAGACTTCCCGTCCCGCGAAGGGATGGTCGCGGCGGCAGATTCCGACGAAGGGTTCCCGCCGCAGCAGGATGCTGTCAAAGCGGTCCTTGTCAAAAAAGCCCTCGACCACCGCAAAATCCAGCCGGTTTTCTTCCAGTTCCCGGAGAAGACGCTCGGTGTTGTCGACCAGGAAGGTGAGGGAATGATTTTCCTCGCGCAGATATTCGTGAATATAATTTACAAGAAAGTAGTCTCCGATCGTCTTTGTCGCGCCGACCCGCAGCTTCTTCTGCGGATCTTTTTTCTTCAGCTGTTCGCGGAGAGCCTGCTCGTGGAGCCGTTCTGCGCGTGCATAGAGCTCGAGCGTCTCCGCGGCGGCGGTTTTCTCGAGCCGACGGTTTGCGTAGTTGAACAGTTTGCAGCTGTATTCCTGTTCGAGATGGTGAATCTGCTGTGTGACGGCAGGCTGTGTGATGTGCAGGAGTTCCGCAGTCTGGCGGTAGCTTCCGCACTCACATAATACTAAAAAGGTTTCGATCCGGTAATCCAGCATGAGAAATCCTTTCATAAAATAATTTAATCGATACATAAGTATTGTTAAATTGATTTTATCATACAGGTAGTAGTATAATCAAGAAAAAAGAAAAGGAGCCAGCACTATGAATGTAGTAGTCATCGGCGGCGTTGCCGCCGGAACGAAGACCGCGGCGAAGCTGAAACGTCAGGATCGCGGCGCGAAGGTCACGGTTTTCACAAAGAGTCAGGACATCTCCTATGCGGGCTGTGGTCTGCCCTATTATGTGGGCGGCAGCATCGAGTCCCGGGAGGAACTGATCGTTAATACGCCGGAGAGCTTTAGCGGGCTGACGGGCGTGGAGGTCCGTACCGGTATGGAGGCCGTTTCCGTGAATACGGCCGGGAAGACGGTTGCTTTTGCGAATGGGGAGAGCGTATCTTATGACAAACTGGTCATCGCTACCGGCGCGGTGCCTTTCGTGCCGGATGTGGCGGGAAAAGAGCTGCCGGGTGTCTTCACGATGCGCTGTCCGGACGATGCGATCGGTCTTCGCGCGTATGCGGAGAAGAACAGCTGCAGGAGCGCCGTGGTCGTGGGAGGCGGCTTCATCGGTCTTGAGATTGCGGAGAATCTGATGGCGAAAGGCCTGAAGGTCACGGTCGTCGATATGGCCTCCCAGGTGATGCCGAATCTCTTTGACGCCGAAGTGGCGGCTTACATACGCCGGGAGCTGCAGAAGAAGGGGATGCGGATCATCACCGGCGCGGGTCTCGAGGAAGTGCTTGGCTCCGAGAAGGCGACCGGTGTGCGCACGAGCGTCGGCAGCTGCGAGGGAGAGCTGGTTGTGCTGGCGATCGGCGTGCGTCCGGCGACCGGCTTCCTTGCGGATTCGGGTATCGAGATGAACAGGGGGACGATCGTCGTCGACAAGTACCAGAGGACGAACGCGGACGATGTCTACGCGGTCGGCGACTGCGCGCAGGTCTACAACCGTCTGACCGGAAAGCCGCAGTGGTCTGCGATGGGCTCCACCGCGAATATCACCGGACGGATGCTGGCGAAGAATCTCACAGGAGCGAACGCAGCTTACGGCGGATGTCTTGGTACCGGCGTTGTGCGGCTTGCGGACGATCTGAACGCCGGACGCACGGGACTTACCGAGGAGCAGGCCGTGGCAGCCGGTTATGACGCCGTCAGCGTTACCTGCGTCACCGACGACAAGGCACACTATTATCCGGACGCTTCTGTATTTGTCACCAAGCTGATCGCGGACAGAGCGACGCATGCGCTGCTGGGTATTCAGGTGCTCGGCTCCGGCGCGGTGGACAAGATGGTTGACATCGCGGTCACCGGGATTGCAGCGGGCATGAAGCTGGAGGATTTCGACACGCTTGACTATGCCTACGCGCCGCCATTCTCCACGGCGATTCATCCCTTTGTCCAGGCCTGCTATATTCTGGAAAATAAGATAAACGGAGAGTTCGAGACCTTCACCCCGGCGGAGTATGCAGCGGGTAAGGCGAAGGGCTACAAGGTGATCGACGTTCATCCTGCGCCGAAGGTACCGGGAGCTCCCTGGTACGACCTGACGAAGGTGAACGCTCCGCTTCCGGACGTGGCACCGGACGAGAAGCTGCTGATTGTCTGTGCGAAGGGAAAGCGCAGCTATTTCATGCAGAATCGTCTGAAGGCTCTGGGTTATACGAACACGCGTGTGCTGGAAGGAGGTCTCTGGACCAGCGATGTGAAAGTGGAGTTCACCGGCACGCTGCCGCCTGAGGAGATTAAGCGAGTAAAGGGGCTTGGCTGTCTGCAGGATAAGCGGTACCCGGATGTCTTCAATGTCCGCGTGATCACCCGCAACGGCAGGATCACCTCGGAAGAGCATCGTGTGATTGCGGAGGCTGCGGAGAAATATGGTTCCGGAGCCGTAACGATGACGACCCGTCTGACGCTGGAGATTCAGGGCGTGAAGCACGAGAATATTCAGGCTGTGATCGACTTCCTCGGCGAGCATGGGCTCTCGACCGGAGGCACCGGTTCGCTGGTCCGCCCGGTGGTGTCCTGCAAGGGTACGACCTGCCAGTACGGTCTTATCGATACCTTCGGTCTGTCCGAGCGGCTGCATGAGAAATTCTATGTGGGATATCATGGCGTGACGCTGCCGCACAAGTTCAAGATCGCGGTCGGTGGCTGCCCGAACAACTGCGTGAAGCCGAATCTGAACGATTTAGGCATCGTCGGACAGAGAGTGCCGGTTGTAGACTACAGCAAGTGCCATGGCTGCAAGAAGTGTAAGGTGGAATCCGCCTGCCCGATCAAGGTGGCGAAGGTTGTCGACGGAAAGATTAACATCGACCCGTCAGTCTGCAACAACTGTGGGCGCTGCAGGAACTCCTGCCCGTTTGGCGCGATTGAATATCAGGATGGCTATCGCATCTATATTGGCGGACGCTGGGGCAAGAAGGTCGCGCACGGCGAGTCGCTGCCGCGAATCTTTACCTCCGAGGAGGAAGTCATGGATGTCGTCGAGAAGGCGATCCTGCTTTTCCGCGACGAGGGAATTTCAGGTGAGCGTTTTGCAGATACTGTGACGAGGCTGGGCTTTGACTATGTCTGTGACAAGCTGCTCAGCGACAAGATTGATAAGGAAGCGGTCCTGAAGAAGAATGTCAAGGGCGGAGCGACCTGCTGATCTGAATATCAGGTATGAAAATACGGCGGCCCTGCGGTCGCCGTATTTCTGTATTTTATTTACAGTAACTCAAGAATCTGATCTTTGGGCCGTGCGCCGACAGCCTGATTGGTTACCTTGCCGTCTTTCACGACGATCAGTGTAGGAATGCTCACGACACGGAACTGCGCGGCCAGTTCCGGCTGCTCGTCCACATTGACTTTTCCTACTTTGATGTCGGAGCGCTCGGCAGCGATCTCATCTACAAGCGGACTGACCATGCGGCAGGGGCCGCACCAGCTCGCCCAGAAATCCAGAAGTACGGGTTTGTCGGAATTCAGAACTTCTTCCTGAAAATTGTTCTGATTAATATTGATAGTACTCATGTGTATGTCCTCCTTTTTGTGATATGATCAGCCCATGTCGTTCCATTTTCTGGAGGCTTTCTCGCGTTCACGGGAGATGTCGGCCCACTTGGGAAGGCCTTCAAGTTTTGCCGCGAGATCTTTCATAACCTCCGGAATCTGAATGGACTGAGGGCACATCTTCGCGCATTTTCCGCAGGAAAGGCAGGCGGATGGCTGCTTGTCCTCCGGCAGCAGTTCGAGACGCATGGACGTGGTGAAAGTCGGGGCGATGCGGAGCTCATTATAGACCGCGATCAGAGTCGGAATGTCGAGCCCCTGTGGACATTCCTCCGTGCAGTAGCGGCAGGCCGTACAGGGAACGGAGTCTTTCATCCCCTCGGCGATGTCTAAGAGCACCTCTTTTTCCTCCCCGGAAAGCGGCTCTGGAGACTCGAAGGTGGCGATATTTTCCTGCATCTGTGTCAGATTGGACATACCGCTTAAGATTACGGTTACGCCGGGGATATCCTGAAGGAAACGAAATCCCCAGCCCGGGACGCTCTCATCTGCCCGAAGTGCTTTCAGTCGTGCCTCCTCCTTTTCGCCCAGGCTGCACAATTTTCCGCCGTGGACCGGCTCCATGACCCAGATCGGAATGTTCCGCTCGTTCAGAAGCTCTACCTTTCCTTTGGCATCCTGCAGGGTCCAGTCGAGATAATTGAGCTGGATCTGACAGAATTCCATGTCATCGCCGGCAATGTCGAGGAACTGTCGCAGCGCTTCCAGGCCGGCGTGGCTTGAAAAGCCCAGATGGCGGATGCGTCCGAGTCTTTTCTGCTCCTTAAAATAATCCAGAATCTTCCATTTCGGATCAAGATAGGTAGCCATGGAAGACTCATTGACATTGTGCAGCAGATAGAAGTCAAAATAGTCTACCCCGCATTTCCGAAGTTGATTCTCAAATATGGGGGCAGGTTCGTAGCTGGCGCTGATCTGGTGTCCCGGAAATTTGGTCGCGAGATACCAAGAGTCCCGGTTGTAGGCCGAGAGCGCTTTCCCGAGAGCGATCTCTGACTGCCCGTTGTGGTAGGGATAGGCGGTATCAAAATAGTTGACGCCGTGTTCGATGGCGTAAGCGGTCATCTGAGCGAGCTGCGCCTCGTCGATCGTACCGTCTTCCTGCTGCGGCAGACGCATGGCGCCGAAGCCGAGCGCGGATAACTTCATTCCCTGAAATTCCTTGTAATACATCGTTCGCTTCCTCCGTTTCTTCTGAAAACTTATCTTTTTAAAGTATAGCCTGAGCGGTCAAAAAGATCAAGAGTGTGGCAACTCCTACATATTCTGGTGCTATCATAATTTCTGAGGTAAGTGTGATGACAGATATACTGATTGTGGAGGATGACAGGGCGATCTCCCATCTGATTGCGGGGACGCTTGACCGCGAGGGCTTCCGCTGTGTCTGAGCAATGGACGGCGAGGAGGGACTGGCGTGTTTTGACAAAGGCAGTTTTGACCTGGTGCTGCTGGATCTGACGGTGTCGCTGTCCTTTGTGGAGTACTATACAGTGTCCTACTCCTTTGAGAACGCGATGAGCCGGCAGACGGACGATGCTCTCAGGCAGCACCAGATCGTGAAATACGCGCTGCGCTCCAATCTCCTCACCATGCAGCGCAACAGCGCGCTGACGCAGGAGGCGGTGGAGGAGATGGCGGAGCAGACTGCGGAAAGCCTGTCGGTCACGCTGTCGTTCACGGAGGCGGAAGAGAACGCGCAGACGGAGACGCTGGTCTACAGCATCTCGGAGACGGGCGTGTCTGCAGAACAGGAGGCAAAGACCTGTTATTCTGTAAGCAACAGTACAGAAAGCAGGTATTTTTATGGAGCGGGAGAGCAGAGCATATGAGAAAAAACGCAGGAAGATTCGTCAGATGAGGCAGCAGCGAAGAAGAACGAAAAGAAGGCTCATGCTGGTCATGTTTTCCTTTGCCGTTCTGATATTTTTCCTGGCAGGGAAGACGCTGTATGGAATCGGACGGGCGTTTGCCGCGGAAAGCGGTATCTCAAAGCAGGCGGACGATGTTGACGGTTTCCCTGCAGAGATCAGAACGAACGATGCGGGGGCACTGGTACTGGATGACGAACTGAGCGCCGAGGAAAAAGAAAGCTATATTCAGGAGCATTCCTGGCTCTACACGGAGGATTTGCTGGAGCTTCTCGAAAAAAATGAGGAGACGCTGGATTACGTCTATTATTATCCGGAGTTATTCGGAGCGAAGCAGGAGCTCGACCTTCGCGAGGAGGCGAAGGCGGAGGCGCTTCCGCTGCTGCTGCAGTGGGACGCGCGATGGGGTTATGCCTCCTACGGCGACGGCCTGATCGGCTACACCGGCTGCGCGCCGACCTGCCTCTCCATGGTGGCGCTCTACCTGACGGGCGAGGTCGGCTATACGCCCCTCTATATCGCGGAGGAAAACGGCTACTATATTTCCGACAAGGGCACGGACTGGTCGCTGATCAACAGCGGCTGTCTGGCCTTTGGGATATATTCGAAGGAACAGCCGCTCGACGAGGACAGCATGAAGGCAGCGCTGGACGCGGGCTTCACCCTGAACGACCCCAACAGCGTGAAGAACAGCGGCCGCGTCTGGAGCTATGAGGAGCTGGCGTGGCAGATCCGGAAGATCTGGAAATTTTCGGAGGCCTGATGGATTTTATGTTACGATTTACGAATAGTAACATTTTTATCTCACGTGTCGGAAATAATCCTCCAGAATCTTCTTGATGTAATAATAGCGTCTGGCGTAGGAATTCTCGACACGGATCAGCTCGAAGCCCTGCTCTCTGCAGATGGCCTGCTTCTCCTGGTCCCGCCGCCTTACGGTCTCGTCAGTCAGGTGCTCGCGGCCGTCCAGCTCGATCGCGAGGATGGGACGCTCCTCGCCGCCGCGCGCCCGCTCGTAGACCACGAAGTCGAAGCGCCCGCTGTGAAACAGCCAGGAGCGGGACACGTTTTCGCGGAAGACATGCGCGATGGAAACCTCATGGCGCACGACGCAGCGCTGCTGGGTGTTCAGCACATTGTCAAGAGCATGGTTCAGGCTCTCCAGGAAGTCGGCCTCTGTCTTCGTGCTGTAGGGCTTGATGCCGAGCGCCCGGGACTGGATGGAATCGGCGCTGACCTCGTAGTGTCCCTTTGTCTGCACGTACTGCGCGAGCTCATAGAGATCGTCCTGTTCTCTGCCGTCGCCATGGAGACGCTCGAGATTGTCGCGGCTCGAGAGCACGACGAGGCGCTCCCGCGCGCGGGAGGTGGCCACGTTGATGAGCTCACGGTTATTCTTCAGCCAGTCGTAGGTCTTCTGGGCGGTCTGGTCCGTGATGGCCGTCGAGAAGAGGATCACGTCCTTCTCATCTCCCTGAAAAGCGTGCACGGTACCGCAGGAGACGCCTTCTATGCCATTTTGCTGCAGGATTTCCTCGATATAGTCCTTCTGGTTGGCGAAGGGTGTGATGACGCCGATGGACTTGTCCCGGTGCGCCTGCACATATTCCAGAACCTTCTGCGCTTCCGCAGGGGCAGTATTTTTCTCCTCGGCCCGGTTTTCCTCGATATCGATGAACAGCAGCGGGTCGTCCGAGGGTACGCGGCTGTCGATCCGCAGACGATTGTTGTAATATTTCCGGTTATTGAACGCAATGATGTCCCGGCAGCAGCGGTAGTGGTAGCGCAGCAGCAGCTCGTAGCTGACCGCATCGTTTGCGAGAAAGGCCTTGTAGATGGAATTTTTCCGGTAATCGTACTCTTCGGGAATCTTGTAGCGCTGCCGCAGGATCTCGTTGTCCTTCGCGTCCATGACGATGACCGGGCTGAGCTGCTGCGGGTCGCCGACGAGCAGCAGCCTCCTTCCCCGCAGGATCGGGACCAGGGACATCGCCATGTTGCACTGGCTGGCCTCGTCCATGATCACCATGTCAAAGCAGGCCTGCGGTTTTCCAAGTCTGTGAGCGGAAATACAGGTGGTGGCCACGACGGGAAAGACGCGCAGAAAATCCTTCAGTCGTCCCGCATCTGCGATGTATTCGGAAAACGATCTCGTCCGCTGCACGTGATCTGCTATTTTCAGAATATTTCGCAGCCCTTCATAGCGGGTTTCGCCGAGGCGCTTCCAGTATTTTATGGACATGAAATTCAGATATGCAAGAAATTGCGCTTCATCTTCTGCGAGCAGGTCGAGCGCCTCTTTTTCATCGACCTCGCCCAGCCTTTGCAGGCGTTTCTCGGCGTCCGGCTGCTGGCGTCCTACGAGATCGGTGTAAAAGGCCAGATGCTGATTATTTCTGGAAAGATCCTTTACGGTTTCCAGCTCTTCCGTGAGGGAAAGCCTCTCCTCGTAGCGCTCCAGCAGCGCGCTGAGCTGCTTTGCGCGGCGGAGTCTCTCCTTCTGGTCGGATTCCGGCGCGTCCGGCTGTCTGCTCATCGTCTCTACGCGAGCATAGGTGCGGCTGATGTAGTCCAGTGCCTTGTCCACGAGCTGATGATTCCCGAGCCGGATGACCGGAAAGGGAATGGAATCCTGTCCGCTGCCGGAGATGTTCGTGAGCTGCTGCACCACACCGTTGATGGGATGATTGTTGTAGGAGGCCAGAAGGACGGTCTGCCCGTTCAGAAAGGCCGTGAGGATCGTATTGACGATGGTCCAGGTCTTTCCGGTGCCGGGCGGTCCCTGTACGTAGGCAACAGGGTATTTCATCGCGCTGTGGATGGCCAGGAGCTGGTCGAGATTCGCCCGCCTGCGCAGAAGGGAGATAGGGTAGTCCTTTCGCCGCCGGTTGTGGGGGACGATCTGGCCGAAGAAAGCCTTCACCGGCGCGGTGGGCGTTCCATTCCGGAACATCTCCGTGATGCCTTCGTACTCTTTATTCAGGTCAACCTGGATGTTGGAGGCGAGCGCGATCAGGTAGGGGCGGTCGTCCACGCCCCGGAGACGGGAATTACTCCTGGTGATGCTGTCCTTGATCTCCTCGAGATGTTCCTCGAAGTGCTCCAGCATCCAGAAATCCGGCGTATCCAGATATCTGCGAATACTCTGACGCTCTCCGTCCACCGTGAATTCGCGGCAGACGGTGATCTCGTCCGCTGGCTTCAGCACCCGGCGTTTCACATCCAGAAAGAGCCTGCGGTAGGCCAGCACATAGAGGCCGGTCTGTCCCCGGCGCACGGTGACGGGGATGCTCAGGATATTCATGCAGAGCTGGCGGAGCTTATAGCTCTTCGCCGGGTCATTCCCGGCGCTTTCCTCCTGGAAGCGGCAGACGACCGCGCCGAACTGCTCCGGCGACAGCTGGTACTCGCCGCCGTGAAAATTGTCCTGATCGAGGTGGCGGATCAGGGAATAATCGGTTTCAAAATGCTCGGTGTCCAGACGGCTGCAGTCGATGAGATAGTTCAGCACCTTCAGGTTGGCCGCGGTCCCGAAGATGCCCTCATAGCGCTCGGGATTGCGGTCAATGTCATCGATGAGGGAGGCGTTCGGTTCATAAAAGGTTCCCTCTACGATCGCCGAGGAGCGGATGGCGTCCACCGACACGTAGTCGAGCCGCGCCACCGTATGCTGCGCCAGGTGAAGTCCATCGACCCGGAGCATCCGGCGCTTCACGTCGATGCCCCGGACGGCGATCCAGTAGCGCGTGATCTGGCGGTTCTTATTCTCATACTCGATGCTCAGCCATTTTCCTTCGTGGATGGCTTTGTAGAGATTCTGCGCGGTGGACGGCATGGGAATTCTCCTTTCAGCTTGCTGGCATTATTGTAAGGCGTGGGAAGGAAGCTGTCAAATGGCCCGCAAATTTTATTTTGGATAGAGCCTTGACAGTGTATCGCTAAGATGCTGTAATTTACTCGAAAGTAATTTACTTGAAAGTTAATTAAATGGAGTGGCCTATGTTTAGCGGAGCAGAGTAATGAGAAAATGAATCTCGACAAATTTTCTGAGCTTATCTTTCAGCATTTTGGAGAGAGCGCGCTGGAACCCTTCTCCTCGATGGGAAATGCGCTTCTCTATATTCATGAAAAGACAAGGGAAGGGCCCCTGGTGCTGGTGTTTGATGAGTTTCCCTATCTGGCCGCTGTGAATCCGGCGCTTTTGTCCACGCTGCAGCACCTCATCGATCACAGGCTGCAGCAGGGGAAATTGTTTCTGGTACTCTGCGGCCCTTTGATTGCAGAGACAGATGTGAGTTCCTGGAAGGTTTTTCGGATGAAAAGAAACTGATGCTGTACGGCGCTTATGGAGGAACTCCGTTGTATCTGCGGCAGGTCGATCCGCGCCTCAGTCTGAAGGAAAACATCGAGAACAGTTTTCTGCGCCCGACGGCTTATCTCTATGAGGAGCCGTTGCTATTGCTCCGTCAGGAAGTGCAGGAGCCGGGCGTTTATTCAGCAATTATTGAAGCGATCGCCGGAGGAGCGTCCCGGGCGAATGAGATCGCGACAAAGACCGGGGAACCGGCGGCAAAATGTCTGAAATATATCGCGTCGCTCTGTGAACTCGGAATCATTGACAGGCAGACGCCGTTTGGGGAAAAGACGTCCTCCCGAAAGAGTATCTACCGAATCTCAGATTTCATGTTCCGCTTCTGGTATCGCTACGTTTCCGGCAATAAAACCCTGCTCGAGACGGATGCCATGGAACTTGTATGGAAGCGGAAAATTGAACCGGATTACAGTCATTATATGGGGCTTGTCTTTGAACAGGCCTGCAGAGAATACCTGTTGCGAAAGAACAGTCGCGGTGAACTGCCGATTCTGTTCACGGAGATCGGAAGCTGGTGGGGAACGGATCGCAATTCCCCGGAGCATGCACAGGCGGAGGTGGATCTGGTGGCCAGAGGCGAGGGTGATTATCTGTTCTGCGAATGCAAGTGGAGAAATCAGCCTCTGGATTATACAGTGCTGGAAAAGCTGCGCCATCGGGCTGATCTGGTGACCAGGCAAAGAGAGAAGACCTGGTTTGCGCTGTTCAGCAAGACTGGCTTTACCGACGCAGTTTTGCGGGAAGCCGAAAAGGATGAGTCCGTGCTGCTGTTTGATTTGAAGGATATGATGGCCTGATAAGGCGCGGGGGGAGAGGATGTCAAATGTCTTGCAATTTCAGTGCAGGTTTATTAGAATAAATGAAAGAGAGGACGGATAAGAAGGAAGCTATGAGTAATATTTACAGCCTGCGTATTTATGATACAGAACTGATGCGGTTTTCCATGGGGAAAAAGGGTTTGGCGGGGCTTGTTGTCGATATTCTTTTGATTCATGAGGAATTTTCTCACCTTATGCCTCTCGATATGGAATGCACAAATGAGGGCGTTATTAAATGGCTGGAAAGGCGGGTTATCCCGAAAAACCGTACCTTTGTCGATGAAATCCTGAAGACTTTGGGACTTTCCCATAACGATACGAAAGGCATTATCGATGTTTGTAAAGGTCTGTCTCTCAATGACAGTTACTGGATTGTGCCAGATGGCTTTGAGGGTACATTCTCCCAGTATAATCTATATGAAAACCGCTTTTCTGAAATGCTGGCTTTGGTCGCATATACAGGTGCAGGGCAGAGCAGGCAGGTATTTACGACATCACCGGAACTTACCACGAACGGTATGTTGCCGAAAGCATGGCGATTTTTAGAAGGCGATGGTATCTACCTTTACAAAGGCGGAACTTCAGGGGCTTCCAATACGGGTCGGGAACCTTACTGTGAATATTATGCGTCACAGGTGGCGGAAGCGATGAAACTCAATGCCGTACACTATGATATTGAAAACTGGAAAGGAATCACTGCTTCCAAATGCGCCTTGTTTACCAGTGTGGATGTGTCCTTCATTCCTGTTGGGCGGATTGTCCGTACAGGTGGGATACAGGCCTGCCTTGATTATTATGACAGGCTGGGTAGCGACTTTGCTGAGCAGATTCGCAGTATGCTTGTATTTGATGCTCTTATTTATAATGAGGATAGACACTTTGGCAATTTTGGCGTGCTGAGAGATAACCATACAGGCAGGATTATCGCCCCGGCCCCGATTTTTGATAACGGACTTTCCCTGTTCTGCTTTGCTGGCCGCGAGGATATTCCCAATCTTGCCGAGTATGCGAAAACCCGGACTACTCCTTACGGTGTAACTTATGAAGAGGTATGCATGGAAGTCATGGGTGCAAAACAAAAGGAACAGTTGCGCCGTGTATTGGATTTTCGCTTCAGGCGACATCCTTCTATCAATCTTCCGGAGGAGCATTTACAGGCAATTGAAAAAGTGATCAGAAGCCGTGTCCGTGAATTGTTGTCCATTCCCACGAATGAGGAGATGCTGCCGTGAGATACTATATCGCCGATCCGCATTTTTTCCATGAGGGCCTGAATACGAAGATGGATCGCCGGGGCTTTGCGGATGCGGAAGAGATGAATGCCTGCATGCTGCGGAAGTGGAATGAAAAGGTGCGCAGGAACGACGAGGTGATCATCCTCGGCGACCTGTCGTGGGGAAAAGCGGAGGAGACAAACGAACTCCTGGAAAAGCTGCACGGGCGCCTCTGCCTGATACAGGGAAATCATGACCGCTTTCTGCGGAATAAAGCCTATAACGCGGAGCGCTTCGAATGGATTCTGCCCTATAAGGAGATGCACGACAATGGACGGAAGGTGGTGCTCTGCCATTATCCGATTATGTGCTACAACGGGCAGTATCGTCTGACCAAAAAGGGAGATCCAAAAGTATACATGCTCTACGGGCATGTTCATGACACAATAGATCAGCGCCTGATCGAACAGTTTCAGGAGATCACGCGTTCTACGATCCATGAGGATCCGGACGGAGAGAAAAGACCGGTTCCGTCCAACATGATCAATTGCTTCTGCATGTATTCGGATTATACGCCGCTCACGCTGGACGAATGGATCGAGTGCGACCGCAGAAGGAGAGGCGCTGCTCCCTGAATTAAGTGTTAATGAGGGGTGAACTGGTGAGCGCCTTGATTTTTTCAAAGCTCTCGTCGCTGATGACGTGCTCCATGCGGCACGCGTCTTTTTTTGCCACTTCCTCACTGACGCCGATGGACATCAGAAATTGCGAGATTGTCAGATGACGCTCATAGATTTTCAGCGCGATCGACAGGCCGGAGCCGGTCAGAATCAGGTTCCCATGGTCGTCGAGCGCGACAAAGCCATTTTCACGCAGGCGTTTCATCGCGACGCTGATGCTTGGCTTGCTGTAGCCGAGATAATTCGCGACATCGATAGAGCGTACATTTCCAAGCTCCCTGGATAAGACCAGGATTGCTTCCAGATAATCTTCCGGGGATTCCTGCATTTTCATGGTATTTAACCTCTATCTTATAATTTACTTGAGAGTGAAAAGTTCTCCCCTGTAACTCGAGAGTGCCTTTCACATTTCT
>JAJPXQ010000087.1 GCA_021205385.1 Lachnospiraceae bacterium | reverse complement strand
TTATAGCATAGAGGAAAAAGCTTGTCAAAGTATCCGGAACTTACAGGGATTCCTCGAACAGATTCTTGTAGCCTTCCCCATAGATTTCGCTTGCACTTGTGATAATCAGGAAAGCTTCCGGATCCTCCGCTTTTACAAGCTCCTGTACCTGCGGACCCTGTGTGCGGCGAACGACACAGAGAATGACCTGCTTTTCACGTCCTGTCCAGCCGCCTGAGCCATGCAGGTAAGTGATGCCCACCTCCAGCTCCAGCAGGAGCCGTCTGCCGATGTCGTCTGGTTTCTCTGTAATAATATAGATCAGCTTCGCCTCATCTCCGCCATAGAGCACATAGTCGAGCGCGCGTCCGCTGATGAGTACGGCAATCATCGCGTAGAGTGCAATGTTCAGATCACGAAATACCAGTCCGGATATTGCCACAATGATCATATCTGTACACTGGAAAAGGAAACCGGTTTTTAGATAACGGTATTTCTGCCTCAGAATTTTGATAATGATATCGGTGCCGCCGGTCGTCGCTCCGGCCTTGAAGATCAGGCCAATCCCCAGGGCAATGAGCACGCTGCCCGCCAGCGCCGCGAGGAGCAGATCATCCGTGACCGCGCCAAAAGCAGCCAGAAGATTTGTGAACGTGGATGTCAGAGCGACAGCATAAGCCGTCTTCCCCATGAAACGCCAGCCGAATTTCCATACGCCCAGGAGAACAATCGGTATATTCAGCAGAAAATAAAGGGTACCTGTATCAACGCCGGAAAGCCGGTTCAGAATGACGGAGATACCTGTCACGCCGCCCGGCGCGAGGTTGTTCGGGTCGAGGAACAGGCTGATACCTGCAGCGTAAATGAAGGCTGCGACAGTGATAATCAGAAGATCTTTTTTCATATTCAGTCAACAATGCTTCCCATATAATAGAATCCCTTACATTCTTCCAGGCGAACCCTGACGATCTTCCCGATAAGATCCGTTCCACCCGGAAAGTGTACAACATGATTATTGCCCAGCCGTCCGGTCATATAGCCTTCCAGCTGATCATTCGGTTCCTCCACAAGCGCTTCCTGGATGTCCCCGGTAAAGCGTTCTGCCATTTCCCGGGAAATGTCCTGTACGGCAGTCAGAAGCCGGTCAAAGCGGTCCTTCACGATCTCATCCGGCACCTGATTTTCCATGGCGGCCGCCGGAGTGCCTGTCCTTTTGCTGTAGATAAAGGTGAAGGCGCTGTCATAGCGCACGGTTTTCACCACGTCGAGCGTCTCCAGAAAATCTTCCTCCGTCTCGCCCGGAAAGCCGACAATGATATCCGTGGAGAGCGCGATGTCAGGCATTGCGGTGCGTATTTTCTGCGCAAGCTCCACGTACTGTTCCTTCGTGTAGCGGCGGTTCATCACTTTCAGGATACGGCTGCTGCCCGACTGCAACGGCAGATGCAGATGCCGACAGATCTTCTCTGATTGCGCCATAACCTCGATGAGCTCGTCCGAGAGATCTTTCGGATGCGAGGTCATGAAGCGGATGCGCTTAAGGCCGTCGATCTGTTCCACTTCCTTCAGAAGCTGTGCGAAGCTTACGGGCTGCGGGAGCGTCTTGCCGTAGGAATTGACATTCTGCCCGAGCAGCATGACCTCGCGCACGCCGTCGTTCACCAGTGCCTCAATCTCGCGGATAATATCCTGCGGCTCACGGCTTCTCTCCCGTCCCCGCACATAGGGCACGATGCAGTAGCTGCAGAAATTATTGCAGCCAAACATAATGTTCACGCCGGACTTGAAGGGATATTTGCGCTCCGTCGGCAGATCCTCAACAATCTGATCCGTATCTTTCCAGATATCGATGATCATCCGGTCAGAACTGAGCGTTTGTACCAGAAGCTCCGCAAATTTGAAAATATTGTGCGTTCCGAAAATCAGGTCGACAAAACGGTAGCTTTTTTTCAGCTTCTCGACCACAGTCGGCTCCTGCATCATACAGCCGCAGAGCGCAATCTTCATGTGCGGATTCTTCTTTTTATAGCCGTGCAGCACGCCAAGACGTCCGTAGACGCGCTGATTCGCGTTTTCCCGCACGGTACAGGTGTTGTAGATGACGAAGTCGGCCTCCTCGCTTTCTGTCTCCACATAACCCGCCTCGCGCAGGATACCGGAGAGTTTCTCCGAGTCCCGGGCGTTCATCTGGCAGCCAAAGGTGGTGATATTTGCAGTCAGCGGTCTGCCCAGACGCGCAGACTCCTCCTCTACGAGACGCCTTGCCTCCTGCATGTACGCATACTGCCGATCCGTCTCTGTTCCTATCTTGTCCAGTTTATCCATATTTCAAACATTCCTTTAAAATCTCTCACTGCACCAGCCCGGACAGTTCCGCCTGTATCGTCTCATAAAAGCTCTCGTCCGTGACTGCTCCCACGACCTGCTCCGCCGTGACACCGAAAAAACTCGTTCCGGTCAGGCTCATATAGGAAAAGCCCCCGAAAAGAATCAGGCAGATCATGAAACGTATCTTGAATACAGTCAGAAATCCGGATGGCTCCGCGCAGGTTTCTCCCATGAGCTCGGCCCTCCGGCTTCCGTAAGTCTCTTTTAAAAGCTGATCGCGGTATGCGCCCATCTTCTCACCCCGCTGCTAGGATATGCGGCGAAAGGCTCCGGCATACCTATCTTTTCGAGAGTTCCTCCGTGATATCCTCCCAGGTGACGCCGCGCTCGACCATCAGCACCATCGCATGATACAGAAGATCGCTCATCTCGTACTTAATCTCCTCCGGGTCCGGATTCTTGGCCGCGATGACGAGCTCCGTTGCCTCCTCACCGACTTTCTTCAGGATCTTGTCAATTCCCTTGTCGAAGAGGTAATTCGTGTAGGAGCCTTCCTTCGGGTTCGCCTTCCGGTCTTTGATCACGTCATAGACCTCCTCAAAGACCCGCAGCGGATTGGAAGTGTCGTATTCTTTTTTCAGAATATCCCGGTAGAAGCAGCTGTAATTGCCGGTATGGCAGGCTGCACCCACCTGGCTCACCCTTGCGAGGAGCGTGTCGTTATCGCAGTCGACGGACAGCGCCTTCACATACTGGAAATGTCCGCTCGTCATCCCCTTGACCCAGAGCTCCTGACGACTGCGGCTCCAGTAGGTCATCTTACCGGTCTCGAGCGTCGCATAGAACGACTTCTCGTTCATATAAGCAACCATCAATACTTCCAGCGTACGGTAATCCTGCACGACGACAGGAACAAGCCCGTCAGCGTTCGGACGCAGCTCCTCCCACTCCATCTCGCTCGTCAGGACATGCATCTGAAGCCCGCGCTCAGCTGCCGCTGCCTTAAGACCCATGAAATCCGCCACCTCGGAGGAGAAATATGCGGTCGCAATGCCGTCCGCCCACTTGTTGGACAACACATTGATCACTGCCTCCTCAGTCGCAGCGCCGCTGACGCTGATGACCGGCAGCTTTCCGCCAAAGGGACAGTATTCATCGGAGCCGGACCAGAATGCCAGGCTCCCCAGTTCCGGAAAATTCGCGGCATACTGCGATTCATCGGAAATGCTGAAGGCAATTTTATCTCTGCCAAAACGCTTTGAGACCTCTTCCAGCATTTCCACGTTGCTCGCCCTTCCACAGTTCAGCACAGCTTTGTGACAGCCCGCATACAGAATCTTTTTTACGTCCTCCACACGGCGGATGTGGCCGCCTGCGTAGACCGGAATCTCGACCCGGCGCACAAGCTCGCGCAGCATGCCGATATTCTGTTCGTGCTCCTCATCGGACTCGGACAGATCAAAAATCAGGATCGCATCCGCGCCGTTATCACTGTAGAAGGAGGCAAGCTCTACGCCGTCCCGTCCACCGGCCATTCCCTTTCGCACCGGCATAACCGGTACCAGGTATTTTTTCTTCATATCAGAGGCTTCCCTTCGTCGATAAAACGTCCGTGATTCGCGGATCCTGTGAGGTCGCCATATCGAGCGCCTTTGCGAAGGCTTTGAACATCGCCTCGCAGAGATGATGGCTGTTTCCGCCTGCGAGCACCTTAAAATGCAGGTTCATCGCCGCGCTGTAACTGACTGCATAGAAAAACTCACCGATCGTCTCCGTATCAAGCTCTCCGATCATCGGCGCGCTGAAAGTAGCGTCCGATACATAAGAGGGGCGTCCGCAGAGATCGACTGCACAGAGCACCAGCACCTCATCCATCGGAAGGATGCAGCTGCCATAACGCCGGATTCCTTTCTTATCGCCTGCCGCCTCGCGGATCGCAGTACCAAGCACAATGCCCGTATCCTCCACCGTGTGGTGACAGTCTACATTCAGGTCGCCGTCCACCTTGAGGTCAAGGTCAAAAAGACCATGACGCGCAAAGCCGTCCAGCATGTGGTCAAAAAATCCGACAAACGTAGATACATTTGCCTTTCCGCTTCCATCAAGGTCTAATGTAAGCCGGATCTTTGTCTCCTTCGTCTCTCTCTCTACTGTAGCCGTTCTGCTCATAATTTCTCCTCCTTTTCAAAACGCACCGCGATCGAATTCGCGTGCGCAGTTAACTGTTCTGCTTTTGCAAAATATTCAATGTCATCATGCGCCTTCTCAAGCGCTTCCTTCGAGTAATAAATAATACTTGACTTCTTTATAAAATCATCAACCGAAACCGGGGAAAAGAAACGCGCCGTGCCGTTCGTCGGCAGGATGTGATTCGGCCCCGCGAAATAGTCTCCAAGCGGTTCGCTGCTGTAGGGTCCGAGGAAAATCGCCCCCGCATTGTGCACTTTCGTCATGACCTCGAAGGGGTTCTCTGTCACAATCTCAAGATGCTCAGACGCAATCTCATCGACGGTCTCAATCGCCTGTTGCCTCGATTCTGCCACCAGAATATAACCGTAATGGTCGAGCGATTTCTGTATGATCTCTCTTCGCGACAAATGCTTCACAAACTCATCGACCTCGGCGGATACCTCCTCCGCCAGTTTCCGGCTCGTTGTCACCAGAATCGCGCTCGCCATCTCGTCGTGTTCGGCCTGCGAGAGCAGGTCCGCAGCCACATAGCGGGCGTTCGCGCTCTCATCCGCCAGAACGAGGATTTCGCTCGGACCGGCGATCGAGTCAATGCCGACGATACCGGAGACCGCCTTCTTTGCCAGCGCGACGAATATGTTACCGGGACCGGTGATCTTATCCACCTTCGGGATCGTCTCCGTCCCGTAGGCCATCGCCGCAATAGCCTGCGCGCCGCCTATGCGATAAACCTCG
The DNA here is from genome assembly GCA_021205385.1 of Lachnospiraceae bacterium. Lineage (GTDB taxonomy): Bacteria > Bacillota > Clostridia > Lachnospirales > Lachnospiraceae > Hominiventricola. The sequence goes on along the minus strand of JAJPXQ010000087.1, from coordinate 8,817 downwards.
TCTACGCCTGCTTCTTTCGCCGCGACGAGCACCGCTGGATCAATTTTTCCGTTCTTGCACGGCGTACACATGATCACGCGCCCAACGCCGGCGACACGGGCCGGCACGATGTTCATCAGCACCGACGAGGGATAGACCGCCTTGCCGCCCGGCACATAGACGCCTGCGGTGCGCAGAGGCGTGATCTTCTGTCCAAGGAGCGTGCCCTCGTCCGTCGTGTCAAACCAGCTGCTGCGCTTCTGTTTTTCATGGTAGCTGCGAATATTATGCAGGGATTTGCGGATCGTTGCAAGAAGTCTGTCATCGATCTCTTCATAGGCCTCCTGCATCTCCTCTTCCGATACGCGCAGATTGTCCGCGCATATGCCGTCCCAGTCAAAGCGTGCCGTCAGCTCGATCAGCGCCTTATCCCCGGCCGTGCGCACCTGATCGAGGATGTCCTGCACGGTGTCTGCGTAATCCCCATAGTCAGATGTACTTCTCTTCAGGAGCTTTCGCAGCAGATCCTGCCGGGACTCCTGATTCAGTGTCACAATTCTCACCTTTCTTATGCCTCCTTCAGCGCGGCTTTCAGATCGCCGATGATCTTTCCGATCCGCTCCTGTTCCATCTTCATGCTGACCTGATTCACAACCATACGCGCCGAGAGCGGGCAGACCTCCTCGAGCACGGTGAGGCCATTTTCCCGCAGGGTCGAGCCTGTCTCAACGATATCTACGATCACCTCGGAGAGCCCGACGATCGGCGCCAGTTCGATCGAGCCGTTCAGCTTGATGATTTCAACAGTCTGATGCCTGCGGTTATAGAAATAATCCCGCGCGATATTCGGATATTTGGTCGCCACCCGGATCAGTTCCTGATGCTGCAGGTATTCCCGCGCGGATTCCGGACCGCAGACGCACATCCGGCATTTTCCGAAGCCAAGATCAAGCACCTCGTACATGCGCCGTCCCTCTTCCAGAATCGTATCCTTGCCCACAACGCCGATATCCGCCGCGCCGTATTCCACATAGGTCGGCACATCCGGCCCCTTCGCGAGGAAAAAGCGCAGTCCATGCTCCTCATTGACAAAAATCAGCTTCCGGCTGTCCGGATCCTTCATCTCCTCACAGAAGATGCCCGCGCGCTCAAAGAGCTCCATCGTCTTTTTTGCAAGGCGCCCCTTCGTGAGCGCCACTGTCAGATATCTCATATCACAGCTCCTCCTCAGCGGCTTTGCCATCCTCAAAATACAGGAAGCGTCCCGCGCCCGTCCGTCCCGCATAGGCACGATAGTCATCCAGGCTTTTTCCTTCTGCAGCGCAGAGCAGTTCCACCTCTCCTCCCTGTCCGCGCAGCTCCTTCGCAAGCGCCAGAGCTGCGGCGCGATCTTCCTCCTGATAAACAATGAGGATGCCTGTGCGACTGCTCCGGGACACAAGGTCCTGCCGTGTAATCGAACTTAAGAGCTGGTCGGTGACAACCGCAAAACCGACTGCCGGGGATTTCTTTCCAAAATGTTCGAGCAGCGTGTCATAGCGTCCGCCCTTTACAACCGGCTCGCCGGTGCCGTAGGTGTAGGCCTGGAACAGAATGCCCGTGTAATACTTATATTTACTGACAATGCCGAGGTCGAAGGACACATAGCGCTCGTAGCCGTAAAGCTTCAGAATTTCGTAAAGCTCCGCAAGACGATCTACCGCCTGCGCACCGGCCATATTGACGGCAAGCGATTTTGCCTCCTCGAAGACTTCCGAGGTCCCGTAGAGATAAGGCAGCCGGATGAAAGCGCGTCTCACCGCATCGTCGAGATCGAGGTTCGCCACAAATTCCTCCACGCCAAAATAGTTTTTATTGGAAATGAGTTCGCGTAAGGCGAGCTCGTCTTCTTGCCCAATACCCGCTTCCATGAGAAAACTCTTGAAATACGCGATATGTCCAACGCTCACCTGAAATTCCGTAAGACCCGCGCTCAGCAGGGACTCAATCACAAGCGCAATGATCTCCGCATCCGCGTCGATCGAGGCGTCGCCCATCAGTTCTGCACCGAGCTGCGTGGTCTCCTTGAGGCGCCCGCGGTAGCTCGCGCTGTTGATGAAAGTATTTCCCATATAGCAAAGTCGGATCGGCAGATCCTCCTCGAGAAAATACCTGGACGCGGCGCGCGCGATCGACGGGGTAAAGTCCGGCCGCAGCACAAGCGTATTGCCCTCACGGTCAAAAAATTTATAAAGTTCCCTGGAAGGAACAGTGCCGACCTCGCGGCTGAACACGTCGAAAAACTCGAAAGTCGGCGTCTCGATGTCACGATAACCGTAACGCCGCAGCGTGTCATGAAGCTGCTGCTGCAGGCGCAGCTTGCGGCTGCACTCTTCATTGTAAATATCGCGGACACCCTCAGGCGTATGTAAAATCTGCTGATTCATAATGTGACTCCTCTTTTAAGCAGGATGTGAAAGCGGATTGCTGCATGTATGTGCACAGACACAATCACCGCCCAATATTATAAGCTATCCGCTCCTCCCATGTCAACCTGCGCCTCGGTTTCCAGGTCATAGCTGAGCGGCTTCAGATACGGCACAAGATAGCCGTCAGAGCTTTCAAAAAAATACGCCGGGTCAAGTTCCTCATAAAGGAAACTCTTTCTGCCGCCCTCCTGTGCCCGCTTCCAGAAGATCATGAGCTGGCGGATATGGAGATAGTAAAATTTCTGTTCAGAAGTAAAATGAATGATCAGGAAAGCCTTGCCACCCTGCCGCTCGAAATCCTCCATGAAGCGGACCTGGTGCTCGTGCACATTATGCAGCGGAAAGGTGCGGACATGGCACTCCTTCGCGTCGAAACAGACCGGTATCCCCTGCACGGCCCCGATATAGTCGACCGTGCTCTTCTGGTCAAAGTAAGCCAGCGTGATATGCCGTTCCTCCTTATCGAAGCGGATCGGCGTGATCGGGGTCGGCACCTTCTGGATCAGCGCGAGTCCCTTCTGCCGATAGCGCTCATTTGTGCGATTGATGAGCTCCTCCAGGGCGGAGCCGCGGAGGCCTCTCGAATTCCAAGTAGCCATAATGTTTTTATGTCACCTTTCCGTGCATCTTCTGTAAGACTTTCCGAAAATCATGCGGAAGATCCGCCTCGAAGCTTTTCCCGGAAAGAGTCTCCAAAGGCGGCTCCATCTGCGGGAACTCAATGCGCCAGGCATGGAGCAGCTGACGCTTTGTGCCGTACTCTCTGCGAAACGATTCGTTTACCGCTTGATCCCCGTATTTCCCATCCCCGACAACCGGATGGCCGATGGAGGCGAGATGCGCGCGGATCTGGTGCGGGCGGCCTGTGACCAGGTGCACCTTCAGGATCGTCGCCCGATCCGTAACGTTCAGCGGCTCAAATTCCGTGATGATCGGAAGCGCGCCATTCTGTTCCTCCTCGAAAATTGCCACGCGATTGGAGGCGGCATCCTTTTTCAGCCAGGCCTCCAGTCGCTGCGCACTCTCCACTCTCCCGCTCACAAGGCAGAGATAATACTTTTTCAGCTCGCGGCTGCGCAATAGCTCCGCCATGCATTGCAGCGCAGACATCGTCTTGCCGCAGACGACGAGGCCGCTTGTGTTCCGGTCGAGACGGCTGCAGACGGAAGGACGGAAAGCCTGTTCTCCGGGACTCCACTGTCCGCTGCGGACGAGATAGCCGAGCATATATTCGTTCAGCGAGACATCTCGCGGGGAGGACTTCTGGCTCAGCATCCCGGCGGGCTTATTGACGATGAGAATCTGCGTATCCTCGTATATGATGTCCAGATGCGCTTCCGGAAAGTGTTCTTCCTCTTCGCGGCTCGCAAATTTCTCATAGGTTTCCTCCGACAGGAAGATACGTATCTCGTCGCCTGCACAGAGCCGCTCGCTGCCGTCGGCCTTCTTTCCATTCAGTGTAATATTCTTTTTGCGGAGCATTTTGTAGAGGAAGCCGGTAGACGCGCCGCCCAGACGGCTTCCGAGCAGCTTCGTGAGGCGCTGCCCTGCTTCCTGTTCCTGCACGATGATCATTCTCATATTCTATACCCGTCAAAGCGAGATCGTGTTCAGCACCTCGCGAATGACCTCCTCCCGGTTCAATCCCGGATAACGGTCGTCTCCCTTGAACGGCACCTCCTCCGGCGTGCGCTGTGCGAGATCCCGCGCCCGCGACAGGAACGCCTTCCGATCCGTGATAATCTTCACATTCTGCTTATAAGAATTCTGTCGCAATATTTTTGTCAGATGCTCCGCGGCTGCAGCCGTATCCAGCTTCGCGTCGCTGCTGTATCCGGCCAGCTCGCGCCCGGATATAATGATGCTGTCTATATAATAATTCTTTTCATAGGTTGTGAACACATATTCATAGACGGCAAGCCGCCCGCCTTTGGCCTCCTCCACTTCTTCGTAGAGCGTCCGGTCAATCGAGTGATAGCGCGTCGCGAGAATCGCATGCACGGTCTGATTGCAGCCGGGGATACAGCCCACGAGAACCATCACCGTAATGATCGTGATCTGCTCACCGTTGATCAGCAGCACGGCGATATAGACCGCGATCGGGATCGACAAATAGAGCAGCGCCTTAAGCCACTCATGTACCTTCAGTTTATTCAGATAGCCAAAGCTACCTTTCTGCAACGTATTTTTCATTGATTATTTTCGCTTCCTTCCCTGTGACACTTTCCTCCTGTTTGAAGAATGTGAAGAACTCTGCTTCTTTCCATGCGGCCTTCCCGTCTCCGGGCGAATCAGACATTTCGGGCCGTAGCCGATCAGATCCTCGCGTCCGGCTTTTTTCAGAGCTTCCATGACGAGCGCACGGTTTTTCGGATTACGGTACTGGATCAGCGCGCGCTGCATTTCCTTCTCATGCGGATCCTTCGGCACATAGACCGGCTGCATGGAGCGCGGATCGAGTCCGGTGTAATACATGCAGGTCGAGATTGTCGAAGGCGTCGGATAGAAATCCTGCACCTGCTCCGGCATGTACCCTAAGTCGCGGCAATACTCGGCGAGCTCGACGGCCTCCTGCATGGTGCTGCCCGGATGCGAGGACATGAGATACGGCACGAGGTACTGTTTCAGGCCGAGCTTCTCATTCATCTTCCGATAACGACTGCTGAACTCGCGATAGACGGACGCGGGCGGTTTGCCCAGGCAGCGCAGTACCGGATCTGACACATGCTCCGGCGCAACCTTCAGCTGTCCGCTCACGTGATAGCGGCAGAGCTCCTCGAGAAAATTGCTCTTCGTATCCGCCAGTACATAGTCAAAGCGCACGCCCGAGCGGATAAAGACCTTCTTTACGCGCGGCAGGGCGCGCAACTTTCTGAGCAGCGCGATGTAATCGCAGTGGTCGGCGATCAGATTTTTGCAGGGCTTCGGGTACAGGCACTGCCGGTCCGGGCATACGCCCTTTGTCATCTGCTTTTCACAGGCCGGCGCACGGAAATCCGCAGTCGGTCCGCCGACGTCGTGAATATAACCCTTGAAATCTTTTTCCTGTGTCATCCGCTCCGCCTCGCGCAGAATCGACGCGTGGCTTCGCGTCTGGACGATGCGCCCCTGGTGAAAGGTCAGCGCACAGAAGGAGCAGCCGCCGAAGCAGCCGCGGCAGCTCACGAGGCTGAACTTTACCTCGGAAAGTGCCGGTATCCCGCCTGCGGCGTCGTACATCGGATGCCAGCTGCGCGTGTAGGGGAGATCATAGACCTCGTCCATCTCCTCCTGACTCAGAGGCTCCGAGGCCGGGTTCTGCACAACGAAACAGCTTTTCGAATAGGATTCGACCAGACGCTTCCCGCTAAAAGGATCGGTATTGCGATATTGCTCGGCAAAGCTCTCCGCATATTTTCGCTTATCCGTACGTATTGTATCATAATCCGGGAGCAGTGAAAAGTCGCTGATTTCCTCCAGCGAGCGCACCTTGCAGACGGTACCCGGTATCCAGGTGATCTCCCGCACAGGCATCCCCGCGTCGAGAGCCTCCGCAATCGCTGCGATCGAGCGTTCTCCCATCCCGTAGGAAATAAGATCCGCGCCGCTCTCGAGCAGGATCGAACGCCGCACGCTGTCCGACCAGTAGTCATAGTGGGCAAGCCGCCGAAGCGAGGCCTCGACGCCACCGATGATGATTGGTGTATGCTTATATTTCTGCCGGATCAGATTACAATAGACAATGACCGCACGGTCCGGCCGCCTTCCCATCTCACCGCCCGGCGAGTAGGCGTCCGTCTTCCGGTGATGCTTCGCAACCGTGTAATGGTTCACCATCGAGTCCATATTTCCGGAGCTGACGAGGAAGGCCAGACGCGGCTCTCCAAGCTCTGTGATGCTCTCCGCACTGTGAAAATCCGGCTGCGCGAGAATACCGACCGTGTAGCCACGCGATTCCAGCAGACGGCTGATGATCGCCGTACCGAAGGAGGGATGATCCACATAGGCGTCGCCGCTGATATAGACAAAATCCAGCCGGGCGATACCCCGCTCTTCCATATCCGCCCGGCTCACCGGCAGAAAATCAATTCGCCTCGTCTGTTCCATCCCGTAATCCTTCTTCCTTCTTTAAAAGTGAAATCTCCTCTTCACTCAGCGCGCGCCATTCTCCAGGTGCGAGACTCTCGTCCAGCGCAAGACTCCCCATTGAGAGCCGCCGGAGGTAGAGCACCTCGCAGCCAAGCGCCTGGAACATTCGCTTCACCTGATGATAACGGCCCTCGTGCAGCGTAACGAACGCTTCGCTCTGCGCTCCGCTTTTCTGTATCTCAAGTTTCGCTGGAAGTGTCATTCGTTCGTCGCCGATGTCCAGGCCCTCCTGAAAGCGCAGGATATCCGCTTCCCGCAATGTTCCCTGCACCCGCGCGAAATATACTTTTTCTACATGATGACGCGGGGATAAAAGGTGATGCGAGAGCGCCCCGTCATCGGTCAGCAGAAGCAGACCTTCTGTATCCCTGTCCAGCCTGCCGACCGGGGAGAGATCCCGCCGCAGATCCACCGGGATGAGATCGAACACCGTCCGTTCCCGCCGATCCGACCGGGCCGTCAGCACACCTGCGGGTTTATATAACATAAGATACGTAAACTCCCTGTAAACAGCATCTTTTCCGCCGCAGGAAACTGTGTCGGCATGCTCGTCCACTTTTCGCTCCGGCCGCTTCTCCAGTTCGCCGTTCACGCTCACCAGTCCCTTTTTCAGGAGAGCCTTCACCTGACTGCGCGTGCCGAAACCGGTCTCACACAGATATTTATCCAGACGCATCATGCGTTCATCCTCCAGCCGGAGAAATATTTATTTCGCAGCGTGCCGCGGATGAGCTTGCCCCAGCCGAGCGGGTAGCCGTCCACGCAGACGAGCTGCCAGCCATCCGGGTGCCTACTCTCATGCTCTGCGATCTCGATCGTCTCGCCCTTCAGATAGCGAATGATGCGCTCGTCCGTTACGGGAAGATCGATCGTGGAGACATATTCTTCCTTCTTCAGCACCATCGCGAAGGCCTGGCTCGGCTCAAAGCGCTTCTTCAGGAGTTCTCCCATATAGAGACCCGCTCGCAGGAAGCGCAGGCCCGGATAAGCGCCCACGCCCTCCGGCATCAGGAAGACCTTCGTGCCGCGGATCTGCAGGCGCGCGCGATCGATTGGCATCGACACATCCTGCAGAAAATCTTCCAGCTCGGCAGGCAGCTTTACCGGACGGCTCTTCGGCAAAATCACTTCCGTCCTGCCCTCTCCGGCCTTTCGCAGAAGCGCCAGAAAATGTCCCTCTCCGTCGATCCGGTGCGGGAAGAGGCGGACACATTTCTCCAGCGGGTGACTGCTGCCCACAAGTGTCGGCATTCCTGGACAGAAACCCTCGCAGGGCGGAATGTCCTCCAGATGGAAATCCGGATGCCGCGTGAGGAAGCCGTCGACGCTTCCCTCGTCCTCAAGCTGTGAGAAGGTACAGGTCGAATAGAGCATCATCCCGCCAGGCCGCAGAAGCTCCGCCGCCTGGTCGAGAATCTCGCGCTGCATCTTCGCAAAGACCTCCGGCCCCTGCTTCTCCCAGGCCGCGATCATATGTGACTGCCTGCGGAACATGCCCTCGCCGGAGCAGGGCGCGTCGATCAGAATCTTGTCAAAATATTCGTGAAAATAGCGATCCAGCTTATCTCCCATCTCGCTTGTCACGAGGATGTTCGGCAGGCCGAAGACCTCGAGATTCTTGAGCAGCGCCTTTGTGCGGGAAGCGCTTGCGTCGTTCGCGACGAGCAGCCCCGTATGGTTCAGCTTTGCGCCGAGCTCCGTCGCCTTTCCCCCCGGCGCCGCACAGAGGTCGAGCACGCGCTCCCCTTCCTCGACCGGCAGCACGCTGGCCGGCGTCATCGCGCTCGGCTCCTGAATGTAGTAAAGTCCGGCGTAATAGTAGGGATGCCGGGTTGGCTCGTCCTCCTCCGTATAGAAAAAACCGTTCGGCGTCCAGGGCACCCGTTTCAGACTATGAAAAGGGCTGATCCGCAGAAATTCCTCCACGGAAATCTTCGAGGTATTGACGCGCAGCCCCCGGAAGCCCGGCTTCTCGAAACTTGCGAGGTAGTCATCAAGTTCCGGACCGAGGATCGTTTTCATATTTTCGATAAAACGCTGTGGCAGTTTCATTTAATTTCGTCCTTCGTATTTATTTAGTTTTTACAAAACTCTCTGCTTGACAAACACAGACAAAACCCATAAAATAAGCTAAAAGGAAGCGGGTTCTCTTACTGAGTAAAGTCTTCGGACTGGAAAAGGTTTCTCGTTTCTTTTTTTATTTCTATTATATCATACAAATAGAGTTTTCCATCCTTTGCAT